>JADZFZ010001144.1 GCA_020854145.1 Deltaproteobacteria bacterium | reverse complement strand
TCGTACACGTGCTCGACCGCAATCGCCCGCACGACCACGAACGCGCCCTCGCGCCAGGCCTGCGCCCGCACCACGGGAGCCGTCGCGTCGACGCGATAGAAGAGGAACACACGCTGCTCGTCGCCGCGCCGGCCGACGACCCGCACGTTGACGCGATACGTCCCGTCGGGTGTCCCGCGCGGCACGAGGAATCGGCCCATCCACGCGTTCTCGTCGGGCTGCCACGCGCACTCGACCTCGTCACCCCATGGCAACGTCGCCGTCACGCGAAGCGCGTCCTCGGGTGCGTGCACGAGGATCTCCGGGTCGCCGGGCTGCAGTCGTGCCGGCGACAGCGACGCGGTCGTCTGACCACGCCCCGCCCTTCCGAAGATCGCGTCGTAATCGAGCCCGGCGGGCAATGCGACGCGCGCCGACTCCCGCTGGACGCGCGCCCGGTCCACGGGAGCCATCTCCCGCTCGACGGCGACGAATGCCGTGTAGGGGGTGACGAGGTGATATTGCAGCGCAACCCGCGTGATTCGCTCGACGACCTCGGGTCGCTCGACTTCGATCTGCTCCCATTGCAGGTCGCGAATTCGCGCACGCGCCCAGACGTACCGGAGCGCGCGATTCTCGTCGTCGGCCCGAGCCGGAGCAGCCGGTGCCCCCGAAGGCGGTGACGCTTGCGTCGCGGCTCGCTCCGGCAGGGTCAGCGCGACGCGTTGCTCGAACGGACGACCTGCGACACGGCCGCGCAGGACGATCGCGCCCTGCCCGCCTCGCGGGTAGCGCGCGACGATCGACACCGGCTGGTCGGCGAAGACATCGGGGATCGTCTGCGGGTACTGATCGCGTAGCTCGAGGCCTTCGGCCGTGATGGTGACGTCGGTGAGGTTCGGCCGATCGATGCGCGCGTAGAACCGTTCCACTGCGGGCTCGACCGGCTCCTCGAGCGTGACGATCTCGGCCTGGCCGCGCCCGACGTCGGCCATTCGCTGCAGGAGATCGCGATTGACCGACGAGCCCACCCCGAAGCTGAAGAGCCGCGCCGGGCCGATCTGGTCGTGGATGGCGCGCACGACCTCGGCGTCGTTGCCGATGTAGCCGTCGGTCATGAACAGCACGATCCGCAAGCGACCTGGAGACGGCGGGAGGCCGAGCGCCGCACGGACGCCGGAGAGCATCTCGGTGCCCCCCCATCCGCCCATGCGGTCGACGTAGGCATGGCCGCGCGCGATCTCCTCGCGCGTAGCGACGACGGGCTGCGGAGCGTGCCGGCTGACGCCCGAGGAGAAACGCATGATCTGGAAAGTGTCGGTCGGGCGCATCCCATCGAGCGCCCGGTGCATCGCCGCGCGCACGCGTGCGAGCGGCTCGCCCGACATCGAGCCCGACGTGTCCACGACGAAGAGGAGCTCTCGAGGCGTCGCCTGCGCCGGGGCGACGACGGCCTGGGGCTCGAGGAGGAGCCCGACGTAGCCGTCCTCGTCCGCGCGCGGAGGGTGCGCGAGCAGCGACATGCGTGGGGTGTCCGCCTGGAGCGACCAGCGCAGGACGAAGTCGCGATCGGCCGGGACCTCGCGCGCTTCGAGCGTCGCGCTCGCGTGCGTCGGGTCGGGTCTCGCGACCTCGAGCGCGTGCGTGGGTGATGCGACCGACGACAGGGCCGTCCCGCCTCCGTCGATGAGCCAGCGCATCCGCACGGCGTTCGCCACGAGCCGCGCGTGGCGCGCGACGGGCGGCGAGACGCTCTCGGTGCGACGCGGTGGGTTCTGGCTCTGCGGTGGCTGCGTCGCGCACCCGTCCCCAGCGCAGGCGAGCGTGTCGCCGGGCGTGTAGCGCGGCCCGACCACCATCGGGAACACCACCTCGTAGCCGCCGGGCGTCGAGCCGCTCGCTCGGACACGACGCGCGAGGTGCGTGTACCCGATGCGCACGAGGATGCGCTCGCGCGGTCCGATGTTCGCGACCGATTGGGTGAAGACATTGTCGCGCTGCTCGGTCAGGAGCGCCGCCCGCCGGCCTTCGCTCCGCGCGCGCTCGTAGATCTCCTCGGCGCGTCGTCGCTCGTGGATCTCGCCGCGCACGATGCGGTCGCCGACCACCATGACCATCTCGTGCACGGCGGCGTCCTCGGGCAGCGGGAAGACGTAGCGCGCGTCGAGCGGCGTCGGGTACGGGTTGAGGAAGCTCTGGGTGACCGTGACCTCGACGAGACGGCCGCCGATACGTCCCTCGACGTCGGTGCGCTCGAGCGAGAACGGCCTCTCTTCGCCGCGCTCGTTGCGCCCGTACATCATGCCTTCGCCGATACGCTGGCCGGCCGCTGCGCCCGTGGCGCCGGGCGCCGGACGCGGCTGCGCGTGCGCCGTGTCGAGCAGCGGCGACTCGGGCCCGATCGCGGCGAGCGACGAGACGACGAAAGCAGCGGCGATCAACCCTCCGACTGGCCACGTCTTCATGGCGACGCGCATCGGCAACGCCCGCGCCAGCCGGAGGCGAGCCTCGCGCCGGGCGGTCGAGCCGACGCCGCGTGTGCCCGCGGACACGCGGCCGAGTCGCCGTCCCCACGTGGGCGGGCGTCGGTGTGAGCGCGGCCACAGGTCTGGCCGGCGCCGCAACAGGCGACTTGCCTGCGGGAAGGGTGGATCGCAATGTTCGCGGCTTCGGCGGGGGTGGGTCGTCCAGCGACCACGTCGGTCTCGCCCGAACGGGAGAAGGTCATGCGCAGGCGTTTGTTGGTTTGGCTCCGATTCCTGGCATTTCCGCTGGCCGCGTTTGCCGGCTCGATCGCGCTCGTCGCGTGCGGCGACGACGACGGCGGCTTCATGTTCACGGACTCGGGCTCCGACACGGCATTGCCCGACACGGGTGGACGCGACAGCGGCACCCCCGACACGGGCCCCGACGCGGGCGGGGAGATGGGCATCCCGGACGCGACACCGGACGCGCGCGAGGGCGGCAGCACCGAGATGGGCGTTCCCGACGGTGGACGCGCGGAGATGGGCGCTCCACCGACGCTCACGGCGACCTTCGAGCCGATGGAGGTCTGCACCGGCTCGGACGTCACCGTGAGCTGGACGACGACCGGCGCGAATCGCCTCGAGCTGCTGCAGTCGACGGGACGCCTCATCGTCGCCGTCCTCGATCGCGGCGAGGTCGCGATGGGCGAGTTCCCGACGCCCGTCCCGGGCGACGGCGTCATCCGCGTGCGCGCGATCGGCCCCGGCGGCATGACCGAAGAGCGCCTCGAGGTCCGCACCCGACCCGGCGCGGCAGTGACCGAGTTCACCGCGACGCCGATGACGCTCGGCTCGAGCGGAACGACCACCCTGCGGTGGGCGACCGTCTCGGCGACGTCGGTCGAGATCACGGCCGAGCCCGGCGGCCCGCTGACCATCCCCGGCGGGATGATCGACTCGGGCATGCTGGCCGTGCCTCTGACCGAGTCGACCGTGTTCACGTTGCGCGCGACGGGCTCGTGCGACGAACGTGCGAGCGCGAGCGTGCGCGTGACCGTCTACACGCGTCCGCCCGACGTCACCTTCACCATCGAGAACGCGACCTCCGGCGGTCCCGCCGCGGCTTCCACGACGCTGGCGTGGCGGGATCGCGCGCGCATCCGCTGGACCACGACGGACGCCGAGACCGTGTCGATCAGCGGCTTCGACGGCTACTTCGAGGACGGCGTCGTCGGCAGCTTCGAGGACATCTCCGCAACCGGGAGCGACCTCGACGCAGTCGGCGACGACTCGTGGTCGTCGCCGTTCCCGATCGGCTTCTCGTTCCCCCTCTTCGGAACGCCCATCACGATGCTGAGCGCATCGACCAATGGTTACGTCGCCGCGAGCCACGAGAGCTACTCACCCTATTCTCCTGCGTTCCCGTACAGCGGCGCGCCCGACGGGATCATCGCGGCATTGTGGGACGATCTCACCTGCGATGCCGGGCAGGTCGTCTACCAGACGCTCGGCACGGCGCCGAACCGCCGAACGATCATTCAATGGACGAACATCACGACCCTCGGCGGCGAGGGCCCGCTGACGTTCCAGATCGTCCTCTTCGAGAATGGGCGAATCGAGATGCGTTATCGCGATCTCGCGCCGGGCATCGACGGCGGCGACCAAGGCGTCGGCATCGAGAGCCCCGACGGCACGCGCTCCTTCGAGGTCGTGCTCTACGAGCCCGGGCGGATCATGGCGGGCGGCGGCTTCGGCATCGGGCAGGGCTCCGCGAAGATGGGCGAGCTCGAGTTCAGCCCGACCGAGAACGGCGAGGCCACGTTGACGGCGACGAACCCGATGGGGACGACCGAGCGCACCGTGCGCTGGACGGTGATGGCACCCGCCGACACCGGGTGCGGTCCCGGAGTGCGCACCGTGACCCTTCCGGCGCCCGATATGTCGGGCCACATCCTCTACACGGGCGACACGTCCGCGACGGGCTCGATGGAGCTCACGGAGCTCGCGATGTGCGGGGGCACGAACACGGGGCCCGAGGTCGCGCACCTCTTGACCATGCCGTACGACGCCGACGTCGAGGCATTCCACAACGCCCCGGACTTCGACGATCTGGTCATCGCAGCGCGACGCGAGTGCCGCAACCCCGCCAGCACCTCCGATTGTCAGGATTCGACCGGCTCGTTCGGCACGGTCTCGCTGACCGATGTTCGAGCGGGCGAGACGATTGCTTTCATCATCGATGCATACAGCACGGCCTCCGGCGCGTACGAGCTCGACGTCCAGCTGCGGCGTCGCCTCGCTCCAGGCGCCATGTGCACCGACGCCGACCTCTGCGGTGGCGGGACCGAGTGTGTCGGTGGGACTTGCACCATGGTGCCGATGGTCACGGAGACGACCGACTTCGGCAGCACGAGCATGCCCACGGCGATCGCCGGTCGGACGACGATCCGCGGCACGCTGACCACCATGCCGCCCGACCGCGACTGTTTCACCATCGCAGCACCGGCCGGAGGATCGCTCGCGGTGGGGATGCGCACCGGTCCGAGCACGTGCACCAGCGATCTCACGGCATTCATCACGCCGCCCGTCGGCGACATCACCACGGTCGACGGCGACCGCGCCGACCCCTATTGCGACTTTGCCCAGGTCCCCGCCGCGACCGGCGGCGACTTCCTCGTCTGCATCTCGTCGCGATCGGGCGCCGTGGTCGACCCCAACTATTACCTGCTCGACCTGATCCCTTCGACGCTGCCTCCTCCGTGAACCGCGGCGCGGCGATTCTCGACGCGATCGGGCGCCCGACTCTCGGGATCGGCGCCCGGTCGATGCTGGGAATCGCGATATCGTGCCTCGGCGCCGCCAGCGCGTGCGCAGCCCCGGCGGCTGGACCGACTGTGCGCGCCCCGTCGCCGCCGATCGTCTCGGCACAGGAAAGGGCCGAGCCACCGCTCCAGTCGAGCGCCGATTCGCTGGACCCCACGTTCCACCCGGTGTGGTCGTCGTACCTCGCCGAGGCCGAGCGGCGTCGGGCCCAGCTCGTCGACATCTCGCCTCTCGACCTCGACGACACGCCCGAGCCCAACCCGCGCGAGGCAGCCCAGTGGCTCGCGGCGAATCGGGGAGTGGTCGAGTCGACCTACGAGACCGAGCGACACCGATGGATCGACCTCCCGCTGCAGGTCCGTGCGCGCCACATCCTGATCAGGCTCGACGAGCGCGCGGACGAAGCTGCCGAGCGCGCTGCACGAGCGCGAATGGATGGAATCGTCGCACGTCTGCGACGCGGCGAATCGTTCGCCGCCCTGGCGCGTGAGCTCAGCGAGGATCCCGGCAGCGCGCGACGCGGCGGCGACCTCGATTGGAACCAAAGGGGCCGAATGGTGGAGCCCTTCGACACGACGATGTTCTCGACGCGCGTCGGTCGCCGCTCGCGGGTCATTCGCACCCGATTCGGGATTCACGTTCTCTTCGTCGAAGGTCGACGCAGTGGAGACATCCCGCGTGAGACCGCGCTGCTCGCCATCGCGACACGCATGCTCCATCGCCAGCGCATGGCCGAGAGCGCCCGAGCGCTCGCCGAGAGCATTCAATCCCGTCTGGCGCGCGGCGACGACCCGGCAGCCATCGACGAGGAGCTCGCCCGCTCGTGCCCGAGCTCCCGATTCGCCACCGGTCCCCGCCTCCGCACGACCCCCTGGTTTCACCGCGGCGATCCCGACACCACCATTCTCGGCGCGGGCGACGTCACCAGCACGACCTTCTCCGACCATGCCTATCGAGGCGACCCGCCAGGCACCCCGATCGTGCTGCCCATCGGAACCGATCTCATCGTCCTCGCCCGCGTCGAGTCCCGACCCGGCGACCTCGCCGGGTTCACCGACGAGGTACGCGCGTGCCTCTCGACCCGCCGCAACGCCCTCCAAGACCGCGGCCCCGGACTCCCCGACGACCCCGCAGCCCGCGAGACCGCCCGACGCGCCCTGTGCGCACACGGCGGCCTCGCCACCCTCTGCGCCCCCTGCGTCCCCCGCG
>JADZFZ010001143.1 GCA_020854145.1 Deltaproteobacteria bacterium | reverse complement strand
GCGTCGAGGTAGCGGCGGTAACGGCGGATGTACGTCTTGGAGACCTGGTCGGGGTCGAGGCGGAGGTACTTGGCGAGCTCCTGCACGAAGCCGCGCGCGTAGACGACGGCGGGCAGCGCGGCGAAGTCGTCGTCTTCGATCGCGCGCAGGTGGCTGAGACCGATCTTGGTGCGCGCGCTGACATCGCGGAGATCGATGCGCTGCGACTCGCGGACCTGTCGGAGCAGCGCGCCGGTGAACTCGCTCTCGGGGGTGATGATGGGGGGTGGGATGGCGTCCTCGACGGGCACCTCGGAGACGCTCTCGGGATTGGGCGCGCGCTCGTCCTGGTCGGGGAAGATGCTGAGATCGTAGGGTCGGCGCAGCGCCGGATCGAGCAGGACGTCGTAGGCCTCGTCGATGCGCGTGCGCAGCGCATCGAGCTCGCTCGGCTCGAAGAGCCCGTAGACCGCGTGCGACTCGGGGCCGTAGATGTCGCGCGCGCGCTTGTAGGCGCGCCGGATCTCCTCGTCGGTCGCGCCGCGGTCGACCTCGAGCAGGTCGTAGTGCGAGCCCGGCGGGACGCTCGGCTCGACGTGTCGATCCTTGCCGGCGTCGACCGCCAGCACGCGCCGGGCGATGCGCTCGATGTTCTTGCTGGCGCGCGTGCCGGGGCTCTCGATGAGCAGCGGACGCAGGCGCCGCATGCAGAGCCACACCGTGTCGTCGTACTCGATGTGTCCCAGGTAGTGGACGCGGATGCCGAGCCTTCGGCGCGCGGCGGACCGCAGCGCGTCGCCGAGCTCCAGGTCCGCCCGCAGGCGCGCCTGGTTGACGACGATGCGCGGCCGGAACGTGTCGAGCTCGCGCTGCGCGCGCTCGGCCGCGTCGGGCATCTGACGTTCGATGGCGCCGACGAGATCGATCGGCGCGGGCAGCCCGCCGAGGTCGCCCACGATGCGGTCGATCTGCTTCTGACGCGCGTCGGACGCCTCGCCGTCGTCGGTCTCCGCGACGGCCCGGCGGATCTGCCGGATGAACGCGGCGCGCAGGAACCGGTAGGTGTTCTCGAGCGACGTCGGCTCGGGCAACGTCAAGAAGACGCCGATGTCCGCCGCGAGGAAGAGGTCGAGCACGTTGAAGCCGGTGCCCGCTCCGAGATCGATGACGACGTAGTCGGTGGGCAACGCGTGGAGCTGCTCGAGAAGGCGCGTCTTCTTGGCGCCCTTGAGGTTCGCGGCGCCGAAGACGTCCGCGGCGCCCGACAGCAGGTGCAGGCCGGGGATGGACGTCTGGCTGATGCCCAGGGTGAGGTCGAAGCCCTTTCGGCCGCCGCGCGAGAGATCGGCGGCGTGCTCGGGCCGCGCGACGCCGAGGCACGTGTGGAGGTTCGCGCCGCCGAGATCGGCGTCCACGAGGACCACCTGACGGCCGAGCTGCGCGAGGTAGAGCCCGAGGTTGGCGGCGAGGAACGTCTTGCCGGTCCCGCCTTTGGATCCGCCGACGGCGATCACGCGGCGCGGCGCCGTGCGGACCGCCGACGGCAGCAGCGAGGCGCCCGCGAACGAGAAGCGATCCATCGCGGCGAGCGAGTCGCTCTCGGTGATCGGCGCTCGCGCGTCTCCGGTCGAGGAGATCGGCTCCGCTTCGTGGACCTGATCGAGGGCGTGCGGTGCGTCCGGGAGGAACGCGTCGCGGGACTGCGCGTCGGCGCCGTGCTCGCGCTCGTCGAGCCCCGCCGACAGGCGCGGTCCGGTCGTGTCGTCGTTGCCGCGTGACCCGGTCTCGAACGCGATCGTGGGATCGAGGCGATCGGGTGCCGGAGGATCGAATCGAGGCAGCGGGGCGAGCGCGGGAGGCTCGACCACGGGGGCGGCGACGTCGCCCGACGACGAGTCGGGAGGAGGCGCCGCGATGGATCCCGTCGAGGTCACGATCTCGGCGAGCTCGCGCGCGCCATCGGGATCGATCGCGTGGTCGGGCTCGTGCGAGGGCACGTTCCGGTCGTCGGGCGGGACGAACTCCTCGTACGAGTCGTCCTCGTCGGTCGGACGTTGGGACATCGACCTGCGGTACTAGCAGAGGGCGCGCGAGGCCGCTCCGGCGACGAGACGCGCGACGAGATCGAGCAGCTCGACGTCCGTCTCCGGGGTGCCGACGTGCACCTCGGAGGTGCCGGTCGAGCCCGGAGCGGGAGCCCGTACGGTCGCCAGCAACGTGCGGGGGTCGATCACGAGCGCACCCTCGTGCACGCGCGCGATGACGGGTGGGTCTCCACGGCGCAGCTCCGTGGCGAGGCGCTCGACCACGCTCGCCTCCGCACGGAGGGCGACCGCGTGGCCCCGAAGCGACACGAGCGGAGATGCGCCGCCTCCGACGCGCCCTTCGGTCTCGATCGACGCGACCTCGATCGCGGGCACGAGCCGCGCGATCGAATCGCGCAGCCGCAGGGAGGCTTCACGCAGCTGCTCGACGGTCAGTGACAACGCGCGTCGGGTGGGCAGCTCGTCGGCCCGACCGTCGCGCCACATCGCGAGCGTGGCCTCGAGCGCGGCGAGCTCGAGCTTCCCGGGTCGGAGCGCGCGCACGAGCGGGTGGGCGCGCAGCCGCTCGATCAGCGCGCGGCGGCCGACGATGATGCCCGCCTGGGGACCGCCCAGCAGCTTGTCACCGCTGAAGGTGACCAGGTCCGCGCCGTCGCGGATCGCCTGCTCCACGGTGGGCTCGGCCACTCCGGCCACGCGCCCATCGCCCATCGCGCCGGAGCCCACGTCGTAGACGACCACGGGGCGCGAGACGTCCGGCTGCGGCGACCCCTCACCCCGCGCCTCTCCCGTCGGACCGGAGAGGCTGCCCGACGTCGCTGCAGCCAGCGCGACGAGCTCGGCGACGGAGGTCTCCTCGGTGAAGCCGACGAGCGCGAAGTTGCTGCGGTGCACCTTGAGCAGCATCGCCGTCGACGACCCCAACGCGCGGGCGTAGTCGTCGCGACGCGTCCTGTTGGTCGTGCCGACCTCGACGAGGCGCGCGCCGCACGACGCGAGCACGTCGGGCACGCGGAACTTGCCGCCGATCTCGACGAGCTCGCCGCGCGAGACGATCACGTCGCGACCGGCGGCCAACGCGGTCGCCACGAGGAGCACGGCCGCGGCGCAGTTGTTGACCACGAGCGCGTCCTCCGCGCCCGACAGGGATGCGACCAGCGAGGCGACGTGGGACTGCCGCGAGCCGCGCTCCCCCGTCGCGAGATCGAGCTCGAGCGTCGAGTACGACGCCGCGACGGAGGCCGCGTGCCTCGCGACCTCGGCGGCGAGCGGAGCCCTGCCGAGGTTCGTGTGGAGCACGACGCCCGTCGCGTTCAACACGGGCCGCAACGAGGCGCGCAGGCGCCCGGTGACGAGCTCGGCGATCCGCGCCGTGATCGCGGGCGGTTCGCCATTTTGCTGAATGGACGACCGCGCCTCGGCCAGGGCGGAACGCGCGGCGTCGCGGACGACCTCGCGCCCGTGCCTCTTCGTGAGCGCATCGACCTCGGAGGAGCCTAGAACACGATCCACCGAGGGCAGGTTTCGCAGCCGGGCTGACTTGTCGTTTTTCTCTTTCATCCGGAAACGCTCACGCTGCCGTCGTTGGTGCCGCGCTCGCTCCCGAACGCGAGGCGGGTCGTCTTGCGCCACGCCTCGTCGAGCGCGCGCGCTCGCGCGAAGCGCGCGGGAGGCACGCACACGAGCTCGGCCCGGCTCGACCGGTCGTCGGCCAGGAAGAGGCGCGTCTGGCGCTCCGCGTTCGGGTGGGTGGCGAGCCAGCCGCCGGTGTTGAAGACGAGCCCGTGGGGCCCGAGCGCGCCGTCGCAGTAGCGGTGCGTGTGACCGAACACCGTCTCGAAGGCGGCGGGCAGCGGCTCGGCTCGGCGCGCGAGCTCGAGCAAGCGCGCGAGCGCGGGGCCGACGTCGCGTGCCCCGTCGCCGGGTGCGACGTCGGCGTGGTCGCGGGCGCGCCCGGTCGCGGCCGACAACGCTCGTTTGGCGCGGGCGATCTCGGCCCACGTCTTGTGCGCGAGCGCCGTCAGGCGTCCGGCCTGCTTGAGGCCGTGGAACATCAGCTCGACCCAACCGCTGGTGAAGGCCTCGATCTCCTCGAGCGAGCCGGCGCGCAGGAGGAACCGTCCCGGCCACGCGCTGCTCGTGTCGGCGTGGTGGCCGTGCAGGAAGACGAGCGTCCGTCCGGCGACGTCCGTGCGGTAGACGGGGTACGCCACGCGGAGCACGCCGCGATGCGCCGGCGGGAACACGGCGCGAAGGAGCTCCGTCGCGGCGTCGTCGCCGTCGAGCGGCCAGCCGTCGAAGGGCGTGCGCAGGAACAACGGGTCGACCACGCCGGGGTCGTCGCGGACGAGCGTCGTCCACGCGCGTTCGTCGGCGATCACCGTCCAGAGGTGGTGGTCGTGGTTGCCGGGCACGAACGTGACGCGTGCCGGCGAGAGCCCGTCGAGGAGGCGCTCGAAGAACGCGCGGCCCTGCGCGAGCACCACGCGCGGCGAGGCGTTCGACAGGTCGAACACGTCGCCGTGCAACACGAGCTCGAGGGGGCCACCGCTCCGTTCGAGCGCGCGCTGCAGTCGTGCGCGGATTGCGCCCGGCGTGTCGAAGGCGGGCGCCTCGGGCAACGCGAGCCGCGCCTCGGCGACGCGCGGCGGGACTTGCTCGAACGCGTTGGCGACGCTCGCCTCGTCGCCGAGGTGCAGGTCCGAGAGCGCGACCACGAGCGTCACGGGCGCTCACCCTCGTCACGCGCGTCTCTTCGAGGGGGCGAGGGCGCCTCGCTGCGTCCGAGCTCCGCGACGAGGGCCTTCTTCTGGATCTTGCCCATCGCGTTGCGAGGAAGCGCGTCGCGAAGGAGCACGGCGCGCGGTCGCTTGTAGGGCGCGAGGATCTCGGCCGCGTGCGCGAGCAGCTCGGGCGCTTCCGGGCGCTCGCGTCCAGCGACGTCGCGCGTGACCACGACGGCCACGATGCGCTCGCCGAGGTCGTCGTCGGCGACTCCCACGACGGCGCACTCGGCGACCGAAGGGTGCTCGAGCAGCGCCGCCTCCACCTCGCCGGCGCCCACCTTGAAGCCCGCGGACTTGAGCACGTCGGTCGTCTTTCGCCCGAGGAGCCAGAGGAATCCGTCCTCGTCGATGCGCCCCACGTCGCCCGTCGCGAAACGTTGCGGCGCGGCTCTCATCGCGGGGCCGCGGTCGAGCACCATCGTGCCGCCGACGCCGTCGCGAGCGCCCTCGACGCCCGCGACGTAACCGGCGAAGAGCGAACGGCTCGCGATGGTCACCTCGCCGATCTCGCCAGGCGCTACGGCGCGGGCGTCGTCGTCCTCGAGCGCGAGCACGACGCCGGGCAACGCGCGTCCGACCGAGCCCACGCGGTAACCGGACGGCTCGTGATCGGGGAGCGCGCGCGCATCCTCCGCGCCCGCGGAGAGGGCCGAGGCGACGGGCACGAACCGATTCGCGGTGTTCATCAGCGTCTCGGTGAGACCGTACCGCTCCACGACGCGATGGCCCGTCGCCGCGCGGAACCGCACGAGATCGCGCAGCGGCAACGGGGCCGAGCCGGAGACGAACAGCCGACCTCCGGCGAGCGCGCGGGCCGCTCCCCCTTCGCGTTGCGCGACCTCTACCAACCGGTGGATCATCGTCGGGACGGAGAAGAGCACCGTCGCGCGCGCCCGACCCGCCGGCGCATCGCGATCGCCCTCGCGATCGAAGTGCTCGATCACGCGCGTCACCGAGAAACGCGGCTCGATGATCACGCGCGCCCCGCGCGCGAGCGAGCCGAGCAGGCCGAGGCACAAGCCGTGGACGTGGAACAGCGGCAACGACAGCGAGAGCACGTCGGCCTCGGTCCAGGTCCATGCGTCGGCGAGCGCGCGGTTGCAGGCGTCGATGGCGTCGTGCGAGAGGACGGCGCCCTTGGGCTTGCCGGTCGTGCCCGACGTGAAGACGACGAGCGCGGGATCTCCGGGCGCGGGCGCGTCGGGCAGCTCCACGTGCGCGGGCGTCGTCGGATCGGCCGGTGGTGCTCGATGGTCCAGCCGCACGCGCGGGCACACCGTGCGCACCACGTGCTCGACGTCGCCGGCCGTTGCGCCTTCCGCGAGCGGCACGAGCACCGCCCCGAGGCGCAACGTGGCCAGCATCGTCTCGAGCGTGGGCAGGTCGGTGGCCGCGCGGACGAGCACGCGATCGCCGGGCCCGGCGCCCTCGCCGCGCAGCCATCGCGCGCGACGTTCGACGCGTCGGTCGAGCTCGTCGCGGTCGAGCGCTCCGAACGCGCCTTCGATCGCGATGCGCGTGCTCATCGGTGGCAGGTCGTCAGTCCACCCAGTCGCTCGGGCGTTGCGGCTGCGCGGTCATGACGAGCCGCGTCGTGACGTTGGAGAGAGGGACGAAGCGGCCGAGCGCGTCGACGCCGACGCGAACGTTGCCGGTGCAGGTGATCGTGCCGCCCGATCGCGCGCCGTACTCGCGGTCGAGCTCGACCCACGCGCTGATGGTCGTCGCCGTGCGCGTGTAGCGCTTGACGTCGAACGACGGCTGGATGCGCTTGCGGTAGAGGGTTCGCTCGTACGGGGTGCCGTAGCTGTCGCAGCCCGCGCGGCCCTCGAGGGACGGCACCATCGACGGATCGGAGGGAGCCGGCGCGGTGACCTCGAGCCACAACGCGAAGGTCCGCCGGCCCGTGCCCGTCCACGAGTGGAAGATGTTGAACTGCGTGTCCGGTGTGTAGGGCTGCGCGACGACCTCTTCGCCGGGCTCGTATCGGTCCTGGCCCTCCTCGAGGTAGCCGAGGTACGCGCCGCCCCCGATGCAGCCGAGGAACAGGAGCAGGCAACCGCCACAGCACGTGCCCAGCCACAGGCCCCAGCGCGATTTCTTCGCGGGCGCCGCGGGCGCCGGTGGAGGCCCGCCGTAACCCGGCGGCGGCCCGCCCGGCGGACCGTACCCTCCAGGGCCCGACGGTGGCGGTCCGCCATAACCCGGCGGTCCTCCCGGACCGGGCGGCGGTTGCTGGCCCCAGCCCGATCCCGGCGGTCCGCCCTGGGGCGGTCCACCCGGTGGTCCGTAGCCACCCGGCGCTCCGGGCCCCGGCGGCGGTCCGTAGCCTCCCGGCCCCGGCGGTCCACCCTGCGGTGGTCCACCCTGCGGCGGTCCGTAGCCACCGGGTCCCCCTCCGCCTGGCGGAGGCGGCCATCCACCGCCTTGTCCCTGCCCGTTCATCCGTCCTCCTCCTGTTCGACGGCGGACTCTACGACAGCCGGCTAGCCGTTGTTCCTCTTTCCCTCGATCACGGTTGGCCGCGTCGGAGGAAGCCGACGGCGACGAGGACGAGGCTCGCGAGCGCGCACAGCCCTGCGCCGACGAAGCTCCCGATCGAGAAGTTGCGCTGCGCGACCGATTGCCGGGCCATGGCGTCGTCGCTCGCGCCGCGGCCGCCGATCCACACGACGGTCGCGCTCGGTGCCTTGTCGACGAGCAACGTCTGGCCGCTGCGCACCGCGAGCACGTAGACGACGATCTCGCGCATGCGCTCGGGCAGCTGCCATCGTTGCTGCCATCCGGGCACCTGCGCGGGCGTGCCGTACGCCTGCTGGTCGGGGTGCGCGTTGCGCCAAGTGGTGAAGGGATCGGGCAGGTCCACCACGACGGGCCCGGCGCTCGTCGAGAGCGTCACGCGCTGCGTGCCGCGGTGCTCGTCGATGTACTGGACGGATCCGTACATCCGCCGTCCCCCGCGGTTGTAGGTCGCGTACGTCTTGACGCGCCCGTACACGAACGGTGCGCCGATCGGCCCTCGCTCGGTGTCGGGCGACACGATGGTCCCTTCGACGACCGACGGTCCGGTCGGCGCGCCGGCGTGCTCCTCGTTCGCGACGACGATGCCCATCACGACGAGGATCGGGACGACCAGGACGAGGCCGACGCAGCCGAGCACCGTGGGCAAGACGCGGGAACGCACGCCTCAACCCGCCGCCGCTGCGCGTTGCCACGCAGGCCGTGCCCTGGCGCGATCGAGCCACGCGCGCAGGCGTGGTCGGTCGCCCTCGAGGGACATGGCACGTGCGAGGTTCAGCACGCTCGCGGCGTTGAGGTCCGCGACGGTGTAGCGGTCGCCGACCAGGTGCTCGCGCCCCTCGAGCGCACGATCGAAGTGGTCGAGCAGCGGCACGAGCCTCTCCTTGGCCTTGTCGACGAGCGCGGGGATGCGCTGCGGCTCGGGCAACATCGCGGAATGGAACATCACCGTCAGCACCTCGGGCTGCACGTTGGTGATGGCCCAGAGCGACCACTGGTAGATCAGCGCCCGCTCCGAGAGATCGCTCGACCACATCGCCGGGACGTACCGTTCGGCGAGGTAGAAGTTGATCGCGATCGACTCCCCCAGGCGCACGTCTCCGTCGATGAGGAACGGCACCTTGCCGGCCGGGTTGATGGCGAGGTACTCGGGTGTCCGCGTCCCGCCGGTCATGGGGCCGACCCGCACGTACTCGTACGGGACGCCGGTCTCTTCGAGCATCGCGTGCGTTCGCCCCGCGCTCGACATCGGGGCACCGTAGAAGAGGATCATCGAGCGAACGATGCCCGACCACGGCGCGTCGCGATAGGCCGACGATCAGTGGGGGCGGGCCATGGCACGCGCGACGAGCGCGACGACGGCCGAGGGCTCGAACGGCTTCTCGAGCACGGGCACCCGGGCCGACTCGATGATCTCGCGGGCGCGCCGATCGATGGTGCCGCCCGTCATGAAGGTCACGCGCGTGACCATCGCGGGTTGCTCGGTGCGCAGCCACTCGAAGAGATCGGCTCCCGACGCGTCGGGCATCATCAGGTCGCAGATCAGCAGATCGAAGGCTGCGCCGTCGGCCAGAACGTGACGCGCCTCTGCCGCGGAAGCGACCACGACCACGTCGTGATCGGGGCTCAGCATGCTGCGTACCGATGCGCCGACGCGCGGCTCGTCGTCGACGACCAGCACGCGCGCGCGACCCGTCGGCGAAGCGACGCCATCCGGAGGCGTCGTCGGCGTCGGCTGCACGCGTGGCGAGTCCGCCGAGGTCGGCGCGTGCGCGGGCAGGCGCACGCGAAACCGCGCACCGCCGCCCGGCGAGCTCGTGACCTCGATGCGCCCTCCGACCGACTGCACGATGTTGTGCGAGACCCACAAGCCGAGCCCGACGCCGACGCCCGGGGGCTTGGTCGTGAAGAACGGCTCGAACACGCGCGAGAGCTGCTCGGGGGTCATCCCCTGGCCCGTGTCGGCGACCTCGGCGATCACCTCGTCACCCTCGGTCGCCACGCGCACGGTCACGGTGTTCGTCTCGGGTCCGCCCGTGCTCATGGCGTGCGCCGCGTTGACCAGGAGGTTCAGGAACACCTGCGACAGACGGCCTTCGTTGCCGAGCACGCGGGGCACGTCGGGCTCGTACGCGCGCACGACGCGCGCTCGGTACTTGAGCTCCTGCGTCGCCATCCGGAGCGCCGCGTCGATCACCGTGGCGAGGTCGATCGGCCGGCGTTCCTGCGTGTCGACGTGCGAGAAGGTCCGGAGGTCGCGAACGATGTCGCACGCGCGGCGAACGCCATCGCAGCAATCGGCCGCGCTCTCGGCGAGGAGCGCGAGACGCCCGCTCGACGGCGTGGCGCCGGACTCGACGTCCCGAGCCATGCCGGCGAGCCGCTTGCGGAGCTGGTCGGCGTTCGTGAGCGCGTACGTGAGCGGGTTGTTGATCTCGTGCGCCACGCCCGCCGCGAGCGTCCCGATCGAGGCCATGCGGTCGGCCTGCGCGAGCTGAGCCTGAAGCTGCTTTCGCTGGCTGGCGTCGCGCACGAACACGGCGCCGTACTCGTTGCCGCCGTACTCGAGGTGGTTGCAGGTGACCTCGGCCGGGAAGGTGTCGCCGTTGCGGGTTCGCATCCGCGACTCGAACGACAGGACGCGCTCGTCGCGGATGCGTTGCCAGTGCGAGGGCCAGCGTTCGCGCGCCAGCACGGTGTCGACGTCGTGGACCGACATCTGGAGCAGCGCCTCGCGCGGGTAGCCGAGCTGCTTGCACGCTGCCTCGTTGACGTACGTGAATCGCGCGTCGGGCCCGAAGAGGAGGAACCCGTCGCTCGCGCGGTCCACGGCGAAGCGCGTCATTCGAAGCTCGTTCTGCGCGATCCGTAGCTCCTCGAGCTGCTCGGCGAGCGTCCGTTGCTGCGCGCGCAACGCGTCGAGCATGCCGACGGTCTCGTAGGCGACGCCGGCCAGCTTGGTCACGAGCCCGAGCGCCGCGACCTGCACGTCGTCGAACGTTCCCGGGTCTGCGTGGCCGATCGCGAACGTCCCGACCATACGCTCGTGACTGCGCACCGGCAGGCACAAGAGGGCGCGTACACCCTCGGCGCCCTCGCTGGGGTCGCCTTCGCTGCTCAGCACGACGTCCGGGATGTCGAGCCTCCTGCCGCTCGCGAAGACCATCCCGGCCAGCCGATCGAGACCCGTGGAGCCGTCCGCGTTCCGCGGGAAGCCCCGCACGGCGCAGGGCTCGAGCGCCCCCGATCCCGGCACCAGCCAATAGACGATCAGGTGCTCGGTCACGACCAGCTGGTCGATGGCCTGCTCGGCGCATCGTGTGAGCGCTTCGAAGGAGTCCGCCACTGCGAACGACAGCGCGATTCGGTCGAAGCTCCTGACGAGTTGAAGGCTCCAGTCGTCCACGGTCCCCCGAGCGTGTGCAACGCATCCGATTATGCGCTCGCTTTGCTCGCTCCGGCCGGTTGTGATTGAACACCGCTCCCATGAGCGACGAGCGACCCGCCCCGAGTGAAGCATCCGAGCCCGACACGGCACCGAGCGGGTCCGTCCCGGGCGCCGAACGTGCGCCCAACTTCGTCGCCGACCTCGTCGACGACGACCTGCGCGCCGGCAAGCACGACGGGCGCGTCGCCACGCGGTTCCCTCCGGAGCCGAACGGCTACCTCCACATCGGTCACGCGAAGTCGATCTGTCTGAACTTCGGCATCGCGGCCAAGAGCGCGAAGGGCACGTGCAATCTCCGGTTCGACGACACGAACCCGGCGACCGAGGAGACCGAGTACGTCGACTCGATCCGCGCCGACGTCCGCTGGCTCGGCTTCGATTGGGGCGAGCGCGAGCACTTCGCGTCGGACTACTTCGACCGCCTGTACGCGATCGCCGAGCAGCTCGTCGAGGACGGCCTGGCCTACGTCGACAGCCAGTCCACCGAGGAGATCCGCAAGGGCCGCGGCAGCTTCTACGAGAAGGGCAAGGAGAGCCCGTTCCGCGATCGCTCCGTGGCCGAGAACCTGGCGCTCCTACGCAAGATGAGAGGCGGCGAGCTGCCCGACGGCTCGCACGTCCTTCGCGCGAAGATCGACATGGGCTCGGCCGACATCAACATGCGCGACCCGCTGCTCTATCGGATCAAGCACGCGCACCACCATCGAACGGGCGACCGATGGTGCATCTACCCGATGTACGACTACGCCCATCCGCTCTCCGACGCGATCGAGGGCATCACGCACTCGATCTGCACGCTGGAGTTCGAGGACCACCGTCCGCTCTACGACTGGTTCGTCGCGAACGCGCGGATGGAGCACCGCCCTCGCCAGATCGAGTTCGCGCGGTTGAACCTGACCTACACGGTGCTCTCGAAGCGGCGCCTGCAGGAGCTCGTCGAGGGCGGCCACGTGCGCGGCTGGGACGATCCGCGGATGCCGACGCTCGCCGGGTTGCGCCGGCGCGGCTACACGCCCGAGGCGCTGCGCGCGTTCTGCGATCGGATCGGCGTCTCGAAGAAGGACGGCGTCGTCGACGTCGCGCTGCTCGAGCACACGCTGCGCGAGGACCTCAACGCGCGGGCGCCGCGCGCGATGGGAGTGCTCAGGCCGCTCCGGCTCGTGATCGACAACTGGCCCGAGGGCCACGTCGAGCGCTTCTCGATCGCCAACCACCCGGAGGACCCGAGCTACGGCACGCGAGAGGTGCCGTTCTCGCGCGTCGTCTACATCGAGCGCGACGACTTCGCCGAGGTGCCGCCGAAGAAGTGGTTCCGGCTGCAGCCCGGCGGCGAGATCCGCCTTCGCGGCGCGTGCATCGTGCGCTGCAACGAGGTCGTCAAGGACGCGGCCGGCGCCATCGTCGAGCTCCGCTGCACGTGGGACGAGGGCTCGCGCGGCGGCGCGGCTCCCGACAATCGCCGCATCAAGGGCACGAGCCACTGGGTCTCGGCCGAACACGCGCTCGACGCGGAGGTGCGCCTTTACGATCGCCTGTTCTCGGTCGAGAACCCGAGCGACGAGAAGCACGGCAAGCCGTACACGGACCTCATCGACCCGGCGTCGCTCGAGGTGCTGACCGGCTGCAAGCTCGAGCCGTCCCTGGCCGCGAAGAAGGCAGGAGAGCCGTTCCAGCTCGAGCGGTTGGGCTATTTCGTGGTGGACCCGGACGGCACGCCGGAGCGACCGGTGCTCAACCGAACGATCGGTCTGAAGGACTCGTACGCCAAGATCGCCGGCAAGACCTGATCATCGCTGCGTGGCGAGCGCGCGGACCCACGCGTCGGTGGCCGCGTCGGCAGGGAAATAGGACTCGATGCGCACGCTCTCGGCGGTCACGTCGAGCGGCGTGCCGAGCGTCGTGATCGTGGTGAAGAATCGCGCCGTCACGTCGCCGCGGCGGAGCTCGATCACCAGGGTCGGCTCGAGCGGAGCATCCCACCGTGGCTTGCGAACCGACTCGGGCACGTCGGGTGCGGCGAGGATCGTTTCGAGCATCGCGAGCAGCTCCGGCTCGGCCGCGGCTTCGCGCAGGAACCGCGGCACGAGCACTGCCGCCACGCGCTCCCAGCCGACGATGATCGAACGCGCCGGCGGAGCGAAGACCGCCGCCGCCAGGTTCGTGGGCATCGCGACGTCGGGCGGCCAGAAGTACGAGAACATGCGGATCGCACCCGCGTTCATCCGCCGCACGTTCCAGTGTCGATCGACGACGATCGCGCCGAACGGCTCGTGCGTCGCGAGCAGGTGGTCGAGCGCGCGCTCGATGGGCTGCATCGCCGAAGATCCCCACGCGGCCTCGCGGTAGACCGCGGCGAAACCGGCGTCCGAGAGCAGCCCGTTGCGCTCGCGCAGCGGAAGGTCCAGCGCGTTGGCGAGCACGAGGACCATCTCGCGGCTCGGTTGGGACCTGCCGGTCTCGAGGAAGCTGAGGTGGCGCGTGGAGACCTCGGCCGCTTCGGCGAGGCGCTCCTGGCTCATGCCGCGGGCTGCGCGCCAGCGCCGCAGCGAGCCGCCGAACGTTCGATCCATCGCGGTCGTGACCATGCGCGCAGGCTAGCGCGCCGCGCACCGAGCACCTTTACCCCGCACGTCATCGCCCGAGCCGACCGCCCGGAATCGTGAGAACTCTCCCGCCGCTTTCCGATCAGGCTGGACCGTCCTACGCTCTGCCGCGCCGGATGGAGGAACGAAGCTCGGACGCCGGAGAGCGTGTGACGGGAGAGGGCCCGATGGGCGACCCTCTCGTCGGGCGCATCATCTCCAACGCCTATCAGGTCACCGACCTCATCGGGACCGGTGGGATGGGGCGCGTCTACAAGGCGCAGCGCCTGTCGCTCGCGAAGACGGTCGCGCTCAAG
>JADZFZ010001142.1 GCA_020854145.1 Deltaproteobacteria bacterium | reverse complement strand
GGCGTGAGGATCATGTCCTCGCGACCGCGCGAGAAGACGAGGTTCGTGTCGTTCGTGTCGCCGTCGCCGGTCAGATCGCGGTCGAGACGCGTCTCGTCGAGCGGGTCGGCCTGATTGATCCGCTGCACGACGTACACGGGCGGCGCGGGGAGGACGTCGCTCTCGCCGAGCGTGATCGCCTGGTCCGCGAAGCCGAACCAGCGCGTGCGTCGCTCGCGGTAGTAGCCCTCGACGGGCTCGGCGAAGACTTCGGGCATCCCGGCCGACGGGGGACCGAGCGCGAGCCGCGACCCGCGCGCGACGACCGGGCAGTTGACGATCAGCGGGGTGGCCCGGACCTCCGACACGAGGCCGAGCATCATCGCGTCGTCGAGGCCCTGGCGCGACGCGATGATCTCTCCGGCGTAGCGGTCGGTCACGCACGCGTAGAAGACGCGCCACAACGGCGAGTACGCGGGATCGCCCGGGACGACGTCGATGATGTCGAGCGCGCCGGGCACCGCTTGATCGTTGACGCAATCGCGGAGCTTGTAGATGGGCACCGCGAAGCCGGCGTCGCCGTTGGCGGGGAATCGCCAGAACCAGACGCGCTCGCCGCCGCCGAATCCCGACAGGCGTGGGATGGTCCCTCGGTCGAAGAGCGCGACCTTGTCGGCGAAGTCCGGGTCGTCCTCGAGGTCCATCGCGTGCCAGTCCGACGAGTGCACGACGCCCTGGAAAGGCGGCGTGTCGTCGGCGAGAGGATCGAGGCACGCGGTCAGCGACATTCCGAGCGAGATCGAGAGCAAGAGAAGCCGAGACCGCATCACCCCTCCGGGAAGAACCGAATGCTGAAGGAAACGTCGACGGTTCCGGTGTCGGGCGCGGGGATCACCGCAGCGCCGAGCGCGCTCCGTGCGCACGCAGCGACGCCCGGGAGCGGACCGCCCGTCGTGCGGATCTGCGTGGCGCGCCCGCGCTCGTCGAACGTCAATCGCGCGTCGACGCTGCCGCCGGGAGAACGCCCGGCGCGCGTGGCCGCATCGACGTAACAACGCGTGAGCGCAGCGCGCGCACGCTGCAGGCCTCGGCGTACGACCGACGAGGACGTGGGCCCGTCGACCTCGACGCCGCTGATGTCGACCGAGGCGCGCACGACCCGCGTCGCGGCCGGCGGGGGTGGCGTCGGTACGGGTGCAGGCCGGGGTTGCGTCGGAGCGACCGTCGGCGTCGGGGCACGTTGGGTCGGTGCGACCGGAGGCGAGGGTGCCGGCGGCGGCGCGGGCGTCGGCGCAGGGGGCGCCGCCACGGGAGCGGGTACGGGCGCAGGTGCCGGCGTCGTCGTCGGGACACGATCGGTGGTGCCCGCAGCGACGCGCCGATCGCGAGCCTCGCGGTCGCGGTCGCGGTCGCGGTCGCGGACACGCGGCTCGTCGGTGCTGGTCTCCGGGGTGGGCGCGACGACGGGAGCCGTCTCGGGCGCGACGTGTGCGCCGGGTGTCGCGCCGCTCGTGCCGGCTTGTGTCGACGTGGTGACCGGCGATGGGCTCGGGCCTGCGGCGACGTCCGAGCCGGGCGTGCGGGGCGTGTCCAGGCCCGGCGTGCTCGGCGGCGTCGTCGAGGTCGGCGGCGCGGGGTCGTCGGTGCGGGCGGTCGTCGATCGCGTTTGGGTCGCAGCGGCGATGGGGGCGCTCGAGCCGCCCACGGCGCCGGCACCCGAACCCGAGGAGAGCACGACGACCACGACGGCGGCTGCGCCGAGGATCGCGATGCCGCCGCCGGCGATGGCGAGCTTCGCGACGAGGGGCAACCCGGCGGGTGCGGGCTCCGGGCGCGCGAGGATCGCCTGCGGCTCGGACGTCGATGCGCGCGGCACCGACGGCAGCGGCGTGGGCGCCGGGCCCTGCATCGTCTCGGCGCGTTGCGCGGGCGACCCGCCGCTGCCGCTGCTGCCGTCCTGCGAGGTGTGCCGGCCGCTCGGGCTCACCCCGACGATCGGGTGCATGCCGCTCGGTGCGGACGGGCTCCGTTGGGTCTCCGCCACGGCCGGGCCGAGCGCGACCTGCTCGCGCGTGTCGGGCACGCGGCTGCCTCGACGCGGAGGGAGCGGCACGACGCTGCCGAGCGGGTGCAGACCGAGGTCCGCTCCGAGGGCGCGCAGCTCGGTGCGCAGCTCGCGGGCGTTGGCGAAGCGCTCCTCGGGCCGCTTCGCCATGCAGCGCAAGATGATCGCTTCGAGGCGGGGATCGACCGATGGGTTGATCGACCGAGGAGGCGCAGGCGCCTCTGTCAGGTGCTTCATCAGCACGCCGATCGAGCTGTCCGCGTCGAAGGGCAACCGGCCCGTGACCATGCGGTACATGATCACGCCGATCGCGTAGAGGTCGCTGCGGGCGTCGAGCACGTGTCCGCGCGCTTGCTCCGGAGACATGTAGTCGGGCGTTCCGATGACCACCCCGCGCGTCGTGAGCGCGCGGTTCTCGGGGCTCGCGTCGCCGTCGGCGCGTGGGTCCTGGATCTTCGCGATCCCGAAGTCGCAGACCTTCACCAGGTCGACCTCGATCCCGTCGTCGTCGATCCTGCGTTGCAGGATGATGTTCTCGGGCTTCAGGTCGCGGTGGATGATCCCGCCCTCGTGCGCGGCGACGAGCGCCGCCGTCACCTGCGCCATGATCTCCACGGTTCGTCCGTCGTGGAGCGGCCCTTCTTCGACCAGGACACGATGGAGATCGCGTCCCGACAGGTACTCCATCGCGATGTAGAGGGTGCCGTCGGCGTCCTCGCCGAAGTCGAGCACCGCCATGCTGTTCGGGTGCTCGAGGCGGGAGGCCGCGCGTGCTTCGCGATGGAAGCGTGCCGCGTAGCGGGCGTCGGAGGCGAGGTCGCGATGGAGCAGCTTCAGCGCGATGAACTTGTCGAGCGAGATCTGACGTGCGCGGTAGACCGTGCCCATCGCGCCGCTCCCGAGCACGGCGGTGAGCTCGTACTTCCCCGCGATGACCCGGCCGACCATCGCGGCCGCGCGTGCGGCGTCTTCGTCGACCATCGGCACCGCGCTCATGGTACCAGCCTCGTCTCCCGACCCACGAGCCGCCGTTGCCCGAGCCGAACCGCATGGACCCCGCCACGTCGCACCCCGAAGGAACGATCATCGTCGCCGCGGCCGTGCTCCGCCGGCAAGATCGCTACCTCCTCACCCGCAGGCCGGAGGGAACCCACCTCGCGGGTTTCTGGGAGCTTCCCGGAGGCAAGGTGGAGCCGGGTGAGTCCCCGGAGGACGCGCTCGTGCGCGAGTGCCGCGAGGAATGCGGCATCACGGTGCGGCCGATCGACATCCTGGACGTGGCGTTCCATCGCTACACGGTCGGTCCGGGCAGGACCAAATCGGTGTTGCTGCTCTTCTACGCGTGCGAGGACGAGACGGTTTCGGAGGTCCTGAACTTGGGTGTGTCGGAGCACGCGTGGGTGCGCGCCGAGGATCTCGATGCCTACGAGCTGCCACCTCCCGACGCCCGTCTGGTGGCGAAGCTCAAGACCGGGGTGTGGCCGCGTGCGCGCGTCGCCCCGAGCCGCTTCGATCCCGACCGGGGCGGGTGAAGCGAACGACCGTTCGTGCCGAGCTCGTCGAAGCACGTGATCGCGCCCCTCGACGCTGCTCGGGGCGAACGGTTGGTCTCGTCAGGCGCTGAGTCGCGAAAATCGCCGACCGGTGCCGATCAACGTGGTTGAGTTGTCGCCCCGCGCGCCCGTACGCTTCGCGGCCGAATGACGGAGCCTCTCGATCTCACCGTGTCCGCCGGCGAGCCGCCCGTCCGGTGCGAGCTGGCCATCCCGCCAGGCGACGGGCGCACGCCCGCGTTGATCGTCGTGCACGAGTGGTGGGGGCTCAACGACGACATCCGCGCGCAGACCGAGCGCTTCGCGGGCACCGGCTTCCTCGCGCTCGCGGTCGACCTCTACGCCGGTCGCTCGACGTCCGACGCCGCCCAGGCGATGGAGCTGTCGACGGTGATGAAGACGGCGGACGCGATGCGCGTCGTCGCCGCCGCCGCCGCGCGTCTGCGCGAGCACCCGAGGTGCAACGGCAAGGTCGGCATCACCGGCTTCTGTCTGGGAGGCGCGATGAGCATCGCGGCCGCGTGCACGGTGGACGGCATCGACGCGGCCGTGCCTTTCTACGGGATCCCGCGCGACGAGTTCTCGGACTTCGCGCGCACGACCACGCCGATCTCCGCGCATTACGGGACGCGCGATCCGATCGTGAGCTCGACGCGTGCCGAAGGCCTCGCGACGCGCGCCGCGGAGGCCGGAAGGCGCTTCGATCTCCACCTCTACGACGCGGGGCACGCGTTCATGCGCGCGGCCGATCCCAGCTGCTACGACGCGGCGGCGGCCACGCTGGCGTGGGACCGCGCGGTCGCGTTCCTCCGCGAGACCCTGGCGTAGAGAGGAGACGGCCGGTGCGAGCACCGTGTGGGCTGTGCTGGCCGGGGGTGGCTTCGCTCGCCGTCGTCGCGTGCCTCGTAGCCGCGTGCGGTGGCCCGACGGTGCGACCCGTGCGCGGCTCGACCCGCGTGGTCGAGCCGCCCGTCGAGCCGCCGGCGATCGTCAGCGTCCTGTCGGGTTTCGGGCTGCGGCTGACGTCGCCGGGCCGCGACGCGTCGGGTCGAGCGACCGTCACCATCGGTGGGCTTCGCGGCGCGCTGACGGCCGACGCGATGACCGTGGCACCGCAGGCCCTGCTGTACCCGATCGTGGCGGTGTCGCAGACCGCGCGCGGTTGGGTGACGGTCGACGTGGCGGGCACGATGTGGCGCGGCGCCGATTTCGTCGGCCCGCTCGAGGCGATCGGACCGCTCGGCGTCGAGGCGGCCGACGCGGAGCAGTCGGTGGGCCTGGTCGCGGTGCGCGATGGGCGCAGGGCGGCGAGCCTCTACGTGACCGACGGCTCGGGGCCCGCGCGGCGCATCGACTCGTTGCCTCGCGATGGAGTGCTCTCCGCGGCGTTCGTCGATGCCCAGCGTGGGCTCGCGGTCGTGGACGGCGGCCAGCTCGCGCTGACCGAGGACGGCGGCAGCACGTGGCGTGGGCTCGACACCGATGCGCTCGGCGCGCGGGTGCGTGCGGTGGACGGGCAGCTCGTCGTCTCGCCGGCCGAGGACCCCTACGGGCGCGAGAGGCTCTTCGTGGACGCGGCGGGTGCCGTCACGCGCGGACCGCATCGCGAGGACACGACGCTCGCGATGCTCGATCGCGTGCTGATGCGCGCGGTGCTGGCATCGTTTCCCGCGATGCTGGTGCCGTCGGAGACGCTCGTCGCGGACGGGCGGTTGGTGGTGCGCCCTCCGGGTGGCGAGTCGCGCGACCTGTGGCTCGCCGACGCCCGCACCGGTCGGTTCGAGGTGGTGGAGAACGTGCGACCCGCAGCGGACTGCACGCTCGCGGCGTGGGGCCCCGCCACCGCGCTGCTCTGCGGCCCGCGCGACGCACCGCGAGCCCTCTATCGGACGGAGGATGGACGCCGCGTCGTCCGGATCGCGACGCTCTCGCTCGCGCGCTACGAGTCGCCGCACTTCGCGCTCGACGGCGCGTCGGTGACGTGGTGGGGATGGGGCGACGGTGTCGCTCGTCCCGCGGAGGACGACAGCGCCTCGTTGTGGGTCGCACGGGCCTCGGAGGGCTGGCGGTCCGAGCCGGTGGTCGGGACGGCGACCCGCAGGTCGACGAGCGCGAACATCCGCGAGTCGAGCGGCGCGTGGGCGGCGTGGCGGGATCTCGAGCTGATGCGACTTCCCGAGGGCACGCTCGTCGAGCCCACGATCGCCGAGGGCGAGACGGCATCGCTGCACGGGCTGACGGTCGATGGCCTCCTCTGGGTCAACACGCTCGGCGCCAACGGGCGCAGAGCATTGCGGCTCGGCGTGCCCGATGGCGAGCTCGTGCGGATCGACCTGCCGGACGGCGCGATCCTGGCTGCGATGCGCGACGCTCGACGTGGCATCGCCGTGGGCGAGACGCTCGCGCACGCGTGGCGCACCGTCGACGGAGGCGCGAGCTGGGAGCCGCTCGAGGCGCCGGTACGGGGCGACCGAGCGCACGCCACCATGTTCTCGAGGGAGCAGAGCTTCGGGCCCTTCGACATCGAGTGCCGGTGGGCTCACTGCATCGCGCGGGGGGTCGAAGGCATCTCGTTGCTCGTGCACGGCTGGGGCGCGCTCGTACGCGACACGGAGCACGCTCCGTCGGTTGCCGCCGCGCGCACGCGCCCTGCGGAGCCCGAGACCGCCGTTCGATCTCCGCTCGCGCGCTGGGTGGTCGCGTGCGGGTTCGGCGACACCTCGGCGCCGGTGCGCGCTCGGCCTGTGCAACCGTTGCCGGGACGCGTGCCCGAAGACGCGCGGAGCTTCGGCCTTCGCGCCGGCGCGGGAGACGTGCGCGTCGTGCTCGGGCAGCGTGACGAGACGCCCACGTGGCAGCTCTTCTGGCGAGGGACCGATGCGCGCGGGCCCTTCACGGGCTCGTCGCGCGTGAGCGACGCGCCGCCGGGCCTCGACGATCCGGATCACCTGTCGGTCCGGGTGGCGCTCGGCGTGACGCGCGCGGGAGTCTTCTTCCGCATGACGGACAAGGTCTTCTGGGCGCCCGCGGGAGGCTCCGTGACCCGGCTGCCAGGCGAGCTTCCTTACACGTCGGCTCGCGTGCTCGCGCTGGACGGTCGTCGCGCCGCGCTTCTGCTGGCGTACGACGGGGATCTGCAGCTGTTCGAGGCGGGCCCTGCGACCGTCGCGCGTGTCCACCGTCGTCGCGCCGACGGTCGTCCGCGCAGCGCGGCGATCGCCCGCGATCGGTCGGGCGCTCCGACGGTCGCCGCCACGTTGCCCGCACGTCTCGACCTTCGCGTGTTCCCGCGCGCGAGCGCGGAGCTGCCGTACGACCTGGCGGTCTCCGCCGAGACGCTCTCGGTGTGCGCGGGGCCTCGAGCCTCCGACGCGCTCGACGTGTGGCTCGCGGAGGGGCCGACCTTGCTGGTGCAGCAGCTCGGATCCGCGGACCTGCAGCTCGACCTGGAGGTGTCTTCGGGTCGGGCGTGCGTGCGCGCGATCGACTGGACGGGTCCCGGAGGCATGACGGGCGCGCGTCTGGTCGCAGGTGCGGGCGACCGGCTCTACGGCGACCTCCGCCGCGACGGCCCTCCCGTCGCGATCCGCTGCGCGCTACAACCCGTCGCGCAGGAGTGACGCGGGTCGATCGCGCGCGCGCCCGCATCTCGTGGCGGGCATGTCACGATTCGTGAGCCCCGAGGTGTCCCATGCAGTCGCTTTCGCTTCGTCGTGCCGTCCCGTTCGCCCTTCTCTCGTCGCTCGCGCTCGTCGCGTGCGGCGATGACGACACCGTCGCGCGCGATGGTGGAGCCGACACGTCCATCTCGACCGACACGGGATCGCCCGACACGTCGAGACCGGATGCGAGCCCGCCGCCGCCCCCGCCGGACGCGGGCGAGGACGCAGGCGATGCCGCCGGGGACGCGACGCCGCCCGAGGACGCGATGCCGCCGGTCGACGCCGAGGTGGACTCGGGGCTGCCCGACGC
>JADZFZ010001141.1 GCA_020854145.1 Deltaproteobacteria bacterium | reverse complement strand
GAGCTGGTGCGCCCCCACCGACGTGCGGCCGCGCAGCGGTGTCCGCCCGATCGCGCGGCCGTCGAGCGACACGGTGGCTCCGGCCGGGACGGACTCGAAGACGACCCGGACCATCTGCGCGCGCAGGGCGACCGCGACGGCACGTTGCTCGCCGCGCACGGCCGTGACGGGCTCTTCGCCGGGCGCGTGGCCGGCCAGCGTCACGAGGATCCGATGCTCGCCGGGCTCGACGGGGATCACGAGCGGCGTACGCCCGCGCGACGCGAGGTCGGGTCGATCCACCCGCACCTCCGCCCCCGGCGGCGTGCTCGTGACCTCGACCAACGCGACGCGGGGCGCGATCGCGGCCAGACGCCGATCGGCATCGGCACGCTCGTCTTCGGTGACCGCCGCCATCCCGCGGTACTCCCGGAAGTAGGTCCACGCCTCGTCGAGGTCGCCGAGCTCCTGATGACAGAGGGCGAGGTTGTAGATCGCGTTCTTGCTGCGGACGCGCGCGACGGCCTCGAGATACTGAGCCACCGCGTCGCGCAGCAACGTGCGCCGACGCGGGCCGCGGGCGCGCATCGCCTCCTGGAGGATCTCGTTGCCGCGCTCGAAGTAGAAGCGCGCTTCGTCGTTCGCATCCGCACGCGCGACGGCGACGGGACCCACGACGACGACGAGCGACGATCCGGCGCAGAGCAATCCCGCGAGCAGCAGGCCTCCGCGCACGCCGGCGACCCAAGGAAGACGCACCATGGCCCGAAGATACCCCCAGAGCAGGCAAGACACGGAAAAGAGGAAGACCCCGGACGGGGCGGCGATCACGAAGCTGGACGAGAGCGATGAACAGGGAAGCGCACGTTCTAGAGGCTCTTCTTGATCGGGAGCACGTCGCCGCCGCCGCCCGAGCCACCGCTCGTGCGGCGCATCGGGCGCAGGCGCGACGTGATCTGGGCGCCGGCCGCCGGGATCAAGGACCGGATGTCGTCCACGAAACCCCGCCTGCGCAGCACGACCTGAACGGCGCGACCGCGCGCGAGCGGCGCCGTCAACGGCGTCTCACCGAGGCGGACGCCGTCGATGAGCACCTCCGCGCCCGCGGGCGTCGACTCGAACGTGACGGAGACCTCGTCGACGGCGGGAGCGTTCGGCGGCGAAGCGACACCCGGGGTGTCGGCGACGACGGTCTTGGTCGGGGGCGGGGGATCGGGCCGAGTGTCGGCCGGGCGCACCTTCGTCACCGGCGCCTCCGTCGTGCCCGTCGTACGGCGGTCCTCGCGCGTGACGCCGAGCACGATGGCGGCAGCCACCAGGCCGATCCCGATGACGGCCGCGCCGACGGCCACGCCGCGGTTCGACCGGATCGCCTGCGGCTCGGTGGTCGAAAGCGACGCGCGAGCCGCCGCGCCCGGCGTCGAAGCACGACCGCCGTCGGGAGCCAGGCTCGTGTACGAAGGCGACCGCAGCGGCAGGTTCGGATCGATGTCGGGCGCCGCCGCCAGCAACGCAGCCTCGAGCTCGTCCATCGATTGGTACCGATCGCGAGGGTCCTTCTCGAGCGCCTTGAGGATCACGGCTTCGACGGCCTCGGGGATACCGGCCTCGGGGCAACGCTTGCGCGGTGTCTCCGGTGTCTCGCTGCCGTGCTTCCAGAGGAGCTGGAAGTAGTTCTCGGCCTCGAAGGGCGGCGATCCGCAGCACATCTCGTACAGGATCACCCCGAGCGCGTAGACGTCGGCGGTCGGCTCGACGTCGGTCTCGCCGCGCGCCTGCTCGGGCGACATGTAGAGCGGCGTGCCGACGAGCTGGCCGGTCTTGGTCATGCGGACCGACTCCATGTCGGCGCGCTTGACCTTGCTGATCCCGAAGTCGAGCAGCTTCACGAAGTCGTGCCCGTTCTTCTCGGTGAGGAAGATGTTCTCGGGCTTGAGGTCGCGGTGCACCACGCCGGCGTCGTGCGCGGCGCCGAGCGCGCGGCAGACCTGATAGGTGATGCGCAGCGCCCGCTCGAGGGGGATGCGGCCGTGCTCGAGGTCGCGTGCGAGGTCGCGCCCGCGCAAGAGCTCCATCACGATGAAGACGTCGCCGTCGTCGGTGCGATCGAACGAGATGATCGAGACGATGTTGTCGTGCTCGATCTTGCTCGCGGTGATCGCTTCCTGCTTCAGACGTTCGACGGCTTGCGGGTGTTGCGCGACGGAGCGCGAGAGCACCTTGATCGCGAAGCGTTTGCCGATGTGGACGTGCTCGGCGAGGTAGACGACGCCCATCCCGCCGACGCCGATGCGCGAGACGATGCGGTAGAGACCGCCCAGCGTGCGATCCACGAACGGGTCGGGCTCGTCCTGCAGCGGAGCACCGCCCTCCGGCTTGCGTGGCTCCTCGGCGGGCACGGGGGAGCTCGTCTTGGCGAGCGCGGGGTCGTCGGTCGGGGATCGCACCACCGCGATCGGTCCGAGCTTCCCGCGCGACTTGGGCATCGCGTGCGCCGTCGGGCTGCGCGCGCCCGTGGCGTCGATGGTTCCCGACGACGCCGGGGCCTCCGCCGGCGTGGCGGTCGGGGTGGGCCCGCGTCGGGGCACTGCGCGGTCGTCGGCCTGCTCCGCCATGCGGGAACAGCCGGATCCTACGCGGGGTCCGGTGCGGAAGCCACCGCGCTCGCGCGAGCCTGCGCGCTAGGGCCGGCCGGGGGTCAGGCGCAGGGCCCGGTGGCGGGCGTCGTGGGCGCGGTAACGCACGCGGCCTTCGGTCGCCTCGCGCGCGCGCAGCGTGATGACCGCCACCTCGGCGGGAGCGCCCGCGCGCACGGGGATCGCCGACGCGCCGACGCCGCAGTTCACGAAGAGCGTGCTGTCCTCGAGGTGGAAGAACCCCTTCAGGTACGGGCGTCCGAGCACCGCGGCCAAGCGATCGGTCACGCGCGGGATGTGGACCTGCCCACCGTGCGTGTGCCCGGCGAGGACCAGACCGGCCCCGTGGGTGACCGCGCGGTCGGCCATCCCCGGGACGTGCGTGAGCACGATGCGCGTGGGGGACCCGACCTTCGTCGTGTGGGCGATGCCCTTGAACGCCGCGCGCGCGTCCGCGTGCCCGGTGACGGCATCGTCGATCCCGACGAGCTCGAGCGGCGCGCCGCGCAGCGTCACCCGAGTGCTCTGGTTGCGCAGCACCGCGTAGCCGTCGTGCTCGAGCGCCTTGGCGACGCGCTCGCCGTCGGTCCAGTAGTCGTGGTTGCCGAGCACGCACGCGACGGGGCCGGGGATCCCCGAGACGACGTCCTGCAGCACCGACACGTACCGCGGCGAGTAACACACGAAGTCTCCCGTCATCACGACGAGGTCCGGCTGCTCGCGCAGCGCGACCGCGACGCCGCGCAGGATGCGCGCGTTGGGCGTGAGCAACCCGACGTGCAGGTCGGTCAGGTGGACGATGCGAAGCCCGTCGTGCGCGGGATCGAGCCCCTCGACCTCGATCGTGTAGCGGTGCACGAGCGGCAGGCCGCGCATCCCGTCGTGCGGCTCGATGTCGCGCGTGTGCGGCGTGTGGACGGCGACGCCGTTCGGCGGCGGTGGCATGGACGGAGGGGTCGCGGCGCGCCGCCGGAACCGAGAAGCGAAGCCCACGGCCCGAAGAGTGACCGCACGCGCCCTCGGCCACAAGGCCCGGCACGACGTCCGGTGGCGAGACGGCCCGCGTTCGAGCCGATCGCAACCGCGCGGAAACTTGACCCCTTTGGCCGTGCGGGCTAGCGGGGGTTGCCATGACCGATCGCAGCGAGGCCTCGAGCTCGGTGACCGCCTCTGCGCGCACCGAGGACATCGGACCCAACGCCGACAGGGGCGACCGGCCTCCGCCGGCCCCTCGACCGGCACGCTGGAAGTCGATCCTCAAGATCGTCGTCAGCGTCGGATTGACCGCGCTCATCCTGCGCAAGGTCTTCCAGGATCAGTCGCTCGCCGAGCTGCAGGCGAAGGTCGGCAACATCCAATGGTGGCTGGTCGGCCTCGCGTTCCTGGCGCAGTGCACGGCCTCGACGTTCAGCATCGTGCGCTGGCAACGCTTGCTCGTGGGTCAGGGCCTGCACGTGCCCTGGCGGCACCTCATCGGGACGTTCCTGGTGGGCCGTTTCATCGGGTCGTTCACTCCGAGCACGACGGGCCTCGACGGTTACCGCATGTACGACATCGCGCGGCACTCCGGTCGGACCGCGCGCAGCGTCTCGACGATCGCGGCGGAGAAGATCACCGGCTTCTTCGCGCTCTCGGTGATCCTGATCGTCGCCGCGCCCTTCGGCGTGAAGTTCGTCGGCGCCCACGCGGTGGGCGTGCTCGCGCTCGCCTTCAGCGTGCCGCTCACCCTGTCGCTGGCGATCCTCGCGCGACCGGGCTTCATCCGCACCCTCGCCAAGCGCTTGCCCGGCGGGGTGCAGCGCAAGCTCGCGTCCACGACCGACGCCATCACCGCCTATCAGGGCAAAGGCAAGCTGCTCGCGCAGGCGTGCGGCACCGGCCTGGGCACCCACGCCTCGACGGTCCTCATCTTCTACTGCACCGCCCACGCGATGGGCATCCCGCTCGGCGCGACCGACGCGCTCTTCGTCGCGGTCCTCATCATCGTCAGCGCGATCATGCCGCTCAGCATCGCGGGCATCGGCGTGCGTGAGGGTGTGGCCATCGCGCTGCTCGCGAAGATCGGCGTCGACGCCGGCGATGCGACGCTGATGGCGTTCCTCGGCTACCTCGTCGGCGAAGCGCTCTCGCTGTTCGGCGGGCTCGTCATGCTCGCGCGTCCTGCCGGCTACGCGCCCACGATCACGGGCCCCGCGATGGCCGAGACCGAAGCCGAGCGTGCGCGCGAGATCGAAGAGGCCACGACGCACCCGCCCATCACCGACGCGGAGCTCCCCGGACGCATCCGCGCGCTGTCGCTGGGCGCCGGCGCGGGCCTGCTCGCGGGCGTCGTGCTCGGCCTCGGCGAGGCGAGCGCGATCACCGCGGCGGCCACGGGCGCACACGGCATCCAGCCGGGCGTCTTCTTGTACGCGGCCGTCGCGTACGGCCTCGCCTGCACGGGGATCGGTGCTGCCGGCGGCCTCGCGTACGCGTTGCTGTGGCGGCGCTGGCGACTGCGCGCGATGCAAGACGGCCTGCTCTGGGCGCGCCTCGCGATGGGGATGATCTGCGCCTTCGGCTTCGTGCTGGTGCGCTTCCGCGTGCACCGCGACGTCTTCCACGAGGACCTCAAGTGGATGAGCGCCAAGGGCCTGCTCATCCAGCTCGGTCTGGCGGCCGCGTTCGCCCTCGCGTTCTGGCTCGGCTCGCGCATCCTGTCGTTCCTCGTCGCACGCCGGCCGCTCTCGGTGCTCTTGCGCGGATGGGGATCGCCGGCGCTCGGGCTCGCGGTCGTCGCCGCCGTCGCCGCCGTCGCGCTCCGCAACGGCGAGGCCATCGGCGACACGGCCGGGCACCGCGCAGCGCGCGCTCCCGCGGGCGCACCCAACGTGCTGCTCATCATGGTCGACACGGTGCGCGCCGACCACCTTCCGCCGTACGGCTACACGAAGGGCCGCACGCCGAACCTCGACGCGTTCGCGCGCGAGTCGGTGCGCTTCGACCAGGCCTTCGCGCAGGCGTCGTGGACGCGCCCGTCGGTCGCCTCGATCCTCACCGGACGCATGCCGGCGTCGCACCGCACGATGTTCAAGGGCGACGCGCTGCCGACCGAGATCGACACCCTCGCCGAGTCGCTGCAGCGCGGCGGCTACGCCACGGCGGGGCTCGTGACCAACTACAACATCGCGCCCTTCTTCCGCTTCGATCAGGGCTTCGACGAGTACCGCTACCTCGAGCCCGACCTCGTGCTCTGGGCGGGCGACACCGAAGCCAAGCTCGCGCTCGTCTCCGCCGGCCGCGTCGTCATCGAGCGCGCCCGCGCTGCCCTCGGCCGCACGTCGCACTCGACCTATTACCGCGACGCACCCGAGGTCAACTCGGAGGTCACGCGCTGGCTCGACCGTGCGCCCGACGCGCCGTGGTTCCTCTTCGTCAGCTACATGGATCCCCACGATCCGTACTTCGAGCACCCGTACGACGGCCGCGCCATCGCGCGCGTCTCGACGCCCAATCCCAGCCCTGCCCAAGCCGACGAGATGCGCCGCCTCTACGACGGCGAGATCACCTACTGGGATCACCACTTCGGGCAGCTCATCGCGGATCTCCGCCGGCGCGGCCTCTACGACGACACGCTCATCATCGTCACCAGCGATCACGGCGAGGAGTTCCACGACCACGGCGGCTTCTGGCACGGCACGACGCTCTACGACGAGCAGCTGCGCGTCCCGCTCTTCGTGCACCTGCCGGGCGGTGAGCTCGGTGGCAGCGTCGTGAGCGACTGGGTCCGTTCCATCGACATCGCGCCCACGGTGCTGCGCTTCGCGCAGGTCGCGCCCCCGCGCGGCACGCAGGGCGAGGATCTCTTCCGCGAAGGCGGCGCGCGCGAGGTGCTCGCCGAAGAGGACCACGAAGGCAATCGGCTCGCCTCGCTGCGGGTGCGCGGTCGCGAAGGCGAAGGCGATCGAAAGATCATCGTCGCCAACCCCGGCAACCCGCGGGGCCTGCCCGAGCGCGAGCACTTCCGCGTCGACATCGATCCGGGCGAGCGCCGCGACCTCGCCGAGCGCGACGCCGATCACACCCGCCGGCTCGGCTCCTCGCTCGTCCAATCCGTCGAGCGCGCCAGCCAAGGCGCCGCCCGCCAGTCCGGCGTCGCCCTCGACGAGTCCTCCGCCGACCGCCTCCGCGCCCTCGGCTACGGCCACTGAGTGATTGTTGCCGGGGGCTCCGCCCCCAGCGTCCCCCGGGAGGCAAATGGGGGCTGCGCTACGAGCTTGCCCCCTCTTGCGACTCCCCCGAAAGAGCGAGTCCCGATTCACGACCTGTCGGGGACAGGATCGACGTGATCAACTCTCCGTGATCACGTCGGTTTTGGACGAGCAGTTCCATTCCGTCGAAAAGGCCCGAGAGCTGGGCCGCTCAGGCACGGCGCGACCGGCTCGTCTCGCGTCGCGCGTGCGGTCGTGAGCGCGGGGCGATCCCTTCGGCGAACGCGCGTACGGAGCGCTCGACGAAGCCGTCGACGTCGGGCATCGGCGGCAGCTGCTCGTCCACGAGCAGCGAAGCGAGCCCGTGCACGAAGGCCCACGCGACCACCGCGATCGACATCGCGTCGCCGCGCCGCACGACGCCCGCCTTCTGGCACGCGACGATCGCGTCGAGCAGCTGGCCGAACGCTTCGTCGGACGCGGCGCACCGGAGCGGGTCGGCAGCCGCAGCGCGATCCGGTCCGAACATCACGCGAAAGTGCGCGGGGTGCTCCACCGCGAACATCACGTACGCGACGCCCGACCGAAGAAAGCGCCGGCGCGCGTCGGCGACGCCCGCCGTCTCCTTCGCGCTTCGTGCCACGAGCGCGCGAAAGCCCTCCGCCGACACCGCCGCCAGCAGCGCGCTCTTGTCTGCGAAGTGACGGTACGGCGCCGCGTGCGTGACGCCCGCCCGACGCGCGACCTCGCGCAACGTGAGGGCGCCGACGCCCTGCTCCTCGATGAGCGCCAGCGCGGACGCGAGCAACGCGCTCCGCAGGTTGCCGTGATGGTAGCGATCCTTCGCGACGGGCGCGTCCGACATGCCTCGACCCTAACGCCCGGCGGCTGAAGTTACCACTGTCTACTTTGATGTTGACGCCGTCTACATAGCGGCTATGTAGACAGCGTTCACATCCTGCGGCGTCGTCGTCACACCGCGAGCGGCGCCCGCGCAAGCAGCCCTGGAG
>JADZFZ010001140.1 GCA_020854145.1 Deltaproteobacteria bacterium | reverse complement strand
GCCGGGCACCATCGCCCGCGCAGGCCGTCAGAAGCCGGGCACCATCATCCGCGCGAGCGCTTCGGGTCTTCGCACGCCCTGCGCGCGCAGCCAGGCGTCGGCCTGGTCGCGCAGCGCGCGTCCGTCGTCGCCGCCGAGCAGCTCGCCGCGACGCCGTCGCACGGCCGCGCCGAAGAGCGCGGAGTCCGACGACTCGAAGCGCCGGTCCGCCTCCGCGAGCGCACGCAGCGCCTCCGCCGGTCGACCGTTGCGTGCGCTCCATCCGGCGCGCAGGACCCATGCGCAACCGATCGTGTGGTCGAAGCCGTCCTTCTCCAGCACGGACGCCGCCTTCTCCACGACGCGCGCCGCGTCCGAGCCCGAGCCCGACGCGATGGCGATGCACCCGCGCAGCGCCCACGCGGTGAATCGCACGTTGGGGTTGCGCAGCAGATAGGTGCGCTCGAGATCCGGCCACAACCGCTCGAGACGTCGACCGGCATCGACGTGATCGCCCTTGTAGAGCGCGAGCATCGAGCGCGTGAAGCCGTGCTGCGCGTGCTGCAGGAAGAAGTCCCGGTGCGACCACGCCGCGATGGCGTCGTCGGCGTCGCGCGCACCTTCGTCCGGTCGGTCCTCCGCCAGCCACCGCCACACGAGCACGAACGTCCGCACCATCGTCTGCGTGTAGAGGTCACCTCGTGCGACCGCCTGCGCCACGATCGACGGCGCGCGCTGCGAGAGCTCGCCGAGCCGGCCGAGCGCCACGAGCGCACGCAGCGAGCAGTACTCGATCGAGCCGCGCTCCCACGTTCGATGCCCGGGCACCTCTTCGAACCGCGCGAGCGCCTCGTCCGACAACCGGTACGCGTCGCGCCAACGGAAGCCGCAGAGCGCGACGATGGCCTCCGCCGCTGCGGCGTAGGCGACGGCCAGCGGGTTCTGGATGCTCTCGGCGAGCGCGCGCGCCTTCGCGGCCACCTCCTGCGATCGCGCCAGATCGAGCCCGGTGAGCGCGGTGAACGTGGCATCCGTCGCGAGCGCGCGTGCGACGCGAAACGGCTCGCCCGCATCGAGCGCGAGCAACAGCTGTCGCGTCAGCAGCGCCGTGCCGCGCAGAAGGTCCATCGAGCTCAACGGCCCGCCGATCGCCCACGCCGCATCGATCTTCTCGAGCAGCGCGGGATCCGCGGCGGTCGCCTGGCGCTTGCGTAGCTCGACGCCCCGTAGACGGAGCTGTGCGCGGCGGAACAGCAGCGACGTAGCGGCCTCCGAAGGCGTCTTGGCGAGCCCGAGCCCGAGCTCCGTCAAGAGCGGCTCGGCCTGTGCGAGCCCTTCGTCCACCCGACCGCACCGAAGGTACTGCTCGGTCGCCTTGATGCGCAGCCCACGCGCCTCGGGCTCGCGCGCGACGGATGCCGCTTCGGAGTACGCACGTGCCGCGGCCTCGCCGCGCCCCGCGTGCTCGAGCGCGTCGGCGAGCTTCACGGCGAGCTTCGCGTCCTCGGCGCGTCTGGGCCCGTGCGCGTAGGCGCTCTGATAGAGCGCCGCTGCCCGATCGAACGCGAGCGCGGCGGCTGCGCGGTCCGCCGCGCGTTCGGCGTACGGGCGCGCGCGCGCGACGTCGCCCGCGGCCTCGAAGTGCGCGAAGAGCGCCTCGGGATCCGCTCCGGGCACGCTCTCGAGCGCGCGCGCCAGACGGTGGTGTCGGTCCGCTCGACCGCTCGCTCCGAGCCGCGCGACGAGCAGCTCGCCGATCCGCGCGTGCGCGATCTCGAGCTCGTCGTGCTCGCGGACACCGCGAATGCGAACGAGGTGCGCGTCGCGCAGTGCCGCGACGATCTCGTGCTCCGCCGTGGGGTCGATGTTGGCGGCGAGCATCGCGACCCCGAGCGCGACCGGTGTCCCGGCGACCGCGATGATCTCGAGCAGCCGCCCCGTCTTCCCCGGCAATGCCGCGATCCGACGCGACAGCACGTCTGCGAGCGAGAGCGGACCGGACGCCGCCGCATCCGGGGTGTCGCGCAGGTACCGAACGAGCTCGTGCACGAAGAGCGGGCTGCCTTCCGACTCGCGCGCGATGTCGGCGGCGACGCGCGCGCGCGTCTCGGCCTGCGCGCCGTCGAGCGTGCCCGGGTCGCCGGCGCCCAGCAGCTCCGCCGCCAGCTTCTCGGCCTCCTCGCGCGACAACGCACCGACCTCGAGGTCGATCACGTCGAGCCCGAGCTCGCCCCGCGCGCGCGCCGACAGCAGCTCGCGGAGCAGCTCGCTGCGTTCCGCGTCCTCGGGACGAAACGACGCGATCAGCATCACCGCGGGCGGATCCGGCGGGCGGAGCAGCTCGAGCAGCAGCGTGGCGCTGTCGCCGTCTCCCCACTGCAGATCGTCGAGCGCGATGATCACGGGACGTCGGTCCGCGAGGCGGCCGACCAGATCGCGCAGCGCACCGAACGCGCGACGGCGGAGCTCGCTCGCCTCGGGCGGCGGACCGCTCCGATCGGGAAGCTCGTGAACGGCCTCGACGCGCAGCAGCACGGGGAAGAGCTTCGCGAGGGCGTGGACCTCGCGCGGCACGAGCGCCCGCGCTTCGCGCAGCGGCAGGGTCGCGAGGTGCCGAGCGAGCGCGTCGATCGCGCTGTCGAGCGCGTTGTACGGAACCGACTCGCGCTCGTAGCAGCGACCTCGGAGCACGACGGCGTCGCTCGCGGCGGCATGGCCGCGTGCCGCCGACTGCGCGTCGAGGAACGCGCTGACCAGCGCGGTCTTGCCGGCGCCCGGCTCGCCGGACACGAGCACCGTCACGGCGCGCCCCGTACGCGTCGCCGCGAGCGCCCGATCGAGCGTACGTCGGTGCCGCTCTCGCCCGACGAGCGCGAAGACCGCGGGGGCGCGTGCCTCGACGGCGGCGGGGCGTTCGTCGACGCCCCCGCCCGAGCTCAGCCGCGCCAGCACGTCGGGGCCCGACGGTCGCGCGCGCGGGTCGCGCACGAGCAGCTCCGCGCAGAGCTGCGCCAGATCGGCCGGCGCGTCCGGCGCGAGCGCGCGCACGTCCGGCGCGTCCTTGTCGAGCTTGTCGGAGAGCACCTGCAGCGGTGTGCCGTCGAAGGGCAGGCGCCCCGTCAGCGCCTCGAAGACGAGCACGCCGAACGCGTACCAATCGCTCGCACGCGTGATGGGCTCGCCGCTCGCGCCTTCGGGCGCCATGTACGCGGGCGTGCCGACGATCGCCTGGTCGATGCTGAGGTGATCGCCGGAGGGCTCGAGCGTGGCGACGAGACCGAAGTCGAGCACCGTCGCGTGACCGTCGCTGGGCCGCACCAGCACGTTGGCCGGCTTGAGGTCGCGATGGAGCTTGCCCGCGTGATGGAGCGACTGGACCGCCGACGCGATCTGCCGCAGCGACGAGCGGAGGTGCTCCTCCTCGAGACGCCCCTCGCTGCGCACCCACGACAACAGCGGCACGCCATCGACGAGCTCCATCACGAGATAGAACTCGCCCTCCACCGCGAAGAGCTCGTAGAGCTTCACGAGGTTCGGGTGCCGCAGGTCCGCGAGCGCACGGAACTCCTGCTTGAACCGGTAGACCGCGCTCGCGTCGAGCCGGCTCAGCCGCTTGAGCGCGACATCGACGCCGCGGTCGACGTCGAACGCCTGGTACACGACGCCGAACGAGCCTTGCCCCAGGCATCGTCCGAGCGAGTACCGTTGCTCGATGGTCCCGGCGGCTTGAGCCGTCCGCAGCATCGCGCGCCATTGTACTCGCCGCGAGCGCAGCGGCGCGAAGCAGGCCCGCCGTCGATCACCGCGTGCGACAACGTGCAGCGATGCGTGCGCGCAGCTCGACGAGCGCAGGCGGCAGCGAGGGGGCCTCTTCGGCGCAGTAGTCGCCGTCCGGCCCGTCGGGCCGGAGGGACGTCTCGCGCAGCACCGCGATCTGCTCGTCGAGCGCTTCCCCTGCGCGGCACGCGGCCTCGGGCGCGAGCTGGTCGGGCGGCTCCCGGCCCGAGTCGATCAGCAGGACGATGCGCGTCAGCGCGCGGACGCGTCGCTCGTGGAGGTTCTCGGCGCAGCCGCGGTCGCCGGATCCCGACCAGAGCATCCCTTCCGCTTCGATGCGATCCATCGTCGCGCGATGGATGCGGTCGATGTCGGCGCGCAGCGGCCTCGTGAAAGACGACGAGTCGCTCGCGACCGACGCCCCGCTCTCGACCGGCTGATCTGGACGCGCCGCGTGCTCCGATCCGCCACACGCGAGCGACAGAACGGCCGCCGTCAACGCGACACGCGACGAGGGGCTCACCGCCACGAGGGTACCGCGTCGTCGTAGGCTCGTGCGATCATCGGCCATGGCGCGCGAAGCCATCCCGACCTGGTTCTTCGTGCTGGTGGTCGCTCGACGCGAGGATCGTTTCCTCCTCGTCCACGAGCGCAAGCACGGTCAACGCTGGTACGTCCCCGCCGGGCGCGTGGAGCCGCGCGAGACGCTGGCGGATGCCGCGCTCCGCGAGACCCTCGAAGAAGCGGGCGTCCCCATCGTGCTCGAAGGCGTGCTCCGCGTGGAGCACACCCCGCAGCTCGACGGCTCCGCCCGCGTGCGCGTGGTCCTGCTCGCACGGCCCGCAGACGCGACGCCGCCCAAGTCGGCGCCCGACGAGGAGTCGCTCGGCGCGGCGTGGTGCTCGATCGCCGAGCTCGATCGACTTCCGCTGCGCGGCACCGAGGTCAAGGAGCTGCTCTCGGCGGTGGCCGCCGGCGCCCCCGTCATGCCGATGTCGATGCTCGTCGCCGAAGGCACGCCCTACCCGCAGTAGGATGAGCGTCATGTCCCGGTGGGCCCCCCTGCTCTCTGCTTGTCTCTGGGTCGGCTGCGAGAGCGCATCGCTGCAGATGCGCGACGTCGGGACCGGTCCTGCCGACGCCGGGACAGGCGCCGACGCGACCGCCGAGGACGCGGCGACGACGGTCGACGCGGGCCCCGACACGAGCGTCGCGCTCGGCGGTCCGATGGCTCCCGTCAGCCCCTCGACGCCCGAGCCGCCGATGGGCGCGACGGGCGCTTCGGTCGCGTTCCTGGCCGGGACGTCGCCGACCGATCTCGCGGCCGCCCAACCGGGTCTGCTGCCGCCCGCCATCACGGCCGTTACGTGCCCTGCGGGCTGGGTCGTGGGCGCGCCCGACGTCGACCCCGACGTGCCCGCTCCGTGCGAGCCGTGGCCGAGCGAGGGCCCGACCCCGTGTGCCGCTGGAGAAGCCCATTTTCCAGGCCGATCCGGGTGCGAGCCCCTCGGGAGCGCGTGCCCGACGGCCGGCTCCTGGGCCACCGATCTGCCTGCGTCCGGAGCGACCATCGTCTACGTGCGGCCCGGCGCCACCGGCGGGACCGGCACGTCGGGGGCACCCTTCGGCACGCTCGCGGAGGCCCTCGCGGCCGCGTCCGACGGCGATGTCGTCGCGCTCGCGGCGGGCACGTATCCGCGCGCGACGCTCACGCGCGCCGTGACGTTGTGGGGCGCGTGCGCGCGCGACGTCGTCGTCGAGACGAGCACGGCGAGCACCGCCGCCATCGAGGCGCTCGCGCCCGGCGTGGTGCTCCGCAACCTCGCCCTCCGCGGCGGACAGGCTGCGCTCCGGATCACCGAGCCCGGCTCCGTGGAGGTGCACGGCATCGAGGTCGGCGGCGCCGAGAACGCCGTGCTCGTCGACGGAGGCACGCTGCGGGGCGACCGTCTCCTCGCCCACGAGACGCTCGGCGCGATCTCCGGACAGCGCAACGCGATCCTCGCGCGCCGCGGCGCGACGATGCCCTCGACCGTGGAGCTCACGGACGTCGTCGCGCAGGATCTCTCCTCGCGCGGCGTGACCGCCGACGGATCGGGGACCGTGGTCACGCTCGCGCGTGCGTCGGTCGCTCGCTCCGCCGCCGATGGGCTCTACGTCTCGAACGGAGGGAACCTCGCGGTCACCAACGCGGTGGTCGAGCACGCCGCGCACATGGCCATCGGCTGCACCGGCACGGGTTCGACCGTCGCGGTGGACGGCTCGCTGCTCCGCGACGTCGACGCGCGCGCCGGCGGCGACGGCGGCTACGGGCTGCTGGTGCTCAACGGCTGCAGCGCGACGGTGACGCGCACGTTCGTCGTACGCGCGCGACAGACGGGCGTGGTGCTCGGGGACGGCGCGACGCGGCTCTCCGTGGACGGGCTCGTGGTGACCGACACGCAGCCGCGCGCGCGCGACGGGATCGCGTGGGGCATCGAGCTGCGGGCCGGCTCCGCGAGCCTCGGCCGGGTCGTCGTGGCGCGCGCGAGCGATCGCGGGATCACGGTCTCGACGAGCGACGCCGTCGATCTCGCGGACGTCGTCGTGCACGACGTCGCGCCCAGCCCCACGGGAGGCGGCACGGGCATCCGCCTCGAGGCGGGCGATCCGACGCTGGAGCGTGTGCGCATCATGCGCGCGACCGGCATCGGCCTGTGGCTCAGGCAGGCGACGCAGCTCACGGGGACCGACCTGCGGGTGGGCGCCACCGAGCCCGGCGACGAGCCGGGCTTCGGCATCGTGGCGGAGGGCGGCGCGCACGCGACCCTCGTGCGCGTGGTGCTCGGCGCGAACCGCGAAGCAGGAGCGATCGTTCGCGTCGACCCGGAAGGGAGCGTCGGCGGGCTCGACCTCCAGGCGGTCGTCGTGCGCCCGATGTCGAGCGCGACGCTCGACGTGCCTGCGCTCGTCTCGACGGGAGGCTCGATCGTGGCGCAGGACCTCGTCGTGGCCGGCAGCACGGGCAGCGCGATCATCGCGCGCGGCGCCGGTGCGAGCGTCTCCGCAACCCGGGCCGTCATCGGCGAGACGCGATCGCGCGGCGACTTCTCGGGCTACGCGTTGCTCGTGACCGACGGCGCCGAGGCGCGTCTCGACGAGGCGACGCTCGTGCGCAACGGCACCGAGGTCGTGCGCGTCCGCGACGAGGGTAGCTCGCTCTCGGCGACGAATCTGATCGTCGCGACGGATGGAGCGATGCCCTCGGCGCGCGGGATCGTCGTGAGCGGCGCGGCCGCCGACCTCGCGCGCGTGCGTCTCGACGGGCCCTTCGCGCTCGCGCTCGACGTGCAGGACCGCGCGACCTGCACGGCGGACGACCTGCAGGTGCGTGGGGCCGAGGTGGCGGTGCAGGCGCGCGACGGGGCGACCCTGACCGTCAGGCGGGCGCTCGTCGAGAGCGCGACGGTGCTCGGGCTGCGCGCGGATGGCGTGGGCACGCAGCTGACGGTCGACGATCTGCGCGTCGGCCCCGCCGACGCGCCGCTCGGCGGGGGCATCGGCGCGCTCGCGACCGGAGGCGCGACGCTGTCGGCGACGCGCGTGATCATCGACGGGATGCGAGACGTCGGCGCGGCCAGCGCCGATCGCGGCAGCTCGATGGTGCTGCGCGACGCCCTCGTCGGCGCGACGCGCCGGTCGACCGAGCCGGCCGTCGGCCTGGCCGCTCTCGGCGGAGACCTCGACGCCCGGGACTTCGTCGTCGCCGACGGCGAAGGTACGGGCGTGCACCTCGACGACGGATCCGGGCGGGTGTTGCTCGCGGCGGGCGAGATCCGCGGCAACGACGTGGGTGTCGCCTCGGAGCTCGACATCGCGCTGCT
>JADZFZ010001139.1 GCA_020854145.1 Deltaproteobacteria bacterium | reverse complement strand
TGCCGCATGCGGCCCGCCCGCGTCTGCGAGAGGCCCTCCGCCTCGCGGTAGACGTCCTTCGATCGCTCGACGATGCGCTGCGCCTCGAGCGTCCAGCGCACGGCCGTGTGCAAGCCGTCCTCGACGACGGTGCGCAGCGCGCGCGCGATCAGACGCCCTTCGTCGAGCGTGACCTCCGCGCGGGCGGCGGTGGTCGTCAGGTTGCGCGTCGCGATCTCGACCTCGCGCTCGCCGCGCAGGCGTACCGCGTCGCGAGCGACGAACGAGACGCTGCCGTGATCGGCGCGCAGCTCGAGATCGCCCGACGGCGCGTAGATGACGCTGCGCCCGGTCTCGGCGTCGTGCTCGAACACGAGCTGGCCACGGCGGTCGCGCACGGCGATCACCTCGGTGCGCTCGCGGGGCTCGACACGCGCTTCGGCTCCCGCCGCGCTTCGCACGCTGCGCTCCCCCGAACGCGTCGGCGTCCCGTCGATCGTCTCCCACTCCCACTGCTCTCTGCCCACGACGCCCTCCCTCCGTTCGCGCTCAGCCGCGCGCGTGCTGACCGGGCCGATACGCCTCGGCCCGCTCGAGCGGCGCATCCGTCCACGTCACGCCGTCCATGCTCGCTCCGCCCCACTGCGTGCCTTCGACGTTCGCCGCGTGGAAGCGGCCGCCGCGCAGGTCGCTGCCGGTGAAGACCGCGAGCTCGAGCCGCGCGCGCGACCAGTCTCCGTAACGCGCCCTGCACCGCTCGACCGACGCGCCGCGCAGATCGATCGCGGTCCAGAGCGCCCGGTCGATCCGGCATGCGGCGAAACGCGCCTTGCGCGCGACGGCCCCCGGGAGCTGCGCGTCGCGCAGGTCACACGCGCGCACGTCGGCCTCGTCGAGCACCGCGCCGGCGAGGTTCGCGTAGCGCGCGCCCATCTTGGCGAGCGTCGCGCCGCGCATGTTGGCGCCCGCGAACGAGCACCGCGCCGCCTCGACCTCCACGAAGCGGGCACCCGACAGATCCGCGCGCGCGAGGTCTGCCTCGACGAGCGTGCACCCCGTGAAGTCGAGCTTCGGCGCGACGACCCCGACCATGCTGCACCGTTCGAGCGACACGCCTGCCAGCTTCACGCTGCGGAGGTCGCACCCATCGAGGTCGGCTCCGACGAGCTTCGCTCTACGCAACTTGACGCGGTCGAGCGACACGCGCGCGAGCACCGCGCCCGAGAGGTCCGCCTCGACGAGCTCGACGTCGGACAGATCGGCCGCCGCCAACATCGCGTCGCGCAACGTGGCGCGCGTGAGATCGGCGCCCGCGAGACGTGCCTCACCGAGCGCGGCGTCGGACAGGTCGGCCCCGACGAGCTTCGCGCGTGTCAGCTCGGCCCTCGTCAGATCGGCGCCCGGCAACCGCGCGCCGTCGAGCTTCGCACCCGTGAGCGTCGCCCCTGCCAGGTTCGCCTGCGGCGCCGATACGCCCCGCAGATCGGCTTCCGTCAGGTTCGCGCCCGCGAGCAGCGCCCCTTCGAGATCGGCCCCCGCGAGGACGATGCGCTCCGCTCGCACGTCGGTCAGCGTCGCGCCTGCCAGACGAGCGTCGCGGGCTCGTACGTCGGTCAAGTCGGTCGCGGTGAGGTCGCAACGCTCCAGCCGCGCACCCTCGAGCGTCGCGTTCGTGAGCTTCGCCCGCAGCATCGACGCGCCCGTGAGGTCCACGCCGGCGAGCTTCGCTCCGGTCAGGTCCGTATCGTGGAGGATCGCGCCCGCGAGCCCGGTGGATCCGAGATCCAGCCCCGCGAGCTCGGCGCCCACGAGGACCGCCTGCGCCATCGACGACGGCAGCGACGCGGCGTCGGCCAGGCGCACGCCGCGCAGGTCGGCGTGATCGAGCACGGCGTCCGTCAGCTCCGCGCGCGCGACGCGGGCACCCTCGAGGCTGGCTCCGACGAGGCGAGCGCCGTCGAGCAGCGTGCCCTCGAGGTCGGCTCCGTCCAACCGTGCGCCGCCCAGATCCGCGCCGCTGAGGTTCGAGCCCGCGAACGAGGCGCCCGAGAGCCGTGCCCCCACGAAGCTGCACTGACGCATCTGGCAATCGCGAAAGCGCGCGTTGCGCAGCGTCGCGCCGTCGAACGACGCCTTCAGCAGCATCGCGCCCTCGACGACGAGACCCTCGGCGAGCGCTCCGCGGAACGACGCCCCCGCGACGGCAGCGAGCGAGGTCGTGCTGACGAAGGACAACGTGCCCTGGATCAGGCATCGCGCGAGCACGACCTCGGACAGGTCGACGTCCTCGAATCGAACGTCCTCGAGGCGGCTGCCCGCGAACGTCGCGCCGCGGAGCGAGCCGCCGCGGAAGGTGACCCGCGCGTGGCTCGCCGCCGACAGATCCTGCCCGGAGAGGTCCATGCCCTGCACGATCACGTCGCGCAGACCGATTTGCGACTCGAAGCGCGCACGCACCTCGGCGAGCGTGCGCAACGTGACGGGCGTCGGTGCGTCTGCGGTGGTCATCGCGCCAGGTGCGTCCGTCCGAGGTCGGCGCGATCGAGCAACGCGCCTTCGGTTCGCGCCCGCCAGACCTGCGCGCCGAACAGGCTGGATCCGCGAAGGTCCGCGCGCGTCAGATCGGCGCCCTCGAGCACCGCCTCGAACGCGTTCGAGCGCAACACGGAGACGCCCATCATGCGTGCATCACGAAAGCGCGCCGCGGTCAGGTTGCACTCGTCGAGCTTCGCGGAGACCAACGAAGCCTCGGTGAAGTCGGCGCGCTCGAGGTCGCTTCCCGAGAGGTTCGCGCGACCGAGATCCGAGCTCATCCATCGCGAGCCACGCGCCTTGCAGTGCTGCATCGAGGCCTCGCGGAACGTCGCGCCCTCGGACGCGCGCAGCTTGCCGAGGTCGGCGTGGTCCATCGTCACCCGCGCGGCCCGCGCTCCGTGCAGCGTCGCGTCGACCAGCGATGCGCGCACGAAAGTCGCGCCTTCGAGATCGGCCCCGCTGAGATCCGCCCGATCGAGCACGGCCTTCTCGAACCGAGCGTGCGGCGCGCGCACGCGCGACAGATCCGCGCCGCCGAGCGACGCTCCCACGAACGACGCCTTCTCTGCGTCCGCCTCGACGAGGATCGCGTCGACGAGCGTCGCGCCGTCCAACCGGGCTCCGCGGAGGTTCGCACCGGCGAGCAACGCCGCGCGCAGGTCCACTCCGCTCAGATCGAGGCCGTGCAGATCCGCTCCCGAGAGGTCCTCGAACGCGAGGCTCTCCTTGGCCGCGACCCTACGCTCGACGAGCGCGCGACGTCGTGCTGCACGCGCTTGGCCATCGGTCTCGTCGATCGTCTCGGCCGTCGACGAGGCATCCGCCGCGGCCGCCGGATCCGAGGTGCCCTGCGCAGCCGGCTCGTCGTCGTCGCGGATGAGCTCGATCTCTCTCGGCACGTCGAGCTCCGCCGCGACGAAGCGACGCCTGAGCTCCTCGCGGATCTCGGAGAGCCGCGTCGTGGGCAGCTCGGGCGGCGGACGCGCGAGCTCGGTGTCCACGTCGATGCCGAGCGAACGCAGCTTCTCCTTGGCCGCGACGAGCTCGGGGATGCGGCTCTCGTCCGTCTCGATCACGGGCGCCGAGACCTCGGGCTCGACGGGCTCGTCCGGGATCGGCTCCGGCGCGAGCGCGGCATCTTCGGCTCGGTCGGCCTCGAGGATCGCCGCGAGGCGCGACGTGTACACGCTCTTCGGCTTGCGCTCGTCGTAGATGGACTCGTGCGCGACGAAGAGGTGCCCGACGTCGACGAGCGACTCCGTCTCCACCTCCGCGATCCCGCGCCAGACGCACAGGACGTGGCCGGCGTCGGTGTCGACGGTGATCGTGTCGAGGTGCAGCCGGATCTCGTCGAACCGGTCGACGCCGCGATCGAGGAACGCGCGCGGTGCGAGCCCGGGCAAGCGCGTGGTCAGGCGCGCGCGATCGGGCACGAGCTGCGACAGCGTGATCTCCTCGTCACCACGCCAGAACCCGTCGATCTGCTGATCCGCGGGCGCGGCATTGAAGTACGCGAGATCGAAGTCCACGGGAAACCAAGGCCATCGCGTCTTCTGCCAAGCCGCGTCGTAGGTGCCTGCCACCCTCGTGCGTCGCGCCCAGCTGCGCGGGATCGGGAACGAGCCCGCGGGGGCCGGCCGATCGCGCATCGACGTCACGAGCGCCTGGGGATCCTCGATGTTGGGCAGTGGCCGGCGCGGGCCGTCGCTCGCCTCGAGATCCTCGATCCCCACTCCGACGGGGTTGCTGGTGTGCCCGGGCCCCCCGAAGCTCCGCTCCCAGCGCAGGGGCATCCGGGTGAACGGCGTGGGCTCGCTCGGCACGTGCCCGAGGAGCTTGGGGATCCAGTGCCGGTCGCCGTAGATGGCGAGCGCCTTCTTGACCGAGCCGATCGCGAACGCGACGGTGGCCATCGGGGTCGGCGCTCCGCGCGGCGGGTGACACGCGCCCACGACGAAGCACTCGCCGCGCTTCTTGGTCACCGCGAAGTCCGACTCGTAGCGCACGCTCTGATCGGGCTCGTCGTCGTGGTGCACGTCGCCGGAGCAGCCGACCTGCCGCGCGGCGATCTCGCAGGGCTTGTCGGGCACCAGCGTGAAGGTCCCCTTGACGACGATCGTGAGCGAGGGACGAGGCGGCGAGAGGCTCCACACGAGCCAGCCCACCTCGAAGGGTGTGTCGCGCACCAGCCGCACGGCGGCGACGATATCCCGGCCGCACACTCGCTGTCTCGCCGCTACACGTCGCTGCGGAAGTGCCCAGAATCGGGGTGAATCCGCGTGGCATGCGCGCTGCCATGCCTGCGTCGCATGACGCTTCGACGCTACTTGGTCTCCTCTTGTGTGCTCGCCGCCGCGCTCGTCGCGTGCGGCGACGATCCCCTCCCTCGCATGCCGGGCGGTGATCCCGGTGGAACGCCTCCGACGCCCGGCTCGACGCCGGGGACGACGCCCGGCTCGACGCCAGGGACGACGCCCGGCTCGACGCCGGGAACGCCCGGCTCGACGCCGGGGACGCCCGGCTCGACGCCGGGAACGCCTGGCTCGACGCCCGGAACGCCTGGCTCGACGCCGGGAACGCCCGGATCCACGCCGACCCCGTTGCCGACGGGCGAGGCCATCGACGCCTACGAGGAGCTGATTTGCGTCCCGTACGCGAGAGCGCTCTGCGGCGCGCTCGACGAATGCGGGTGCGACGGACGGAGCAGCGGACCGGACTGCGAGCGAGTCGCCACGCTGCAGTGCCTCTCGACGGCCGTCTCGTTCGTGCCCTCCGGGACGAGCCTGAGCGGGATCGATCTCGCGGCTGCGG
>JADZFZ010001138.1 GCA_020854145.1 Deltaproteobacteria bacterium | reverse complement strand
GGTACCAGGCCGAGGTTCTTCGAGCGCTCGACCACAGCGGTGACCTCGGTGACCTCGCCCCCACGCCGACGAGCATCCACGTCGAGGCGGTCGCGGAGGAGGTCGTGCGCGTAGTCGAGCGCGATGGCTTGTCCACGACGGTCGTCGCCGAGGTGCTCCGGCGATTCATCGAGCGATGAGGACGACGGGCGTGACGGTGACCGCCACCTGAACGACGCGTTTGCCGGCTCCCCGCGCTGGCGAATGCGCTTGCGAGTCTGACGGAGGCCAGGATACGAAGGCGACGACGTCTCGCCGAGAACTCCGATGAAGAAGACGAAGAGCAGGAACCTGGTTCGGCGTCGCTCCGCCGCGGCGCGTGGTCCAATCGCGGCGATCAACCGCGACCTCGAGCGGCTACTGGACCGACCGGGACGGCCGGCCATCGATATCGAGCGGGCCCATCGAGTGCCCGAGCTTCGCGTGATTCTGCAGAAGCCGCGACGCGTCGCCTATGCCGTCTTCGAAGCGCGTGTCCGTGCGTCCGCGGGGGCACACAGCCGCGTCGAGCCCCTTTTTCCGCGCTTCCGACCTCGTCGAGACTTGCCCATCCTTCAAGACTTCGTCGTCGTCACGTGGCCCGGCCTCGATTCGCGGGCTCTGCTCGCGCACCCCTTCGATGTTGCGTACGCGCTCCAGAACGCCACCAAGTCAGTCAGCGCGTACCCGGAGTCGGATGCAAGCGCGCTCAGCTCGTTGTGCCGGGAACCCGACTCGACGCCCGACCCGAACCTGACACGCGGCGCAGTAGCCCGGGACCACTGCAACTGGTTCCTGTCGGCAGCCAACGTTCCAGCGGCGTGGGATGCGATCGCCCGCACCAACATCCCGGACCGCAATGTGCCGATGAAGGTCGGGCATATCGATACCGGTGTCGTCCATCACCGCCTCCTCGATCCGCGCGTCGACTTCGCGGGAGGTCTCGACTTCCTGCGGCCCGGCTCTCCCCCCATCGATCCCTTGTTGGATTCCGACCAACCCGCCGACGTGCCAGGTCACGGGACGTTCTCCGCCAGCGTGTTGATGGGGTCGCACGACACACACGCGAATACCGGCTTCAGCGGCGTGGCGCCTGACGCCACGCTGATTCCCGTGCGGATCACCCGGAGTGTGGTCCTCGCGCCGCTGTCGCATCTCGCCGACGCCATCCATTTCCTTACCGTCAAAGGTGTAGCCGTCATCTCGATCAGCCTCGGCGGGCCCTCGATGTCGGCCTTCGTTCATGCCGCGGTAAACAACGCCGCATTCAACAACGTCATCATTGTTGCTGCCGCTGGTCAGTGCGTGAAGACCGTCGTCATGCCGGCTGCTCTCCGGCAGGTGGTTGCTGCGGCCGGAACGAAGCTCGACAACACGGACGACGTCTCGGACGATTTCAACGCACTACGAGATCGTCTGACCCTCTGGGGCCCCTCCGCGAGCGGCCCAAAGGTCGCCATCGCTGCGCCCGCGAAGGACATCTGCCACGCGTCACCAAACAGCTCTTCCCCGCCGTCGGGCGTGCACGGCGCGATCGGCGGCCCGAGCCAAGGGACGACATTCGCGACGGCAATCGTCGCTGGCGCCGCCACCCTCTGGTTGCGCCGTCACGGCCGAGCGCGCTTGTTGGAGCGCTACCGGAACTCGAGAACTCTGACGGCGATCTTCAAGGACATGCTCGCGCGCAGTGCTTATCGGAACCCGCAGCGATGGCCGCTGCACTGGGGGCCGGGGGTTCTCGACGTGGGGGGCCTGCTCGAAGAACCGCTTCCGCTGGTCCCACCTACGCTTCCCTCGTCGAACCTCGCACTGAGGCAGGAGTACGAGGCCATCGATGTCGTCGAGTGGTTTGAGCAGGTCTTTGGGCAGCTGTCGCCCGACGCGGTCCGAGGGGCGCTTCGGCGGATCTTCCCTGCAGCCACGGTGGCCGAGTGGCGCCAGACCATCGACCGCCTTGGCGCCGAAGCGTTCGAACGTATCGTTGCGAGCGAGCACGCCACCGAGCGTTTCATTGAGACCGCGAACGCGGAGCTGGCCTCCGCCAGCGATGAAGCCGCGCGGCGCGCCCGCGACACGGCCTCCGCGATCGCTGACGATGCCTCCCGGCGATTGCGCGATGCGCTTCCCCACTGACATTCAGGTCGGCTCGGCAGCGTCCGATTGAGCTGGAGCGAGGGCGGCAATTGGAACGTGTGCGGTAGTTCGACTCGGTGCGCGAGCTGCTGTCGCGCAACCCCGAGCACCATCGCCGTCGGATGGGCGAGGAGCTGCATGATCACGCCGAGCCACGCCAGGATTCCGTAGCGCGGATCTTCGTCCCAGACGACTGCGCCGACGTGAGGATCGAGCAGCTCGACCACGGCCGCCACCACGCCGACGAGCGTGAACGGAAACGCGAACACCGTCAGGTCCCACCGAACGTATCCCACGACGAGGGTCGCGACCGTCACGCACGCCGCCCACGTCCACAGCCACGCGAGCGTCGGCACTCTGTCCATCACCTCGGCGTGCGCGCTGGCGGGAATCCAAGCGCCACCATGAGCACCGCAGCGAGACCTGCGTGGCGGGCCGTGACGAGTCGTCGAGGCACGAGCATCATGCGTCGATCGACGCAGCTCTCACGATCGGGGAGGCACCGCATGGCTCCTCGATGTGGGCCGACCCGTACGACGCAAGGGCGCAGCAGGGTCGGGCCATCGTCGGCTCGGGTTCTGTCCGCTGACGGATCCGGAGGCCCCGCGCCAACTACGCCCAAGTAACCAGCGAGCCTCGCCGGTGGCGGTGCGTGTGATGACTGCGGCCACGGTCACTGGGGAAGAGCCGGATGATGAAAACCTGTCCGTTCTGTGCCGAGGAAATCCAAGACTCCGCGATCAAGTGCAAGCACTGCGGCACCATGCTCACAGGGCCGGTGGCGCCCGCCGTAGGCCCACCGACACCGACTGCGGCGGTCGCGCTGATGGCGACCGCGCAGATGTTCGCGAAACGGCTGACCCAAGTGGCGCTGGAGTCGGCCGGGTAGCTCTGGCGTGCGTCGAGCGTTCGGTCACTCCGAAGGCTCGATATGCGCCGACCCGAATTCGGCGGACGCGACCGCATGGCGATGTCCGCCGTGAACAGAGCGCCATTCGTGCTGCAACACACGTCGGCCGCAGCCACGACACGAGCGCGAGCGCAGGATCGATGTCCGTGCCGACGAGGAGGAGCGGCGCTCAGCGATCGAGGAGCCTCGGCGTAAGCCGCGTGGTCATCAGTCCCACCACGAATCGCCGTCGTCGGACTCGCTTGCGAGCGCGAACGCCGCGCCGAGGGCTGCCCCTGCAAGCGCCCCCACGGCCGCTCCTGCTACCGCCATCCCGGCGGCGTGCGCGAGGCGGCTCCGTTCGTCGTCGTCCTGCTCGGCGGGTGTCGCGGCTGCTGCGACACCACCTACGACGAGCCCGACTGTCGCACCGGCAATGGCGCCGTTCGCCGTCGCATCGTCAAGCGGCGCGCCCCGATACCGGACCATTGCCATAACCCACCTCCGAGCAGGAACGTAGCAGAGCCTGGGGCTTCGCCACGCCCGAGGACCGAGCGGACGAACGGTCGGCATTTGGTGCGGCGAACTCGACGACGTGATCGCGATCGTCGTTGCTGGCGTTGCGTGACGGTCGCACCATCGGGCGATGGAGGTGCGTCCTGTCACCTACGCCGTGAACGTGGAGTTGCCGCACGTCGCGGCGCT
>JADZFZ010001137.1 GCA_020854145.1 Deltaproteobacteria bacterium | reverse complement strand
GCTCTTGACGAAGGTGTCGGCGGTCGCGGGCAGCGTGCTCGAGGTCAACGCGGCGGCGGTGGCCCTCACCCCGGCCCTCTCCCCGTTCGGGGAGAGGGAGCCTGGTCCCGATGGGGCCACGCTCGATTCACACGCGCTCAGCGCGAGCGGCAATAGGGCCGCAATGACCAGACGCACGAGACGAGACGAGACGAGACGAGACGAGACGAGACGAGACGAGACGAGACGAGCAATTGTGTTGCCGGCGCGACATGGTTCCCCTCGCCTGCGATTGGCGGGACGGCCGCCGATCCGTTGCTCCGCGATCGCAAAGCCCGACGCTGCAATCCGTAACGAAGCGTGGGCCGACGCGGCGTCGAGGCACACCCCTACCGAGGGCGCCCGTGACGCGAAGTCACCATGCGCTCATCGGGGCGTGGACGACAAGCGTTTTGTGTCCGGGCTCGCACTTCGGTCGGGGGTATCGGCACACCCGCGTACACGGTTGTGCAAGGAGATCCCCCGGTCGTGAGATCACTCACGCGACCTCGTCTCGCGACTCGCCCCACGGGCCGCCCTCCGCGGTCGGCCGACGCCTTGCCCGATTCTCTGACCTGGCGGCGGTCCTTGGTACGATGCGCGCGCGATGCCCGACAATCCAGCGCCCCGCGGCGGCCAGGTCTTCACCCGTCCGAGCGCGATGCCCGAGCAGCCAAGACGCCTGCTCTGCATCTTCGACGGCGGGGATGCGCCTGGGTACTCGTCGGTCGCGTCGGCGCTCGCCGAGGAGGGCATTCGTCGCGGCTACGAGGTCTGGGCCGCGACCGAGGGCTTCCGCTCGCTGACCAACGACGCCACGAGCGAGCCACGCTTCGAGCGGCTCGTCCTCGATCGCACCGATGCGTACCTGTTGCTCGCACAGGGGGTCCCGGCGCGATCGATGGCGCGACGCGTGCTCGACCCGGGGAGCGACTTCCGCAGCGAGCGATATCTGGGTTTCCACAAGGTCGAGAATCGCCTGCTCGCCGCAGGGACGTTTCGGAAGCAGAAGTTCACGCACCTCGTGTGCGTGGGCGGCAACGGGACTTTCGAGGGCTGCAAGGCATTCGGCGAGGCGCTCGGGCATTCGTTCCCGATGGGCTTCATCAACGTCTCGGTCGACAACGACGTCGCCGGCGATCGAGCCATCGGCTTCTACACGGGCGTCGAGGCCGGAGCGACGGTGGCGCGCGGCCTCTACGACGACGCGTTCACCCACCGCCGAATCTACCTGCTCGAGATGATGGGCAATCGCAGCGGGCGTCACGCGCTCCATTGCGGGGTCGCTGCGCGCGCGCACTTGATCCTGCTGCCCTTTTTCCGCTTCCCGGACGAGGTGCTGTTCGAGATCGCGGAGGCGCTCCAGAAGTCCCATTACGCGCTCGTCGTGATCGCCGAGGGATACGAGGAGCAACGGAGAAAGCGCGATCGGCCGGGACTGTCCGCCAGCGCGTTCTTCAAGCTGCAGCTCGAGGCCTACGGGCTTCGCGACCTGCCTACGCGCCGCGTCGTGGCCGAGCCCTTCAGCCGTTACATCCGCGGCGTCCGTCCCGCCTTCGTAGACGTGAGCGCGTCGTACGTGAAGGTCTCGTTGCTGCTCGACGCGTTCGACCAGGGCAAGACCGAGGTGATGCCGTTCCTGCTCGCGGCGCACGACGTGGGCACGCGACCCTTCAACGCCATCTCGAGGGAGGATCGCGTCGAGCGCGCCTTCCTCCCGCTGCTCGATCGATTCGGTCTCCCCACGTTCCGCTCGTGGATCCGCGAGCACTTCACCGCGGAAGGCACGAGCCTCTAGTGCCCGAGGGTCTGGCGAGCAGACCCCGGCCCCCGCACTGCCCTCCGTTCGAAGACTCGCTGCGCTCCGCGGCGCCGCCTCGGATCGGCGGCGCGGGGGTGCGCGAGCCGCCTTCCTTCTCAGCCGCCCTTCTTCTTCTTCTCGAGCTTGCGCTTGAGCGCGGCGAGGTCGTCGTCCACCGCGTCGTGGCGCTCGCCACGCTCGAGCGCCGCGAACCGCGCGTCCACCGAAGCGCGATCGGGATCGTCGAGCACGCCGGCGACCTCGACCTCCGCCTCCATGTTCTCGATGCGCGCCTGCATCCGCTCGATGTTGGCGAACGCCGCGCTCTTCGGGGCCGACGACGGCGCGAGCGGATCGACGCCGCCCGATCGCCGCGCGCCCTTCACGCGCGACGCCAGCGACGTCTTGCGCATCTTCAGCTCCTCGATCTTCTCCTCGGTCTGATCGAGCGCCTTCTTGAGATCGAAGACGTAGTTCTCGTGCTGCGCGCGCGCGTTCTCGTAGTTCTCGGCGTCCTTGGTCGACTTCATCTTCCGGCGCAGGGCCTCGCGCGCCAGCTCCTCGTCGCCCGTCTCGAGCGCGAGCATCGCCTTGCGCTCCCAACCCTCGACCTCGGCCTTCGCCTCGTCGCGTTTCTTCGCAGCGAGCTTCTCGGACGCGAGCGCGGTCACCACCTCTTTGCGCGCGTTCTTGAGCTCCGACTCCATGTCGGTGATCGTCTGCGCGATGATCTTCTCGGGATCCTCGGCCGAGTCGATCATGGAGTTGACGTTCGATTTGATGACGCGGTTCAGCCGATCGAAGATGCCCATCGTTCCCTCCGCAAGCGCGCCCGCACGGCGCGTCGTGCTGCGGTCCGGTCGGCATCCTAGCAGCTCGCGACCGCGGCAGACCCACGAGAAGGAGCCTCTTGCGTGACTCGCCCCTCCGTCGCGTTCCTGGGCCTCGGCGCCATGGGGCTGCGCATGGCGCTGCGCCTGCACTCGAGCGGGCTCGACGTCGTCGGCTGGAACCGTTCGGCGGCCCGTCGCGACGACGCGCACGCGCACGGCCTCCCGGTGGCCGCGACGATCGGCGAAGCCATCGAAGGACGCGCGCTCGTCGTCACGATGCTGGCGGACCCCGACGCGGTGCGCGATGTGCTGCTCGGCCCCGACGGCGTCGAGCGACGGGCCTCGTCGGGCACGCTCGTGATCGAGATGTCCACCATCGATCCCGCCACGGTGCAGGCGGTCGGCGCTGCGCTCGGAGCGCGCGGGATCGAACTCGTGGACGTACCCGTGTCGGGGACGCTCGGTCCCGCCGAGCGCGGCGAGCTCGTCCTGCTCGCAGGCGGCGACGCCGGCCTCCTCGAACGCGCGCGCCCCGTGCTCGACGTGCTCGGCAAACGCGTCGTGCACGCGGGCGGCCTCGGCAGCGGCGCCGCGCTCAAGCTCGTCGTCAACGCGCTCGGATCCTATCTCTGCGCCGGCATCTCCAACGCCCTCGTGCTCGCCGGACACCTCGGTCTCGAGCGCCGCACCGTCCTCGACGCCGTGCTCGGCGGCCCCTTCGCCCCGCCGGTCTTCGCCGCGAAGGCGAATCGATTGTTGGCAGACGATTACGACAATCCCGACTTCTCGATGCGATTGCTGGCCAAGGACCAGCGATTGGTCGCGCACGCCGCCGCGGAAGCCGGGTTCCGCGACGACGCCCACCGAATGATCTGCCAATTGGTCGACGACGCCGTGGCCCACGGCGACGGCGAGATCGACCTCTACGGATTGGTCCGCGAAGTCGCCCGCCGGCAG
>JADZFZ010001136.1 GCA_020854145.1 Deltaproteobacteria bacterium | reverse complement strand
GATCGCTGCACGGGCACGAGCCCCGTGTGCCCGCCGGACGTCGTGCGTCCGAACGGCACGTCGTGCAGGACGAGCACCGGCGTGTGCGACGCGCCGGAGTCGTGCGACGGTGTCCTGCCGACGTGCCCTCCCGACGCGCGGCGTCCCGCGGGCTACCCGTGCCGCGACGCCGAAGACGACTGCGACGAGATCGAGACGTGCGACGGCTCGTCGGCCGCATGCCCGCCCGACCTGATGGTGCCCGCCGGGGTGGTGTGTCGCGAGAGCTTCGGACCGTGCGACGTCGCGGAGACGTGCGACGGCGATCTCCCGTCCTGCCCGGCCGATGCGTTCGAGCCGTCGACGACCGTCTGCCGCCCCGCCAACCCCACGATGCTCTGCGACCGTCCCGAGCTCTGTCCCGGCGACGACGTGTTCTGCCCGGCGAACATGCCGGCGCCTGCCGGCATCGTCTGTCGGCCGTCCACCGACTTCTGCGATCCAGGCGAGGTGTGCTCCGGCAGCGCGTACAGCTGTCCCTCCGACGTCTGGCTCCCGAACGGCACGGACTGCCCGACCTCCTGCACGATGTGCCAATGCCGCGACGGGATCTCGGTCGAGTCGGGCTGCGGAGCCGGGGACGCGGGCGCCGGTGACGCCATGATGCCGGCGGGCTGAGGCGGCGCTCGTGAGGTTCGCTCACGTACCGCGAGGAGGTCGGCTCTCGAGCCGACGCGCGCGCGCTGCACGACGCTTGGCGTGGTCCGCCTCGCGGTAACGCCCGAGGTCCTCCCAGCGTGCCGCGAGCGCTTCCCACTCTTCGGCGCGCGCGTCGTCGGCGTGGTCGAGGCGCTCGGTCTCGCGCGAGAGGTCGTCGCTCTCGGGGGGCGCCCACATGCGCGTGATCTCGCCGCGCCACCGCAGCAGCGGCCCGTCCGGCACGTCGGGCGAGCGCAGCACGGGCCAGGCGGCGCCGAGCGCGACAGGCACGGCGAGCACCGCGATCGCGACCGCCGTCGCCGCGCGACGGCCGAGGCTCGCCGCGCTCGATCCTACCGACGTGCGCGATCCGCTCGATGCGAACAGCGTGGCGCTCGCTGCGAAGAGCGCGGCGAGGCCCCACAGCACCACGAGCGGCAGCATGCCCGCGGTGCCTTCGAGCCCGAGCCACGCCCGCCCCGCGTTGTGCGGAGCGAACCCATCGCGCCAGAGGTACGCGAAGAGCTGCGGCAGCGGGTGCGAGAAGTCCTCCGGGATGTGCGCGTACCACGCCGAGGGCACCGCGCTCGCGATCACGCTGGCGAACGCGAGCCCGAGCGCGAGCGTGCTCGCCACCCACCCGACGGCAGGGCGCTTCGCACGACGCGTGATCTCGGCGCACGCCATGGCCGCGCCGAAGACGCAGAAGGGCACGGCGATGGCGAGGTAGCGCGGGCCGATGGTCCAGCCGCCGCGCCAGTTGTTCATCGTGCTGATGAGCACCCACGACAACACCGGCACCGCGATCAGGCTCGCGCCGGCCACGCGCCAGCCCCGACGCAGGAGCAACAGCACGAACCCGATGGGCGCGAGCGCGACGAGCGGCGTCCACGGGACCAGCCCGCACTCGGGCGACGCGACGAGCGACCCGAGCGCCTGCCCGCTGGGCATCCCCGACGAGCCGAAGAAGCCCTGCGTCGCGAGATCGCGGAACGCCTCGGTCTCCAGCAAGCGGTGCCCGGGCGTCAGCGGATGCCCGAACGCGCGCCAGTGGAAGAAGAGGACGGCGGCAGTCGGCACCGCGGCGCCGAGCGCGATCCAACCGACGCCGAGCGAGCGCGCGCGAAGCCGCTTCCAGAACCGCGTCGCCCAGACGGCGTAGAGGAGCAGCGGCACCGTCGCCACGAAGCCCGGGTACTCGAGCGCGGTGACGGAGGCTGCGAGCGCGCCGGCCGCCAGCAGCAGCCACCCGGGCGGCTTGCGTCCGCCGCGCACGATCTCCTCGATGCGTCGCGCCGCCATGAACGCGCCGAAGCCGGCCGCCGCGCTCGTCGCGTGGCTGACGAACATCATGCCGTAGCCGTAGAGGTTGGAGCCGAGCGCGACCGCGAGCACCGACGCGTCTGCGAGCAACGCGCTCCGGGTGCGTCGGCCCACGAACCGGTGCAGCACCAGCGCGAGCACGAGCATCGGCAGCACCGATGCCGTCACGCGCAGGATCCACAGCCCGGTCGTGCGGTCCGGCTCGCCGCCGAGCGCGCGCGTGATCTTCGCGTACACGAAGTACGCAGGGATCCCGAGGTAGCTCGTGCCGGGAGCCTTGACGCTGTAGACGTGCCCGTCGCGCGTGGCCTTGTCGTTGACCCAGCCCCAGCGCTCCTGCACCCGGTCGATCGCGAACGTGCCGTCTTCCACGATCGCGACGGTCATGTAGTAGCGGACGTTCTCGTTCGGGTTGTTGACCTCCGCGTGGTACGCGAACGCCCAGAGGTACGCGACGGCGAGCAGGCCTGCCCACACGGCGGTGCGCCACGACGGCGGGACGAGCACGCGCGGCGCGGGCGCGTTCGGGACGGTCACGGGCGGACCATACAACACCGTCACGACGCGCCCCGCCCGCCCTGCGCCGGCAGCCTTGCCTTCGTCGCGCGCGACGACTAATCCTCGCACCGCTCGTGGGCCAGCGAACGATCGTCAGGAGCGGAGACGGGGGTCGAGGTCGCGCTCCCGCCGTCCGCAATCGTGCGGTGCGCGTCGTCGCGGTCACCGGGGCGGACTCGTTCCTCGGGCGCAACCTCGTCGGGCTGCTCGAGGAGTCCGCGCGCGTGCGCCGCATCGTGACCCTCGACGTCGCGAGCCCGCCGACGTCGGGCCGAAAGACCCGCCACTACCACGTCGATCTCACCGCGCCTTCGGTCGATGCGCGTCTCGCGGAGGTGCTGCACGCGGAGGACGTCGACACGGTGCTGCACCTGGCGTTCTTGTCGCGTCCCACCCACGCGACCGCCTGGGCGCACGAGCTCGAGAGCGTCGGCACGATGCACCTGCTGCACGCATGCCGCGAGCGTCGTATCGAGAAGCTCGTCACCTGGTCGCTGACGTGGCTCTACGGTCCGCACCCGGACAACCCGAACTTCCTGACCGAGCGCCACCCGTTGCGGGGCCTTCCGGGCTTCTCGTTCCTCGCCGACAAGATCGAAGCCGAAGCGGAGATCGCGCGGTTCGCCGAGAAGATGCCGGCGACGTGCGTCACCGTGCTCCGGCTCGCGCCCATCGTCGGGCCCACGGTGCACAACGCGTTCTCCGCGTACCTCGGTCGCCGGGTGGTGCCGACGGTCATGGGCTTCGATCCGCTCATGCAGTTCGTCCACGAGGTGGACGCGCTCGCGGCCTTCTCGCTCGCCGTCGAGCGCGACGCGCCGGGCATCTTCAACATCGTCGGCGACGGCGTCCTGCCGCTCTCGACGGTCATCCGGCTCGCGGGTCGCGTGGGTCTGCCCTTGCCGCACTCGGTGCTCTCGCGGGTCGGGTCGCTTCTGTGGCTGTCGCAGGCGTGGGGCCTGCCGCCACCGTTGTTCGACTTCCTTCGATTCGTCTGTGTCGCCGACGGCGATCGTGCACGGCGCGAGATGGGCTTCCGTCCGGCCTACACGACGCGCGAAGCGCTGCTCGATCTGGTGGGCGTGCTGCGGTTGCGCGAAGCGCGCTTGCTGTCGGACCCGCGCGACGAGGGCGGCGCGTATGCGCGCGCGTCGGCGAGCGGATCCGTCGCGCCCTCGCGCGCGCCATCGAGGGGAGCCGAGCCGTGACCGTGTCCCCCAAGGCCAAGACCAAGAAGCGTCCGGCGGCAGTCGCGCCCTCGCGCGCATCGAGCCAAGCCGCGCGTGCGACGACGAAGTCCGTCGCCGCTCGGCCCAAGGCGCGCGCGGTCTCGGTGCCTCCTCCTGCCGATCCGTCTCCCCCCTCGCCCCGAACCTCTCCCCCGGGCGGCGCAGGGGGCTCGCCGCGACCGTCGTCGTCGATCGGGGACGCCGCCGTCGACTCGGCGTCCGCGCGCGCTCCGATGCCGCGGCCGCCGCGTGCACGTCCGAGCGTGCCGCCGAGCGCGCCGATCGCACCCTCCGCGCGCTCGACGCCCATCCCGCAAGCCGTCGTCTCGGCGGTCATCACGGCTCCTTACGACGAGCCCATCACCGGCCCGTTCGAGGCGCCCGTCATCGACGACCCGCTCGGGGTGACCGGCGAGCTCGACGTGCTGCAACCGTGGGTCTCGCTCACGGACGGCCCGCCACCCGTGTCGCAGCCTCCGGTCTCCGTCGCGACCGGCCCGGTGCTCGTCCCACCGACGATCGACGACGAGCGCGTCCCGAGCGCGCCCGAGCCCACCTCCGAGCTGCCCGAGCGTGCCGCCGCGCCCCGCGACGTCGAGGGCGAGATCCGCGAGATCGAAGCGCGTCTCGACGAGCTGCTGCGGGAGTCGGGCCGACACCGCGAAGGTGTCCGGCGCGTGGGGGCGCGGTCGATGGTCCCGAGCGATCGCGAGCCCGACGACGAGGGTCTCTTCGGCACGGCCGGTCGTTTCCTCTCGACCGACTACTACCTCCGTCAGTGGGGCCGCCTCGGCATGCGCACGCGCGCCGAGGAGGTCGACGAGTTCGGCCTCGACCGCGTCTACGAGGCGCGCGTGATGCCGCTGCTCGACTTCCTCTATCGTCGGTACTTCCGCGTCGAAGCGACGGGCGTCACCAACGTTCCTTCCGAAGGTGCGTGCCTGCTGGTGGCCAACCACTCGGGCACCGTGCCGCTCGACGGCCCGATGATCCGCCTCGCGGTGCAGCGCGAGCATCCCGCGCGTCGCGAGGTCCGCTGGCTCGCGGAGGACATCGTCTATCACTTCCCGTTCGCGGGCGCGTTCGCCTCACGCATCGGGGCCGTTCGCGCGTGTCAGGAGAATGCCGAGCGTCTGTTGCTGCGCGACCACCTCGTGGCCGTCTTCCCCGAGGGGATCAAGGGCATCTCGAAGCTCTTCCGCCAGCGCTACCGCCTGCAACGGTTCGGTCGCGGCGGCTACGTGAAGCTCGCGCTGCGCACGGGTGCACCGCTCATCCCGGTCGCGGTGGTCGGCGGCGAAGAGACGAACCCGATGCTGTACAAGCTGCAGTACCTCGCGCGCGGCTTCGGGCTTCCGTACATCCCCGTCACGCCGACCTTCCCGCTGCTCGGACCGCTCGGCCTCGTGCCCGCGCCGACCAAGTGGCGGATCCTCTTCGGCGAGCCGATCACGCTCGACGAGCACGGTCCCGAGGACGCCGACGATCCGATCGTCGTCAACCGCATCAACGAACGCGTGCGCACCGTCCTGCAGGAGATGCTCGACGGCGCCGTGACCGCGCGGCGCTCCGTGTTCTTCGGCTGAGAGGCTCGCTCCTCGCGGCCACGCTCCGATCCACTCGTCACGCGTGCTCGGTGCGGTCGCGTCCTGCACGCTTGGCCCGGAGCAAGGCGTCGTCGGCGGCGCGCAACAGCGTCAGCGCGTCGCCCTGGCCGGGCTCGAGCACGGCGACGCCCGCGGAGCACGTCACGTGGAGCGCGAGCGACTCGGTCACGACCACGGGAGCGCGTCCCACCGCCTCGCGAACGCGCTGCGCGCGGCCGATCGCCGTCTCTCGATCGCACGCCGGCACGATCACGCCGATCTCCTCGCCTCCGTAGCGGAACGCCCGCTCGCCTCGGGCCAGCGCCGCGCGCACGCGAGCGGCGACCTCCGCGAGCACCGCGTCGCCCACCGGGTGACCGTGCTCGTCGTTGACGCGCTTGAAACGGTCCACGTCGAGAAGGCACAACGCGACGCTCTCGCCGCCCGCGAGCGCCCCCGACGCGGCGTGCTCGATCGCGGCGAGCCCGACACGCCGCGCCTCGAGACCGGTGAGCGCATCGACCCGGGCTTCGCGCGCGACCTCGGCCCAACGATCCGCCGCGAAGAGCGCGCGACCCGCATGGTCGGCCACCATCCCGAAGACGAGCTGCGTGACGGCGTCGGGCACTTGCCCACCCCAGCGGTTGTCGGCGACGAGCACACCGCGCAGGCCCTCCCGACCCCGCATCGGCGCCGCCAGCGTCGTGGGCAGATGGAACAGGCCGTCCACGTCGTCGGTACACTCGCGCGGCGTGAGCGGCTCTGCGGCCAGCGCGACCGGCGACTCCGGGCGCGCCGCGACGTCGATGCGTGTCGCGCGCACGAGCGCGTCGAACGGGCTCTGCTCGGCACGCGCCCGCATACCGGCTTCGTAGAGCGTCTCGAGATCGGGACGGCTCGCCTCGATCGAGCGCCACACGCGGTCGGCCTCCTCCAGGCTCGACGGACCGATCGCCCCGGCACCCACGAGCACGCCGGGCTCGTCGGGCGACGGCGCGAAGATCATCGCGCGGTGCAGCCCGAGCCCGACGCCGGCCGTGACGCCCGTGAGGATCGCGTACGTCGTCGCTTCCGGATCTTCCGCCGCGCGCGTGAGGTTGGCGACGTCCGACAGGAGCCGCAGCGCACGGCGCAGCGCCGCGTTCTCGGCGGCCAGGCCCCCGGACGCACGCTTGCCGACCACGGACGACATCCTAGCGCGCGGCGGACGTCAGCCGCGCACGGCGTTGCGACCGCCGCGCTTGGCGTCGTAGAGGCACTGGTCCGCGCGCTTGACGATCTCGAGCGGGTCCTCGTCCGTCGGCGCGATGGTCGAGACACCGAGGCTGATCGTCAGCGGGATCAGGGTCTCTTCGAACTTGAACGCGGTCTTCTCCACCGCGACGCGCAGCTTCTCCGCGAAGGCCAGGGCGCCCGCGCGATCGATCTCCGGCAGCACCACGCCGAACTCCTCGCCGCCGATGCGCGACACGATGTCGTCGCGCCGCGTCTTGCCTCGCACGACGGTGCCGAGCTGTCTCAGCACCGCGTCGCCCGCGAGGTGGCCGTAGGTGTCGTTGATCTTCTTGAAGTGGTCGATGTCGAACAAGACGATCGAGAAGATGCGCTGGTAACGACGGCACCGCGACAGCTCGCGCTCGAGCACGTCGTTGAAGTAGCGCTTGTTGTGGACCTCGGTGAGACCGTCGACCGTCATGAGCCGGTAGATCTCCTCGTGATACGAGGCCTCGACGTTGTTGCCGGACATGAACTTGAAGATCGTGCGGCCGACCTTGACCTGATCGCCGTCGCGCAGCTCGCGCTCGTCCACGAGCTCGTCGTTCACGTAGGTGCCGTTGGTCGAGCCCAGGTCGCGGACCCAGTGGGTCTTGCCGTCGGATCGGATGCGCGCGTGGTTACGCGAGACGCTCTCCTGGTCGATCTGCACGTCGCACTTGGACGAGCGCCCGATGATGATCTGCCCGGCGCCGATCGGGATCCTCCGACCGAGGTCGTCTCCGTAGATCACGACGAGGCAAGCGTCCCTCGGCTTGCTGACCTTCGGGATCGCAGTGATGACCGTGACGACCGTCCTGTTCGGATTGGTCGTGCGCTCGTCATCGGGCACGGAGCCAGTGTAGCCGAGGCCGGCGTCTCGACCCAAGCACGCTGAGAGCCGTCAGGACGGGTCGTCTTCCGGCGCGTTTCCGGCGGCTCCCGGGCCGTCCCGCCACTCGCGCAGGCGATACTGCACCATGCGGATGCTCACGCCGAGCATCTCGGCCGCCCTCTTGGTGCTGCCTCCGGCGGCCGCCAGGGTCGTCAGGATCGCGTGGCGCTCGACCTCGGCGAGCGTGGCGCCCGGGATCTTCGGCGCCGCGGGCGCATCCATGTCGCCTTCGGGCTTGGCCACCTCGTCGGGCTCGATGCCGGTGATGTTGGACGACAGGTGGTGCACCTCGATCGTAGGCCCGTCGGCCATCACGACCGCGCGCTCGATGGCGTTCTCGAGCTCGCGCACGTTGCCGGGCCACGCGTGGTGCATCATCGCGGTCATCGCGGCCGGTGAGAACCCCTGCAGCGGGCGCGCGGCTTCCTGCGCGAATCTCCGCAGGAACCGCTCGGCGAGCAACAGGATGTCGCTCTTGCGCTCGCGGAGCGGCGGCAGCGCCAGCGTCACGACGTTGAGCCGGTAGTAGAGATCCTCGCGGAACTTCCCCTGCGACACGAGCTCGCGCAGGTCGCGGTTCGTCGCCGCCACGATGCGCACATCGACCTTGATGGGCTCGTTGCCGCCGACGCGCTCGAAGGTCCGCTCCTGCAGGACGCGCAGGAGCTTCACCTGCGTGGAGGGAGTGATCTCGCTGATCTCGTCGAGGAACAACGTCCCGCCGTCGGCCGCCTCGAAGCGCCCGTCGCGTCGTCGCGTGGCCCCCGTGAAGGCGCCCTTCTCGTGCCCGAAGAGCTCGCTCTCGAGCAGGCTCTCCACGAGCGCCGCGCAGTGGAGCTTCACGAACGGCTTGCCCGCGCGCGGCGACGACTCGTGGATCGCTTCGGCGACGCGCTCCTTGCCGGTGCCGCTCTCGCCGGTGATGAGCACCGTCGCTCGGCTCGGCGCGACCTGATGAATCGCCTTGAAAAGCGCCTGCATCCGGGGCGAGTCGCCCACCAGGTTCTCGAAGCGACGTTGCCCGCGCAGCCGCTCGCGTAACCATCCTGCCTCTCGCACGAGCCTACGGCGCTCGATCGCGGCCGCGACCGTCAACGTGATCTCGTCCGGATCCACGGGCTTGGTGACGTAGTGCTGCGCCCCGCGGCGCATCGCCTCCACTGCGTCGCGCACGTTGCCGAACGCGGTCATCACGACGACCCCGAGGTGCGGATCCTCGTCGCGCGCGCGACGCAGCAGCTCGAGCCCGTCCATGCCCGGCATGTTGACGTCGGTCACGACCACGTCGGGCCCGAACGTCGCGACCTGCTCGAGCCCGCGCTCGCCGTCCTCGGCCGTCTCCACGGAGTACCCCTCGTCGGCCAGCAGAAGTGCGAGCGCCTCGCGACCGTCCGCGTCGTCGTCCACCACGAGCACGCGCCCTTTGCGCGGCTCGCTCTCCGGTGTCGTCTCCGTCTCCATCGTCATCGCACCCCGTCACGCTCCCGGCGCCCTTCGAAGCCGGACCATCGCATGCCCCCATCGTCGCTGCGTAACACCACCACGCTCGCCGAGAGCGCGGCTGCGAGCAACACCGATCGACCATCGACCACGAGGCGCGGCCTGCCGCAGAGCCCACGCTCGGGCTCCCAGCACACCGTCGGCGCCACGGGCCCGTGCCGATGCGCGAGCCTCGCGTCGAGCGCCTGCACGCGGATCTGCGTTCCTGCGCGCGCCGCGCTCCACGCGACCACGTGCCCGCCCTCCGTCCGCACGAGGTCCCACTCGCGCGCGTCGCCCGCGGCCGCCAGCGTGCGCTCGGTGCACGACGCCACGTCGCGCTCGCACACGATCGCCGTCAACGACGGTGGCGTGTGTCGCTCCACCGCGAGCGTCGCGCCGCGTGGGTCGCAACGCAGCCGCTGCCCGTCGCCGTCCACGTCGTCGAGGCCGATGCCGTCCGCGGCGCCCGTCGCGTGCACGGCGCCCAGCACGAGCCGATCGTCGGCGTCGTCGAGCGTCGCGATCCGCACCGCGGTCGTGGTCCCGAGCGCGATCCAGGTGCGCGCTCCCGCCCTGCAGGCCAGCGCCCACGCGTCCCGTCCCTCGAGCGCCGGCAGCGCCGGCAGCACGCGAAGCCCGCGCGCGTCCAGCACCGCGATGCGTGGGCCGCGCACGAGCGGCGGCGCCGCGGCACCCGACCCACCCTCGCTTTCGTCGCTTCCCGAGCCGCTTCGGCCATCCGCCGAGCCGCCGTCGTCGACCCTCGGTTGCGGTGCGGGCGGCGGCGCGAACCGTCCCGCGTCCACGACCACCGTACGCTCGCGATCGGCCACCATCACGATCGTTGCAGGCGGGTGCGCCGCGCCCGTCGCATCCGGTCTACCGAAGCCCACCAGCTCGTGCGCCGTCCGGCGCTCGCCCGTCGTCGCGTCCAGCACCACGAGCGACAGTCGATCGCCGTCTCCCGCGATCACGCGCGCTTCGTTCGCTGCGATCGCCATGCTGCGATCGGGCCGGCCGACCACCGACGCCCGCAGCCACACGACGGGCGCGATGCGACCCGCGACGACGTCGAGCGCCGCGATCCCCGTCGCGCGTCGATCGCACTGATCGCCGCACTGCTCGCGTCGCGAGATGCGCACGAGCCACGTGCGGCCGGTCGCGTCGCGGATGGGCCCCCACGCCGGCGGCGTGGGCAGGATCCGGTGCTCGCGCGGGCCACGCTCGGTGACCGACGCGGTGCCCGTCCGGGAGCGATCCCAGAGCACCAGGTGCAGCGCGCCCCGCTCCGCGACGCGCATCGCGAGCGACGTGTCGCCACGGTACCCGAGGAAGACGCGCGTCGGACGGATCGCGGACTCGAGCGACTCGAAGCGCGCGTCGTCCAGTGTGGGCCGCTCGAGATCGGGAGCCGATCCCGCCTCGTTGGCCAGGTACGACAGCTTCGCGACGACGTTCTCGATCGCGTTGGGCACGTCGCTCGGCACGACGCGCAGCGGCCCACGTTCCCGTGCGTCGGCGAGACGCTCCATCGCGCGCCGCAGCGCGGGCAGGGCGTCGTCGAGCTCGACCTCGGCGCTGCGCACCCACGGCAGCATCAACGAGGGCGGATCTCCCGGCGGCGAGATCCCATCGATCGCAGCGACGCATCGTCGCGGCCAACGTCGTGCCCGCGCCGAGTCGTCGAGCGCCAGGAACGCGAACCGATCCCAGGCCCCGCGCGGCAATGCCAGCCCCGGACCCTCGGCCGCGCGACCGCCGAGCAAGCACGCCGCGAACGCCGCGAACCCCTCCCGTGCGTCCGCGCCGCGTGCGCGCCCGCGCCACCACGGAAACACCAGGAAAGCAGCCGCGACCAGCAGATTGAGGCCGACGGTGATCCCGACCCTACGACGCGAGCGCCACTTTGCGGCCCGCAGCTCGCGGAGGATGTCGGTGCCGTCGTCGGCGCTCATGGCGCCTGTGGCGAGAGCGACCAGGCTCCCTCTCCCCTCGGAGGGGAGAGGGTCGGCGTGAGGGGAGAGCGATGGACGGCCGCCGGCAGGATCACCGGATGCCGAGGATGCTCGCGCGCACCGCCGTGAACACGATGCCCGCCGACAGACCGTCGTTCATCCGCGGGTCGTCGACGCACTCGGGACCGTCGATGCGCGTGCCGTCGCCATCGAAGCACCCGACGATGCGTCCTGGCTCGGTCCGGCTTCCGCGCATGATCTCGAAGCTCTCGAGCCCGTCGCCGTCGAGATCGACGTCGAGGCTGGCAGGTCCGATGCGGATGCCGAAGACGCTCGCGCCGCCGATCAGGAGATCGAGCAGCGTGCCGCCGCCGCCCCCGCCGCCGCCGCCGCCCCCGCCGCCGCCTCCTCCTCCGCCGCCCGGGAAGCCGCCGCCGCCGATGAAGTCGAGCGGGTTCGGCAACATCGCCAGCGCGCGCGCAGGGACCGCGCCGCACAGGATGCCGTCGGCCATGCCCGAGAGCCGTCCCGCCGTCGCCCGCGTCATGCCGGAGATGTGTCCCCGCTGCATCTGCAGCGGCAGATCGAAGAAGCCCGTCGGCAGCACGATCGTGAGATCTTCGGGTCCGCCGTCGAGCCGCGTCATCGCGAGCCGGCTCTCGAACGACGTGTCCGGCGTGCGCAGATCGGACTCGAGCGCGCCGCCGTCCACGAAGAACTCGCCCATCCCGCTGGTGTTGTTGCTCGGGTCGCCGTCGGCGTCGCTACCGCTCATCAAACCGACGCGCAGGGACGGATCGTTGGCGCCGCTCGGATCGTCGAGCCCCACGAAGCCGAGCAGCAACGTCACGTCGCCGTTCGAGAAGGCATCGCCGATCATCGGGTTGATCAGATCGAGCGCGCCGCCGAACGCGCCCGACAACGCGTTGTCGGGGTTGCCGTCGCCGCTGAAGTCGCAGCCCTCGTCCTCGGGAGCGAGCTGCAAGAAGTCCATGACCAGCGCGTGCTCGTCGCGGCACTCGGCGCCGCAGCCGTCCCACGCGTCGGAGTTGCCGTCGTCGCACATCTCGCCCGGGCCGATCGTGCCGTCGCCGCAGCCTTCGACGGTCCGGCAGCGCGCTGCGCACCCGTCGCCATCGACGTTGTTGCCGTCGTCGCAGATCTCGCCGGCCGCGATGTCGACGATGCGGTTTCCGCAGCTCTCGTCCGACAGGCAGTCGGACCGGCACCCGTCGCCCGACGCGTTGTTGCCGTCGTCGCAGACCTCGCCGAGCGTCGCATCGACCATCCGATCGCCGCATCGCGCCTCGAAGTGACACAGCGCGCCGCAGCCGTCGCCCGGTGCTTCGTTGCCGTCGTCGCACGACTCGCCGGGATCGAGGATCCCGTCACCGCACCGCGGGACGCGCATGTCCGCGACATCGGGCCGCGCCGCGTCCTCGGGCGGCGGCGGCGGCGGCGGGGTGGCGCCGTCGAGCCCCGCGTCGCCCGGCGGCGGCGGTGGTGGCATCGCTCCGTCGAGCAACGTCCCGTCGGGCAACGACACGCCGCCATCGCGATCGTTGACGTCGCCGCCGCACGCCGCGGCGAAGAGCGGCAGTGCCAAGGCGCCAGGCAACAGGAACAGCGCACGTCGGGGCATCGAGACCTCCAGCCTGCTGCCCCTCGAACCGGGGCGCGGCGGGAGCGTACCAGGACTGAATGGCCATTCGGTGAGATTGCGCTCG
>JADZFZ010001135.1 GCA_020854145.1 Deltaproteobacteria bacterium | reverse complement strand
TCCGCGATTTCCTCGAGGCCACCGACATCGCATCGGAGATCAAGAAGGCGCTGACCAGCTTGTCGTTCGAGGTGAAGATGGAGGTCCGATTCATCCCGAACGACAAGGCCGAAGGCGGCGTGAAGCCCGACGTCAAGTCGGACGTGAAGGTCCGCCGGCGGCGCCCGGCGAAGGAGACCGATTGATGGTGTCGATCAGCTCACACCCGTCACGGACGGCTGGGACCTCGCCATCGCCCGCGTCGTGGGAGATTGGGTCCCGATGGATCGCGAACGTAGAAGCCGCCCTCGAGGCGGTAGACCGCGGCGAGGTCGGGGCGTGCAAGGGCCAATCGCCGCCACTGATAAGTGCCAATCGCGAGCGCCACGGGTCGGCGCGTCGCGATTGAATCGGCCATCCATCGCCACTGCGCGCGTGTGAAATAGTCGTCCGACGGGCCGAGCGGGATCATCGTGATGGGGATCGCGGCGGGCCGAAGGTACAGGTAGAAGAATCCCGGATCCTGCGCGACGACGATCGTATCGGTGGGATCGGCGCGTGCTTCGATCAGGCTCCAGAGGCCCGACGTGCCGCGGTGCCGCTGCGCGAGGCGCCGCACGTGGTCGCGGACGCTCCAGGCGTGCGTCGAGCGCCCGGACTCGACTGCCTTCCAGGCGAACGCGCTCGACGTGACGACCGCGAGCGCGACCAGCACGAGCGTCACGCTGCGCCCCCGCCATCCGCGGCGTCGACCGTCTGCCGCGCCGGAGCAGGCGGCCCACGCGACCAGGCCGAAGCTGCCGACGAAGCCGAGGTGTACGACGTCCGCACGTGTCCTCTCCGAGAAGAGAGGCAACACCGCCGCGGCCGCGACCAACGTGGCCACCATCGGCCGCGTGGCGCCTCTCCCCCGAACGGCTCGTAGAACAGCGCCGATCAAGCCGGCGACTCCGCCGATCACCGCGATCAGCGGGAGCACCCAGGTGGCGTGGATTCCCGTCTGCGCCAGCCACGCGATGGGCGGCGGCAGGACTCCGTGCTCGCGGACGTGGGTGGCGACGTCGGCCGCGTAGAACATGGCATCGGCGTTCCCTGCCGCGTAGTTCGCGAAGGGCCACACCCACGTCTGATAGGCGAGATCGGCCAGCGCGCCGCGCGCTCCGAAATAGACGAAGATCGGTCCGACGACCGCGGCGACGCCGACGACGTACGCCGCTGCGGCGCGTGCCATTCGCGCGCGGCTCGCGCCCCACGCGAGCGCGACCGTCGCCACGCCTCCCGCAGCAAGCACCGGGAAGCCGAGCGATTGAATGGTCGCTCCGCACGCCGCGAAGCAGGCACCGGCGACGGCCGCGCGCCGCGGACCGAATCGCGGCTCGCAGAGGGCCACCAGCCCGCCCAGCGCGAAAGTCTCCGCCAGCCAATGCGGGTAGGGAATCGGCCATATCGCGACGAGCAACGTCACGTGGACGGCCGCAGCCGAGAATGCCGCAGCGCGGCCGGCGAGGCGCGCGACGCACATCGCGAGCCACACCGAACCGAGCGCGGTGACGAGCAGGTTGAGCGCGCGGGCGGACTCCACGGTCGGTTCCGGAAGGGCGGCGAACGCCAGCGCGTAGGTGGCGTAGAACCCCGGTGTCTGGAAGGTGAAGAAGTCGCGATAGATCAGCTCGCCGCGCGCCCATCGGAGCGAGTCGTAGAGCACGGTGCCTTCGTCGCGCTCGAGGGCGAAACCCGTCGGGCGGTAGCTGCTCGGGCCCTGGGGCCGGATCGTCGGCAACAGGACGACTGCGGAGAGCACGAATACGACGAGACGCAGGCGGGGGCCGATCGGGTTGCTCTCGCAGCGCTCGTAGGTCTCAAGGTGGGACAAGTCGCGCTGTCGGAGAGTACCGCCGTGGGTGCCCGAACGGCTACGATGGTCGCTGGGTTTCGCGTGGTCATTGGTCTGGTCCTGCTGGCGTGGACGCTCGGAGCGCTCGGCGTGACCGGTGCAGCCGTCGTGTGCGGCTGGCACGACGGCAGACATCCGGGCGAGCAGGCGGTCGACGCCATCCTCGCGTCAGCCGCGGTTGCGATGGTCGTCGTCGGGTTGCTCGGGATGGCCGGCGTCTTGTGGCCCGGGTGGGTGATCGCCATCGCGACGGCGCTGGCGGCGGTGTCGCTGGTCGTCCGGCGAGGCGCTCCGCTGCGTCTGTGGTGGCGCGCGGGGTGCGCCGCGCTGGACGGGCTGCGCGCGTCGCCCCTGCCGTGGGTGCTCGTGCTGCTCGGTGCCGCGTGCGTGGCTCGCGGGCTCAGCATCCCCCAGCTCGCGTGGGACGGATTGACGTACCACGCGACTTACCCAGCCACGTGGGTGCAGGAAGGGAGATTCGTCCCGCTGCAGGGAGACGGGACCTGGGAGCTATACGAGACGTTCCCGAAGGGGATCGAATCGCTGGCGTATCTGACGCTCGCGTTCGGGCATCGGGACGATCTGCTCAATCTCGTGAACCTGCCCTTCTGGATCGTCACGGCGGTCGCGACCCGCGCTGCGCTGGGAACGCTGGGCGTCGCCGGTTTCGCGCGCGACGCGTGGGTCGTGATCGTGTCGTCTTGCCCGGTGCTCCTCGCGTACGTGACGCCGCTCTACGTCGAGGTGCCGACGGCTGCATGCGCGATGGCTTCGATCGCCGCGGGTGCGCGTGTCGTGGCTCGCGCGGACGCACGCGGACTGTGGTCGATCGGGTTGGCGATGGGCGTCGGGCTCTCGACCAAGCTGACGCTGCTGGCATGGTGCCTGCCGGTGCTCGTCGTGTGCCTTTACTCCGTCAAGACGTTCGGTTGGTGGAGGGCGCGCGCAGCGCTGTGGGGTGGAGCGACGTTGGCGCTCGGCATCGCGGGTCCCTGGTACGTCCAGAACATGCGATTGTGCGGCAACCCGATCTACCCTTCACCACTCCCCGGATTCTCCGAGGGACCGTTCGCGGGAACGAGCCTCAACGAGTGGGCGATGCAGGAGAGCTCCGTGATCGGGCTTCGCGCGACGGACCAGGTGGTGGACGCGCTCGTGGCCGCTCCGTGGAGAGTCGGGTACCCGCTGGGACCGGGATGGCTCTTCGTATTCCTGTTCTTCGGGGCGTTCGTCATCCCATTCTTCGTGGACGATGCTCGGCGGCGCTCGACGGCGCTGCTGATGACGCTGATCGCGACGTTCCTGCTCGCGGTCTACATGTACACGCCGTATAACGGCCTCTACGCGGAAGCCGATACGCGATTCCTGGGTCCGTGCTTTCTGGCAGCCGCGCTGGGATGCGCGATCGCGCTCGGGGATTATGGGCTCCCATCTCGTGCGCTGGTGCTCGGCGTGTGCGCCGCGATCGGGGTCGTGACGTGCCTACGGACTCAGCTGATCCGCTTCCCCTATTCTGCGGAGTCGCTCGTAGTCACCGTTGCGGCCGTCGCGGCTCTGGGGCTGGCCGTCGCGGGCGCTGCGGCCCGAGGGCGGGCTCGACGTCGGGGGTGTATGACGGCCGCGCTGTTCGCCGCGGGGCTGAGCGCAGCTGCGCTGCCGTCGGCGCTCCGTGCGCGCGAGGCCTCGCGTGCATTCGCCTACGGGCTTCGCGTGGATCTCCATCCACACGTCGGTTTCCCGCGAATCTGGGCATCCATCGAGACGCTACCGCCGAGCCGGATCGCGCTGGCGACCGGAAGGCCGCTCGCACAGGAAGGGTGGTTCTTCTATCCGCTCTTCGGGGCGGACCTGCGCCACCGCGTGAGACACGTCCCCATCGAGCGAGACGACGTGCCGGCGTGTCTCGTTCGCGGGATGACGCGCGACGAGCCCGACGAGCGCGCCTGGCTGAGACGGATGCGCGATTGGGACTACCTGGTGGTCGTCTCGGAGCCGGTGGAACTGTCGTGGGTGCGACGCCACCCGGACCGATTCGACCTCGTGATGAAGGACGGGACGGCCGCGATGTACAGGGTCCGCCGGAGCGAGCATTAGTCGATCAATTGGGTCAGGCCTTTCTACACAGCACTTGGTATTGCGCTCCAATCGGCCAATCCGTCAGCCAGGGCTCGAGTCGTCGAAGCGGCGCGAGGAGCCGGGGAAACACGAACTGGAAGTCGACGTGGACGACGTAGAGGCCAGCGCGACGCGCTCGACGTTTGGCTTCGATCACGTCGAGCATGACGGCATCGCGGTCGAAGGGTAGCCGGTGCATGACCCACCGCGCGCCGGGGTTCCACGGGTTGTTCTCCCACAAGGCGAGCCAGCCTCCGCTGGCGAGCGCGTCGTGGACGGTGCGGAGAAACGCAGATCTCTCGCTCGGAGGCACGTGGTGCAACACGCCGCTGCAGTACACGAGGTCTCGGTCGGCCGACGGGCGAAAGTCTTCGAGCGTCTCGAATCGTAGTCGTGGGTCGCCAATGTCGCGTCGCGCCTTCTCGATCGAGGCGGCGGAAGCGTCCACGCCGAGCGCATCGGAGGCGTCGAGCGCATCGCGCAGCGCGGGTAGGGTTCGGCCGTCGCCACACCCGAGATCGAGCAATCGCCTCGGTCGGGCCGCGTGACGCGACAGTCGGCGCGCGAGCCACGTGACGCGCCCGCGCGAGAAATAGTCGCCGTCTTCGCCACTGATGGACAACCCTCGATCGAGCGTGCGCCGATACTCGGCGACGTGGAGATCGAAATCGGTCATGGATCGTCGGTCGCCTTCGGGGGCCGCGCGGCGGACCTCGATTGCGGGCTCTCGCGTCGGTGCGGCAATCCCAGGATGCTGACGAGGAAGCTCGATTGCAGCGTCTGGAGCGCCAGCGCGGTCATCGTGGCGCCAGGGATCACCCAGCGCATCGTCGTGGCATAGTCGAGGCGCCCGAAATCGTGGACCGCCCAGAATCCGGCGGCGCCGATCAGGATGGCGAGGCCGACGGCCCCGGTGACCAGCGCCAGCCCAATCCCGCCTTCCAGCGTCACATGACGATAGAAGGTGTCGTAGACCTTGGGCGCCGGCAGCAGGCCTTGATTGACGGCGAACGTCGTCGTCATCAGCCAGAACAAGAAGGCCTGATAACCGGCCATCAAAGAGAAGCTCGCATAGAGGAGGGTGTGCACGTCGAACGTCGCGCCGGAGATCGTCGCGCCCGGCAGGGAGAGGCCGTAGCCCAAGCCACCGAGCAGGACGAGCAGCAGGCCCGGCGCGAAGAACAGCCACCGCGGGCTGAACATCAGGAAGAAACGCAAGGTCCGCCATCCGTCGCGCCACGTCCGGAGGTGTGGGGGATGCGTCGTGCGGCCGTCACGGTGCAGCGTAATCGGAACCTCGGCGATGCGCGCGCGGCGCAAGCAGGACTTGATGATCATCTCCACCGCGAACTCCATCCCGGTGCATCGCTGATCGAGGCTCAGGTAGTGCTCGCGTGCGAACCCACGCATGCCGCAGAAGACGTCGTGGATCGGTGCATCGAACCACCAGCGTGCGAGCAACGTGAAGAACGGGTTGCCGAGCCAGCGGTGCGTCGCCGGCATGGCGCCTTGCACGATGTTCCCGCCTCCCCACGGCAACCGACAACCCTGGACGAGATCGAAACCCGCGCGGAGCTTGTCCACGAACTTGGGCGTCTCGAGGAAGTCGTAGCTGTCGTCTGCGTCGCCCATGATCACGAATCGTCCGCGTGCGCTCGCTATGCCGCCCATCAGCGCGTTGCCGTAGCCGCGTTCCTCGATCGAGACGACGCGAGCGCCAGCGCGTTCGGCGATGGCAGGCGAGCCATCGTTGCTCCCGTTGTCGGCGACGATGATCTCACCCGAGATCGCGGATTCCGACAGCGCGCGGCGCGCCTTGCCCACGACTGCCGCCAGAGTGTCGGCCTCGTCCAGACACGGGATGACGATGGAGACTTCGAGCGCGCGTTCGGAGTCGTTGGCATCGGTCACGGGGACGTCGCCAGCATATCCGCTCGCACGCCGGGGTGTATCGCCGGTTCGGGTCAGTGGCCGTGCGGGTCGGCGCCGCCGCCGGGGCCTGGGCCGCCGGGACCCGGGCCGCGAAGGCCGCCGGGGCCGCCGGCGCCCGGCATCACCGGGCCCATGGGCAGGACGGGCGGACGACCCTCTTCACCCGGGTTCGGGGCCACCACCTCGCCGGTGCGCGGGTCGATGTAGCCGGGGGGGATCCGACTGCCGCGCGGGGCCGGACCGGGGACGCCGGGATATCGCTCTCCGGGACCGGCGGAGGCGCCGCGGGGCGCCTCCGGTATCTGCGGCTGCGGAGGCCGGGCGGCTACGGCGCCGCCGCGCTCGCGTCGGATGCGAAGACGGGTGATGTGAATCGGCGTGAGAGGTCGATTGTCCGGTGCGCCGTGCTGCGCGAGACGCGCGATCGTGGCGATCGTGTCGGTCTGGAGGCATTGACCGAAGGCGGTGTACCGGCCGTCGAGCTGGGGTGACGCCCCGTCGGTGATGAAGAATTGGGCGCCGCTCGTGTTGGGGCCGTCCTCGGCTGCCATGGACAATCGGCCTGCGCGGTCGTGCCGCAGCGAGGCTTCCATCTCCGCGGGGATCGTGTACCCGATTCTCCCGCTGCCGTCGCCGAGGAGGTCGCCGCCCTGAATCATGTAGTTGGGGATGATTCGGTGAATCGTGAGATTGTCGTAGTAGGGGCGCTTGGTCCATTGGCCTTGGCGAGGATCCCAGAACTCCCGCAATCCGCGCGCGAGACCGATGAAGTTGGCGACGGTGCGAGGGGCGCGATCGGCGAAGAGGTCGCAGAAGATGGTGCCGAAATCGGTGCCGATCTCTGCGACGAGGCCGCCGTCGACCGGCAATCCCGCGACCGCTTCCTGGAGGGTGAAATCGCCTCCCTGCGGATCCGGCGAGTTGGGCGTGCGAATCAGGTGCTCGTCGCCGCGGGACTTCTTGGTCTGTGCCGGCGCCGATTTCTTGCGGCGATTGTACGGCTCCCTGGTGATGACCTCGGTGCCGTCGGGGAGGCGCAACGTGCGCTCGGCGCGTCCCGCCTGCGGCTGATCGTCGCCGGTGGTCTGCGGATCGCACGCGTAGAGCGCGATGGCCGCGGAACCGACGGCGGTGGCCGCCAGCACGGAGGCACGGAAAGCGACAATCGACCTCATGGTGTTTCCTCGGTCTCGCTCGGCTCGTCGTCGGGCAACTCGGCCTCGGCGCCGTCATCGGCTGCGCGGGGCAACGGCTCGATGCGCTCGAATCGCACACGCGTTCCGGTGCCCACGCCCCAACGGCGCGTCAGGCCCCCGTTGACCTCGAGCACGTGGAGCGAGATCCCGGGGACCTCGCGCGAGTCGTCGGTGCGTGGCGTCGCGTTCTCCACCACGCCGAGCACGGTCATGTCCTCTCGGATGAAGATCATGTCGAGCGGGATGTACGTGTTGCGCATCCAGAACACGTGGTGCTCGGGGCGCTCGAACAGGAACAGCATCCCGGCGCGCTCGGGGAGGGCGCGGCGAAACATCAATCCGCGCTGGCGCGCAGCGGGCGTCTTGGCGACCTCGACGTCGACGCGGACGGGCGGCCGATTCGGGGGCTCGAGCACGACCACTGGTCCATCCGACGGCTCGGGGCGCCGAACCTTGGCGGCGCCGCTGCTCGCCGGACGTTCGGGCCGCGGCTCCGCCGAAGGCTCGCTCGGGCCGCGCGACGACGAGCACGCTGCGAGCGCGACGAGGAGCATCGGAAGCACGACGAGAGCGCGCAACCGATCGGGTCGGCGGATCATTCCATCGGTCGGCCCGTCGTCGTCGC
>JADZFZ010001134.1 GCA_020854145.1 Deltaproteobacteria bacterium | reverse complement strand
CGCAGAACCGCGCCACCGTCGAGCGTCGCCAAGCGCAATACCGGATGCACTGCGATCCGCGGGTCGACGGCATGGGCGATCCGTGCCCGGTCGACGACTGCATCGCGCCTCCGCCGCTCTCGTGCACTGCGGGTGCGTGCGTTCCCTGATCATCGTCGTCCTCGCAGGATGCGCGTCATGTGAACGAGCCGAGCCGCCGCTCGCTCCTCCGAGCCCCGAGTCCATCTTCGGCCCGCAGGTCCCCGCCGCGCTCGAAGCCGCGCTCGACACCGATCGCGGCACCATCCGCTGCACGCTCCACCCCACGCGTGCGCCACGCGCAGCCGCGCTCGTCGTCGGTCTCGCGCGTGGCCGTGCTCGGTGGCGCGAGCCATCGCGCGGCGGCCGCGATCCGTCGCGCGCCGGCCAGGTCACCACGCGTCCGTTCTACGACGGCCTCACGTTCCACCGCCGCATCCCCGGTGTGCTCGCCCAGACGGGCTGCCCCATCGGCGACGGCACAGGCACCCCTGGTTACCGCATCCCCCTCGAGCGTCACGCCACCGACCGCGAACGTCTCGCTCGCGCCGGCGCGCTCATCCTCGCGACCTACACCCCACCGCCTGGCCGCGCCGACCCTTCGCCCCCGCCACCTGGCCACGTCGTCGGCAGCCAGCTCGCGATCACCTTCCGTCCCATGCCCCATCTCCTCGACCAAGTCACCGTCCTCGGCACCTGCCGCGACCTCCCTTCCACACCTCCCACCCGACTCCTCCACCTGGGGACAGGATCGAGGTAGCTAACCTCGCGAGATCAGGGCGCTTCGAGGCGAGCATTTCCATTTCGTCTCGTTCGCCCGTTTCTCGCGACGATTCGTGCGCTCGACGTCCGCGCGGCGGCCCCTCCGAACGAAATGGAACTGCTCGCCTAGGACGCCTGCGATTCCGCGACGTTGTACACGTCGATCCTGTCCCCGTCAGGGGCAGGTTTCATCGGGGTCGAAGCGGAGGCGGGCGAAGAGCTGGTAGTAGCCGCACATGGCGGCGCCTTCGGTGCTGCGCACGACGACGCGGACGTCGCGCGAGTCGTCGGAGCCGCAGGTGCCGCCCCATTTGATCGCGAGCGCGTAGGACTCGGCCGTCGCGTCGTAGTCGGCGATGCGCGAGCAGAAGACGTTCATCGATCCGGGCGCCGACGCCTCCGCGCACGTGGCGGTGGTCACGCACATCTCGTAGTCGGCCGGGTCGTGCTCGCCGATGAACGCGAGCTGCACGGTCAACACGTACGCGCACTGGGAGGTGCCGGGGAAGCACGTGTGCGAGACGGTCGTGCGCGCGCCGAACGTGTACCAGTCCTGATCGCCGACCGGGTACACGGTGGGGTAGGTCGCGACGTCCTCTTCGTCGGCGACGGGGACCTCGATCCAGTCGCCGTCTTCGTTCGCGTCGGGGAGCGGCGCCGCACGACCGCAGTCGTCGTTGGCTTCCCACACGTCGGTGCTCCAACCGAAGGCCACTGCGTTCGCGCGATCCACCGCGCCATCGCAGTCGTCGTCGAGGCCGTTGCACGTCTCGACGCGCGGCTCCACCGCGCCCGAGCAGGCGCCCCACGCACCCGAGGCGTCGCACGTCTGCTCTCCGAGCGCGCACTCGCCGGTATCGGTCCCGCAGCTCTGCGTCGCACCCGGCGCACACGAGCAACCTTCGTCGGTGTCGCCATCGCAGTCGTCGTCCTGCCCGTTGCACTCCTCCGCCGCCGGCAGGACTTGCCCCGTGCACGCCTCCTCCCAGCGACCGTCGGTGCACTGCTGGATCCCCGGCTCGCACGAGCCCACCGCGTCGCCGCACGAGCGCGTCTCGCCGTGACGGCAATCGCACGTCTCGTCGGTCTCGCCGTTGCAGTCGTCGTCGATCCCGTTGCACCGCTCGGTCGCAGGCGTCGGTGCCGTGCAGAACGCCCACGCGCCCGCTGCGCATTCTTCCTCGCCGCTGCCGCACGCGCTCGCGCACGGTTGGCGCAGCGGTCCGCCGGTCTCGCCTTCGTCCACCATCCCGTCGCAGTCGTCGTCCATGCCGTTGCACGACTCCACCGACGCGGTGCACGCAGGCGCGTCGTCGTCGCCGCTCGCACATCCGGTCCAAGCCACGCCGGCCGCGACGACGACCAGGCTCGCCGCGACGGACGCCACGAGATCCCGCACCCATCCACGCACGCTCGAATCATGGCACGAAGCGCCGCTCTGATAACGTCCGCGCGCGATGTGGTCGCGGCTCGGCGCGCTCGCTCTCGTGGTCGTCACGCTCGTCGTGCACGAATCGCTCGGGCACGCGCAGGCAGCCGCCCAACAGCGCGTCTCCATCCACCGAGCACGTTCTCCGCGCGGCGGCGGCGCCTTCTCCATCGTGACCGTCGCGCCGCACGATCCCGATCTCGTGCTCGTCGGTACGACCAACGGAATCGTGATGCGCTCGACCGACGGCGGCACGACGTGGGACCGCGTCGCGCTCGCCGCGACCGAAGCTCCGCCCATCGACATGTCTCCCCCCGACGTCGATCTCTCCTTGCCGAGCCCCGATCGCGCCGAGGCGCTGGACGCCGTCGCTGCGCTGACGCGCCCCAACACCGACGGCCTCGGCGTCGAGGACATCGCGTTCTGCCCCTCCGTCGGCGGCGCGTGGATCGCGTTCGCGACCACTCCCGGTCGCATCCATCGTTCGCGCGATCTCGGCGCGAGCTGGGAGCCGCTCCACGCGTTCGGCGTCGACGGCGGCGGCCTCTACGTCGAGTGCGACCCCGCTCGCCCTTCCGGTATCTACGTCGCGACCGACTCCGGCGTCGCCGCGAGCCCCGACGACGGCGAGTCCTGGTCCACCACTCCGGTCGTCGCGCGCCTCGAAGCCCGGCACGTCGTCCCGGACCCCGAGCAGCCGGGCCGAATCGTCGCGGCCACGCCCATCGGCGTCTACGCGGGCACGCTTCCCGCCGACATCGACGCCGCTTTCTACAACGACCGGCTCTTCGGCGATGCCTCGACCGACGCGCTCTACGTCGCGCTCTCGGGCGCGACCCTCTACGCGGGCATGAGCGACGGCGCGGTCGTCAGCCACGACGGCGGCCGAACGTGGGCGCGCGTCGCAGAGACCTTCCTCGGCCGCTTCCAGATCCTGATGATCCAGATCGATCCGCGCGATCCGCGCCATGCGTACTTCCTGGCGCGCGACCGACCTCCGGAGCTCCCGCACGGGCCGTTCGACAGCGCGACGGGCCGCGTCTTCGAGACGCGCGACGGCGGAGAGACGGTGACCGACGTCGAGGTCTCCGCGACTGCACGCGTCCTCGAAGCCATCACGATCGACCCCGTCGACCCCGAGCGACTCTGGCTCGCGACCGACAGCGCGCTGTTCGTCCTCGAGCCGCCACGTGCGGCCCAACCGCTGCCGCGTGGCGCGCTCGCGTCCCGCGCCGCGCTGGCGCTGCGTCGCGATCCGGGCCTCGCCGCCGTGCTCGACGCCGCGCTTCGCCGCGCGCGCCTGACCGCGGACGACGAGGCCTCGCTTCGGTCGGATCTCGCGAGCGCGGCGTGGATGCCGGTCGTGCGGCTCACCGTCGATGGAACGCTCGGCGACTCGGAGCGCAGCATCTCGGGACGCGGTACCTATCGTCTGCAGCCGGGGTTTCTCCTGCGCGGCAATCCCCGTCTCACGCAGTTCGTCTGGTCGGGCGTGCTGGGCAGCGCGGCGCTCGACTACTCCGAGAGCGGGCCACCCACGCGACACGACGTGGCGACCACCGGGCTCGCCGCGCTCGTCACGTTCTCGTGGTCGCTCGACCGGGCGGTCCTCGACGAGCGGCAGACCAGCCGCGCGTGGCTGGAGGCCCGCCGCGTTCGGCGCGAGACGCAGGTCGTCGTGTCCGATGCCTACGTGGAACGAAGGCGACTCCTGGTGGAGCTCGCCACGCGCGCGATGCCGAGCGCACGCGCGGAACGAGTCGCGCTTCGCGTCGAGGAGCTCACGGCCTTGCTCGACGTGCTCGGTGCCGGTGTCTACCGCGGGTCGTTGGGAGAGAACGCCCGCGCAACGAGGAGATCACGATGAGCTCGACGATGACGACGGTTCGTTGGCGCACCATCTGGGCAAGCGCGCTGGGGCTTGCCTGCGCAATCGCCGCAGCGACACCGGCCGACGTTCGCGCGCAGCCACAGGCGATGCCGGACCCCATGCGCGACGCGCGCGTGGCTCGGTTGCGCGCGAGCCTGCGGCGCGAGCCGACGGTCGCGCAGGTGCAGGCGCGAGCCCTGCGTTACTTCGAGGTCCATCCCGAAGCCGTCGCGAGCCTTCGCAGCAGGACCACCAGCCGCGCTGCGTTGCCCGAGCTTCGCCTCGGCTACCACCTCGATCTCACGACCGACGCGGAGGCCTACGTCGGCGCCGGCTCGCTCGAAGGAGAGCGCGCCGACAACGATCGCAGCCTCCGTGGGCACCGCGCCGGAGCCGAGCTCGTGTGGAACCTGCCGGGTGCCGTCTTCGATCCCGCCGAGCTCTCGAGCTACGCGCTCACCGGCGTGCAGCTCAGCGTCTTGCGCGAGGTCACGCGGCTCTTCTACACGCGTCGGCAGATCCTCCTCGGCCTCGCGATCGATCCGCCGGCGGATCCCCGCGCCCGTCTCGCGCTCGAGCTGCGCGTGGAGGAGCAGACCGCGATGCTCGACGCGATGACCGGCGGGTGGTTCTCTCGCGAGCTCCTCCGCCGTGCGCGCCGCTGAAGAGCCGACCGAGCCGAGCCGCCGAGCACGGGGCGACCGCGCGCCCACGAAGGCGTGTCCGGCTTTCCGCGGCGTGCCGCGCCGGTTCGTGGAATTGGCCTGAATCCAGGCACATCGTCGCGATGGCAGGGTCGTTGCTCGATGAGCGGACGTCCAACCAAGGAGGTCGCCATGACCGCTCGCTCGTCCCTGCTCTCGCTCGTTCTCGTTGCTTCCCAGCTCGTCGCCTGCGGCGGCGCCACCGTCGCGACCCCGGAGAACGTCGAGTGCCGCTGCGCCCCGTCCCAGAGCGCACAACCGGCGAGCACCACGGCGACTGCGCCGGCGGCTCCTGCCCTGCCGACTGCCGCCTCAGCACCTGCAACTGCGCCTGCTCCGGCGAACGTCGCGCTCGTCTCGACGCGCGGCGCGACCCAGCGCCCGATGCGGCTCGCGAGCAACCCCGAGACGCGGTCGAGCGGCGGGCTCCGGGTCCACCGCATCGTGCTCGCGCGTGGTGTGGCGAATCGCGTGCCCGTCGAGGCCGGCGAGCGCTTCGTCGTGGGCGGCCCGGACGAGCGCCTGTACACGTGGGTCGAGGTCGAGAACGCGGGCGAGGAAGCTGCCGAGCTCGTGTTCACGTGGATCCCGCCGCAGGGCGTGGCCCGTGGTGGACAGGCCCTCGAGGTTCCGAGCGCGCGTCGCTGGCGCACGTGGGCGTTCACCCGTCAGGCGCGTACGCCCGGAGAGTGGACCGCCGAAGTTCGCACCGTGGACGGCGAGCTCCTCGCGCGTCAGTCGTTCGTCGTCGAAGCGCCCGCGCCTGCGACCCTCGCGGTCCCGCGCTCGTAGCCCGCATGCGAGCACGCGGGTGCCGTGGTGGCTGCCGGCTCCGGCACGAGCGATGCTCGGTCCCGCGGTCGTAGGTCGGCTGGCACGACCTGACGCAGGAGGATCGATGCGTGCTCCGCTTCTCGTCGCTTGCTTGCTGTCCATCGTCCCGAGCGTGATGGCTTGTGGCGACGATCCCGACCCGCGCACCACGTCCGACGGCGCCGCGTCGGACTCGGCCACGCTCCCCGAGACGGGCCCGGGTCCGAGCGACCTCGGGCCTGGTCCGGCCGACGCGGGCCCCGGCCCCGCCGATGCGGGCCCTGTCCCTCTCGACGCTGGCCCGGGTCAGATCGACGCAGGGCCCGGACCCGTGGACTCGGGCCCGACCGGAACCCGATGCTTGCAGCCGTCCGACTGTGTGATCCTGCCGGCGTCGTGCTGCGGTCGTTGCGGCGTCGCGACTCCCGACGACATCGTGGCCGTGCATCGCAACGACGTGGACGACAACCGCTCGATGGCGTGCGCCGATCCCGTCGCGTGCCCGGAGTGCGCCGCGCCCCCGGATCCGTACCTGATCGCCACGTGCGTCGCAGGCGCGTGCGTTCCCGTCAACCTGCACGTGGACCCATCGACGGAATGCGCGAGCACCGACGACTGCACGCTCATCACGAACGAGTGCTGCGGCTGCGGCGAGGTCGGCCTCGATCGCGCCGTCGCGATCAACCGCACGATGGGCTCGGTCGGGCGTCTGCTGTGCGGCGAGATGCCGCCTCCGTGCCCACCGTGCGTGCCCGTCTTCGGCGATCTCCGCGCCGAGTGCACGATGGGTCGCTGCGCCGTCGTCGATCCTTGATCCCGTCCGCAGCAGCTCGGCGCGTGCTGGGGTATACCCGCGCTCGATGACGAGCTCCGAGATTGGCCTTCGTGTCGAGCGCCGCGGGCGCATCGCAATCTGGACGCTGGATCGGCCCGACCGGAAGAACGCGCTGTCGCGCGCGGTCGTGCGCGAGATCGGGCGCTTGTCGCGCGAGGCCGCTCGGGACCGCGAGCTGCGGGCGGTCGTGCTCACGGGCGCGGGCAACGCGTTCTGCGCCGGGGCCGACCTCAAAGAGCGCCAGGGCATGACCCTCGAGGACGTGCGCGACTTCCTCTCGCTCTACAGAGAGAGCTTCGGTGCGCTCGATCGCATGCCGCGCCCGACCGTCGCCGCGATCGACGGTCCAGCGCTCGGCGGTGGGCTCGAGCTCGCGCTCGCGTGCGACCTGCGCGTCGCGTCCGAGGGCGCCACCATCGGGCTGCCCGAGACCTCGCTCGCGATCATCCCCGGCGCCGGGGGAACGCAGCGACTCACTCGGCTTCTCGGGCCCGGTCGCGCGAAGGAGCTCGTTCTGCTCGCCCGCCGTCTGACCGCTGCCGAAGCGCTCGGGCTCGGTCTCGTGAACCGCGTCGCTCCCGCGGGCCAGAGCGCGCTCGACTGTGCGCTCGAGATGGCTGCGCACTTCGAGTCCGCAGCGCCGGTCGCCATCGCAGCCGCGCTCGAAGCCATCGACGCCGCGAGCGAGCTGCCGATCGACGCGGGTCTCGCCCTCGAGCGCGCCTGCTACGAGCGCACCCTCGAGTCGAAGGATCGTCTCGAAGCGCTCGCAGCCTTCGCGGAGAAGCGAAAGCCCGTCTACCGCGGCGAGTGAGCCGACCGCGTCAGGTGCCGAAGCCGGCTTTCGCCTTCGCCGCAGCGGGCCGCGCGGAGAGCCATCGCAGCTCTTCGATCGGCACGAGGAACACCTTGCCTTCCTCGGCGGCGACCTCGACGAAGCGGTCCTTGACGTCGATGCGCTCGACATCGCGGATCGCGTACATCGCGTCGCTGCTGCCGACGTGGAGCACGATGGCGCGTCCCTTCTCGAAGGTCCATGCCGTGCCCGAAGCCTTGGCGGTGGGCAGGGCGCCCAACATCTCGATGAAGGTGTGACGGTCCATCGAGCGCGAATCTCCGCGCCATGCGTGCTGCGGTCAAGTGCGCGTGCTCCGACGACCGCGCGTGCGGTACGCTGTGCTCGTGCGACTCCCTCTCGGGTCGAGCACCGAGGCGCGTCACGCAGCGACCGTTCGCTGGGTCGCGCTCGGGCTCGTGGCCGTCTCGATGGCTGCATCCACGGTGGTTCCCGACGCTCATGCGCAGCGTCGCCGCCGACCCAGACCCGCGGCAGCGACCGAGCCCGCGGACGGAACGGGACGCCTCTCGATCGACTCGACCACCGAGGGCGCCGAGATCTTCGTGGACGACGAGTCGCGCGGCACGACGCCGATGCGCAGGCCGCTCACGCTCGAGCCGGGCGAGCACACCGTGCGCGCGGTTCGGCCTGGCTACACGGAGTTCTCGGACGTCGTCCGCGTGCGCGCCGGACAGACGACCCGCGTCGAGATCGAGCTCATCCCCGTCACGGCGCCGCTTCGCGTCGAGTCGAACGTCGCGGGCGCCCAGGTGTTCGTCGACGGGCGCTTCGTCGGAACGACACCGCTCGACACGGAGCTGCTCGAGGGGCGGCGCGTCGTGCGCGTCCGGCGCGGCGGGTACTACACCCAGACCCGCCGCGTCCGCGCAGTCGCGGGGGAGCCCATCACCCTCGACCTCCGATTGGTCGAGCTGCCGCCCGACGAGAACCCGTACCTGCGCCGGCCGCCGCGCCCGCCCTCGTGGTACGAGCGGCCGCTCGTCTGGGTCGGCGTCGGCGCCGGCGCCCTCGCGCTCGCGGGCGGCGTCGCGCTCGCCGTCGCGCTCGCGAGCGAAGAGCCGTCGCAGGGCACCGAGTTCTGTGCCGGCTCGCCGCGGTGCGTGACGGTCGACTTCTAGCCGGGACTCGTGGTGCCATAGGGCCATGACGAACCGAGCGACGAACACCATGGCGATCGTCAGCATCGTCGCGGGGATCGCGGGCTGGACCGTCGCGCCTTTCGCCGCGTCGCTCGTCGCCATCGTCTGTGGCCACATCGCGCGCAAGCAGATCCGCGCGAGCGGCGAGGATGGCGACGGGTTGGCCGTCGGCGGGCTCGTGCTCGGCTACATCAACGTCGTGCTCTCCTGCATCGGCACGGCCGTCGCTTTCCTGTTCTTCGGGGCTGCGATCGTCGCGATGCTCGGGCTCGGCGCCGCGGGCGCGGCCGGATCGATGCAACCGCACTAGCCGCTTCCGAGCGGCGGAGCGAGATGGCGGCGTTGCCCTTGGAGCTCCTGCTCACGATCCTGGCGTGGTCGGTGTCGCGCCTTCCGTTGCGCGTCGCGCGCGGCCTCGGTGCGGCGCTCGGATGGGTCTGGTTCCACGTCGTGCCCATCCGCCGGCGGGTGACGTGCGAGGCCTTGGCGCGTCACCTCGGGCTCGACGCGGACCGTGCGCGAACGGTCGCCGCGGCGCTCTACCGTGGGCTCGGCGTCTCCGCGATGGAGCTCCTCTGGTTGAGGCCCGACCGCCCCGAGCGCCTCGCCGCGCTCGCACTCGTGGAGAACGTCGAGCGCTTCGATCGGGCCCGCGCGCGGGGTCGCGGCGTCATCGTGGTCACCGCCCACTACGGCAACTGGGACGCGATGGCGTGCTCGCAGGCCGAGCGCGCAGGCGTGCTGCACGTCGTCACCAAGCGCCTCTCCATGCGCGGGATCGATCGTTTCTGGCAGCGCCATCGCGGGCGCTTCGGCGTCCGCCTGCACGACATGATCGGCTCGGCCAAGGCCGTGATGCGTGCGCTTCGCAGCAACGAGACGGTCGCGCTCGTCGTGGACCAGGACACGCCGCCGGCTCTCGGCGGAGCGTTCGTCGAGTTCCTCGGAGACACGTGCGCGACGACGACGGCGCCCGCGCTCCTCGCTGCGAGGACGGGTGCGGCGCTCGTTCCGGTCCGCTGCGAGCGCCAGACGGACGGGCGACTCCGCATCGTGGTCGACGAGGAGGTCGAGCTGCTTCGCGACGCGCGCGGCCGGGTGGACATCCTGGCGACGACCCGGCGCATCAACGGCATCCTCGAGGGATGGGTGCGCGCGCACCCCGAGCAGTGGCTCTGGCTCCATCGACGATGGAAGACCCGACCGGATCCGCTGGAGATCGCAGCCTCCCCGAAGCCGGCGCGCGCGACGTGAGAACCGTCCGCGAGATCGAGGAAGCTGCGGCTTCGAGATCGCGTACTGTGGTTGCCGGCGCGTATCTCGCGGATTGTCCGCGGGGTATCGTGCGCGGGGAGGTTCGTGATGCTGAAAGGTCAACTCTTGGCCATCTCCTTCGTGGCGATGGCGGCGCTGCGTATATGCGGATCCAGCGATGCGCCAGCGCAGCAAGCGACACCGGCGCCGACGCCACCACCCGTGATGCCGGCGCCCCCACCTGCGACCCCGACGCCTCCGCCGGTGGCCGCACCGACCACGCCGTACACGGCGACGCCCACCGCGGTGGCGCCCGTCCCCACGGCCGTCGCCCCGGTCGATCCCACCGCCCAGGCCGGCATCGTACCGACGGATCCCGCGGCCGTCCCTGCGGGCGCCGAGGAGATCCCGCCGCCGCCGGCGGGCACGTTGCCCGAGCCGGTTCACGGCGGCACCGTCCTCGCTGCCGGCGAGAATCCGGTCGAGGTCGTCACTGCGCAGACGGGTGAAGTGCACGCCTACGTATGGCGTCCGCCCTCCCGCACGCCGCCGTACTCGGAGCTCACCGTCACGGTGCAAGGCAGCGACAACCAGCCGCACCGCGTCGCCATGAACTGGGACGCGGACGAGTCGCGGTACGAAGGTCGGATGTTGTCGGGCATCCTTCCGATCCCCGGGCCCGTCGACGTGGCGTTCAGCCTCGCGGGTCGCCGGCTCACCGGTCGCGCGCCGCGCATCATCGTGGTCGAGCGCCCGCCTCCGCCGCGCATCGTGTACATCCGGCCCGCCGCGCCGCCTCCGCCGCGCGTCGTGTACGCGCCGCCTCCGCCGCCGCGCGTGGTCGTCCGTCCGGTCGCGCCGCCGCCGCCGCGCGTGGTCGTGCGTCCGGTGGCCCCGCCGCCACGCGTCGTCGTGCGTCCGGTAGCCCCGCCGCGCGTCGTCGTGCGTCCCGTCGCGCCTCCGCCGCGCGTGGTGGTTCGACCCGCGGCCCCTCCGCCGCGCGTGGTGGTTCGACCGACGGCGCCGCCTCCGCCCCGTGTGCAAGCGGGTGGTGCGGTGCGCGTTCGCGTTCGCTGAATTCCGAGTGAGCCCGAGCCCGCGTGCAGCGGGCGACGGCGAAGTCGCAACACGCCCGAGCGCCAGCGAAGGGCGTGATCCGCGTTCGTTCGCGAGCTCTCGCGCGTCGGAAGTCGGCGCGCGAGAGCACTCCGTTGTTGCCAGCGTGAAGCGCGGAAGGTATACGCGGAGAAATGGCTGGTTCGCCTAGGGCAGACGACAT
>JADZFZ010001133.1 GCA_020854145.1 Deltaproteobacteria bacterium | reverse complement strand
TCGTCGAGTCTGCCCATGACCTCCTCGGTAAACGCATCGGGCTCACGACGTCACTCGGCCTGCGCGTCGCCTTTGAGCGCAACCTCATGGGTGACCTCGCGGCAGCCGACGCCACGCTTCCGCGGGGAGCGCCCTTTCACGTCGCCTTCGAGCGCGATCTCGAAGGCCTCGAGACGGCGCGACGCCTGCCGGGCGGCGTCACCGTGCACGCGCAGCGGGACGAGGCCGGCCGCATCACCGAGCGGCGCACCGATTCGTCCGGCGCGGTGCTCGAGACGGTCGGGTACGGCTGGACCGACGAGGGCCAGCTCCACTGGAAGGTAGAGCGCGGGAGCCGGCGGGGCGTCCACTGTTTCTACGATCCGCGCGGACGTCTCACAGCCACGCGTCCGCCGGATCAACCCGGAGTGCGCGAGTGGCGAAACCCCGACAAGGCCGGCAATCTCTACCGCACGGCGGACCGCTCGGATCGCCGCTACGGACCAGGCGGGGTGCTGCTCGAATCGGGCGGCACGCACTACCGCCACGACGAGGACGGCAACCTCGTCGAGAAGCGCGCGCCGGACGGTCGGCTCTGGCGCTACGCATGGGACGGCGCCGGGTACCTCCAGTCCCTCGAGCTGCCGGACGGGAAGCACGTCGAGAACATCTATGACGGCCTCGGCCGACGGGTCACGAAGAAGGTCAAGGACGGTCAGGGCACCACACTGCGAGAGCTACGGTTCGTCTGGGACGGTGACACCGTCGCGCACGAGATCTCGAGTGACGAGGAGCCGAGCGCTTGGGTCTTCGAGCCAGGGCACTTCGCGCCCCTTGCCAAGCTGCAAGGCGAGCGCTCCTTCGCGGCGGTCACAGACCACCTCGGAACGCCCGAAGCGTTCTACGACCAAGCGGGCGTCCCCGCGTGGAAGGCTCAGCTCGACCTCTACGGCGTCTGCCGCGCAGAGGTCGAGACCACAAAGCAGCCCTGGCGCTGGCCAGGGCAGTACGAGGACGAAGAGACCGGCCTCTTTTACAACCGCTTCCGCTGGTACGACCCCGAGGATGGGCGGTACGTCAGCTGTGATCCGATCGGGCTCGACGGCGGAATCCAACCATACGGATATGTCCCCGATCCCTTCTGTGTTGCCGACCCCTACGGACTCGATTGGAACTACCGGCTGGTGCGCAACGGCAGACCCTACTACGTGGGTCACGCGAGCGATGCCACGACGCCTGCCCAGGTAATCAGCCGCCACGCAGCAACTCCGCGCGGTGCGCCGGCCAGTGGTCGCCGATTCGTTCGAGGTGAGGATGTGTTCGAGCAAATCACCCCCGTCGGCACTGGTCGGTCGGTCGCTCGTGGCATCGAGGAGCTAGGTATGCGGGACCACGGCACGTTCATTGGGCCGCGGCACGTGCCTGGCGACCCAGCGCCCCGCGTGCGCGGCAATAACATTCGGGGAATACGCCCCGACAACGATAATCTCGAAACGTATCTTGCGGACGCCCGGACTTGGCTGCAACAGCGCGGCGCGACGTCGGTGCGAGATCTACCCGACTTGCTCCGTCCCCCAACTACGACCCCGGACTGCTGATACTGCCGCTACCATGGAATCCGTTCGCAAGATCGCTCTCGACGGCGTTCCCCGAGACGCTGCCGCCGACCTGTGGCGCGTCTTCATCGACTCGGAAGCGTCCGACGATGTACCGGTCCACTTGTCGGTTGCTCCCGGAGCACGGCTACGCTGGGACGCCCTCGATGAGCTGCCGGACCTGGCTGAGATCAACTACGCCGGCGACGATACCGGGATCATCGAGTACGTCCGGCGGCGCCCGGCGATCCTGGATCTCTCCTGGCGGGGCCGACTTCCCGATCGAATCGATCTCGCCCAATCCGCCGTTCGCTCGTTAGCGCTCCGCCCTGTCGAGCCGTCAAGAACGACGGCGCTGGCACTGCCCGCGTCGTTGCATGTCCTCGAACTGGTGCGCATCCCTGGTGAGATGACGTTCGCTTGCATTCATCCACGGAACGGCGCGGGCCTCATCGGTATCTTTTCGACCGCGCCGGGAACGGGATTCCGCCGGCAAGTTGTTGGCCTCGGCCAACTGACACGGCTCGATCTCTTCGACGCTGACACCGCGTCTGTTGCCGCTATCGCCGACCTGTTTCCAGGGCTCGAGGATCTCACGCTCCGGGGTCCACCCGGAAAGGTGGCCGATCTAGCCAACCTCGACCGGCTGCCGAAGCTCCGGAAGCTCGAACTCGTCGATTGCTACGAGCTGCACGCCACTGACCTTCAGCGCCCACTCGCGGTTTCGCTCGAGTCACTCGTCGTTGACGGGATCCGGCGCGATGACGCGCAGGCTCTGAAACGTTTGGTTCCGGCCAAGAATGTCGAGCTTCGCGGGGTGCGGACTCCGGCCTGGCTCGCCGCGAACGTGAACAATCCGTTCCGTGAATGGCCAGTGAGATCTCGTGCCCGACGCGTGGCGTCGAAGGCGTATTCCGACGCGGTGCACGCATTGGACCGGCTGACTCCACATTCTCGGTCGGAGACAGAAGCCATCGTTCTTCGATTCATCGAGGCGCTCAATGCCGTGTACCACAAAGATGGCCTCGACACGCTGCAGGCCGAGGACGTCTTCGTCGCCGTGGAAGAACTCGTCCGAGGCCGCGGGGATTTTGCGGTGGAGGACGCGCTCGCACTGCTAGAGCGATGTCGTGATTTCTGATCTGAAGGGCGGCACGCGACAACGTGTTTGCCGACAGCTGATTCCACTCTCTCGCGGAGATGATCACCGTGGCAGCTCCCCAACCAATGGGCACGCTTCCCCTTCGCATCCGTACCGTGGACGAGATTCTGCGCAGGATACCACCGCCGCGACGAGAGGCGTCGGCAGCGCAGTCACTCGTCGGCGGGCGGGCCGACGCATTCTACTACCGGCTCCTCGAGCGGCTGGGACACCACGATCTGTCGGCGGACTTCGTCTTCTTGCGTGCTTCCCAGGCGATTGAAGCGAACGCGAAGTCTGCGTTTCCCCGCTGCGAGCTTGGCGTCAGGTATTGGCTCTTCGCGAAGACAGGGACCGGCGACGGATGGCTTCTGCGTCTCGATGCGCCTTCTCAAAGCGAGGTGGCGTTCGTGGACCACGACGAGGAGAGCCGGGCGAGGCCGCGCCCCCTGCCGCTCGATCTCCGAGGGTGGCTCCAGCTGGCCGATCTCTTTCGCCAGGTTGAGGAGCAGACCGAGCGCAACCCCGCGCTTCTCGATCGCGACTACCGACTTCGGAGACCGCATCGAGCGGCGGTGAAGGCGGCGATCGAGCGGCTGGCGCCCGGGCTCGGGACGAAGTACCCGCTGGCGCTGTAACATGCGGGATGGAGGCGACAGTCAAAGGGTAGCGACACCACAGGATACTGACGCCGTAGGGCAGCGCATCGCATCTGAGCTGCCTCCACGCGCCCGATGGGTGATTCACGGCGCACCCCTCGAGTTCGACTTCTCTCGCTGCACTCAACCGCTGCGAGCCCCATCGGAGTCGGATATCCAAGGCGCGCTAGAGGCGGAATGGCTCTCTCTCGCCCTGTTCGGCGAACAGGATTACGCAGATGGTGGCGGTGCCAGGCCGCTTCTGGGCATCGACACGCACACGGGCGAGGTGGTGGCTTGGATCCCGAGCGCGATTCATGCCTGTACTTGCTCAACACGAATCTCGAGGCCTTCATTCGGATGTTCACACTCTTCGACAACTTCGTACGTCTCAGGAGGGGCACCGTAGCCGAGCTATCGTCGACTGCCCGCGCGATCGAGCTTTCGGCGTTCGACCGCAGTGCGTGGACTATCCTGCTGGAGCAGCTCCGCTCCGCCCCGGCCTGCACCCCGGACGACGTCGTAGATGGGTGAATCCATGGGATTTGTGCTGCGGCACCGCTGGGGAGGCACCGAGAGGGATCCGGCACTGGCCAAGATCGACGATCTCCTCGCGGAACTCGACAAGCCCGACGATGATCACCCGGACGTGTCACTCACCCATGAATCTGGGTGGTGTCTTGCTGCCTTCCCGAGCGGCCTCGTGGTCTACGAGAACCTGGACGACGAAGACGCACGGCCGCGTCACATGCGCGCCGTATCGCGTGATCGCGTCGCCGCTCTCATGCGTGCGCTCGCCGGAGGCGACCTCGAACGGCTCGAGGCGGAGCCGTGGTACGACGGCTATGGTCGATGATGGCGCCCGACGCGCTACCGTTCTGGTTCGGTGACCGGACAGCGCAAGCGGGCCCGGCAGCGGTGGACACCGATGCCGCTCGTCGCGCGGCAGACGACGCACTTCGAGGCTCGTAGGACAACCGTCGAACGAGAATGTCCAAGATCGCAATAGTCTTGCGCCCGGATGATGCGCGTGCTGCGAGCATCCACGCTGTTCATGTCGTGACGGGCATTCCCGTGGGCGAGGTCGCGAGTCGGGTGACTCGAGGCGACCCCGTCGTCGAGTACACCTTGTTCCACAATGAGCACGAGGATGTCGCCCGACGTCTGCGAGCGCTGGTGCAAGTTCTGGCGACTGCGGGAATCGAGCCCGACGTCTACGAGCTTTCGGAGGGCGAGAACGTGGCCGACGTCACCAACCGGTCGCACGTTGCGATCACGCCGCAGATTCTCCTCAACATTCTGGATGCACACGAGGAGGCGATGCGGGCAGATCGATGACACGTCGCCCTCACTCGGTGCCCCGTGTCACGAGCTTCATCGCCGCGAGTTCGGAGGTGGTCGGGAAGAAGTCGACCGAGAATCGGGGTGGCCAATCGCCGGTCATCTCGAGACGGTCGCCGAGCACTTCCTTCACCCTGTCGAAGGGGGCTTGTCCGAGCACTCCGAAGTCGCCGCCCGTGATCTTCGGCTGAGCGACGAACGCGATTTCGTCGGTGATCGGCAAAACACTCGGCTGCGCGCCCTGCGTCCATGCGCAGATCGAGGACGGTGGCGCGCCTGCGGCCTCGACGATGAGGTAACTGCCGACGAACGTCGAGTCGCCGAGCAGCTCCGCGAGCATCGGTCGCTGCGCCTCGTAGTCGTCGGCCCGCTCGAGCATCCGGGCTCGCCGGAAGCCGGCGAGATCGGCGTGACGCTCATCGGGGAACCAGCTCGACCAGCGCTCGCCCTCGAGACGTAGAGGCACCGCGCTCACGCGCCGATCGAGCATCATCTCGGTTTCGACGAGCTGAAGCATCACGCCGAGCGCGGAGACGTCTTCGTCCCCGGCGACCAGCAGGGTCAGCCGATTCGGGAACGCCACGACAGGGGTGCCTCGGACTGGGAGTTTGCGGATC
>JADZFZ010001132.1 GCA_020854145.1 Deltaproteobacteria bacterium | reverse complement strand
TGATGGCGACCTCGATCGGGTGCGGCGACGACGACGTGGGCCCGCGCGCAGCCGAGGACTCGGGCATCGTGGACGCACCCGCCGCAGACTCGGGCGCGGACGACGACGCCGCCGTCGACGGCGGTAGCGACGCCGAGGTGGACGCGGGCCCACCCCCTGGGGTGCCCGATCGGTATTGCCCCGGAGGCGAGGGTTGCGACGGCGACGGGGATGGCGTGCTCCGCGTCGGTGCGGCCGCCGTCGACATCTCGCCGACGATCGACGAGACGACCGAGGTGCAGACGGTCGACGTCGACGGCAACGGGCAGTACGACCCCGGCGACGGCGACGAGTTCGCCGATCGCGACGGCGACGGGGCCTTCGACGGCGTCTGGATGGTCAACAGCAACGGTCGCGGCGCGAGCAGCGTGCACGACCCGCTCTGGGCGCGCGCGATCGTGCTCTCACGAGGCGAGACGACCCTCGCGCTGGTCGCGGTCGACCTCTACGGCTACTTCGCCGACCAGGTCGACGCGATCCGCGAGTCGCTCGCGGACACCGGCATCGATCACGTGCTCGTCGCCTCCACGCACACGCACTCGGCGCGCGACGTGCTCGGCTTCAACGGTCCGAGCGCGATCGAGTACGGCGTCGACCCGGCGTACAACGCGTTCTTGCGGACGGCGATCGCGCGAGCGGTACGCGACGCGCTCGCCGCCGTTCGTCCGGCGCACGTGCAGTGCGCGGCGTTGCAGCTGCGTGATCAGCCGGGCGGCACGTCGCGCTACGTGAGCGATCTGCGGCCGCCGATCGTCATCGACGACGAGGTGCGCGTGATGCGGTTCGTCGACGCTGCCGACGACGCCGTCACGGTCGCGACGCTCGTCAACTGGGCACAGCACCCGGAGGCGTGGCCGGGCAACAGCCAGGCGTTGTCGTCGGACATGTTCCACTGGCTGCGCACGGGGATCGAGGACGGGGCGGTCGCGTCGGACGGAGCGAGCCTGCCCGGCGTCGGTGGGATCGCCGTGGTCTTCCAGGGCGCGTCCGGCGGCAACCTCGGTCCGCTCGACGTCGCCGCCGTGGAGTGGGACGGCACGCCCGTCGAAGGACGCCAGTCGGAGCGCAAGGCGGAGGTCCTCGGCAGCCAGGTCGCGTCGTTCGTGCTGCGCGCGCTCGGGCCGGGTGGCGGATCCGTCACCGACGAGACGGCCGAGATCGGCTTTCGCACGCGCCGCTTCCTCGTGAAGCTGCAGAACCGCTTCTTCCAGGTCGCGCTGCTCGCAGGACTCTTCGGGACCGAGCGCCCGACCTTCGCGTGGGACGACATGCGCGCGATCCTGCCGGGCCGCAACGAGCCATCGCTCCGCACCGAGGTCTCGGTGATCGACATCGGGCGTGCCTCCATCGCCACGGTTCCGGGAGAGCTCGATCCCGATCTCTTCGTCGGCGGATACGATGGCTCCCACACGCCGGAGGGGATCGACATCAACCCGCCGATGCCGAACGCCCCCGACCTCGACGACGCGCCACCTCCGCCGTACCTACGCGACCTGCTGCTCGAGCGCGAAGGTGCCGAGCACGCGTTCCTCTTCGCGCTCGCGAACGACCAGATCGGCTACCTCATCCCCGAGTTCAACTACGTGCTGCACCCGACGGCCCCTTACGTGAGGGAGGCCGAAGGCGAGCACTACGACGAGACGTACAGCATCGGAATCGACGGGTGGCCGACGGTGCGCGCGCAGCTCGAGCCCCTCATCCGCTGGCGTCCTGCGGCTCGCGGCGACTGAACGAGTGCTGCGCCGCGGCGGTCGCTCAGGCTTCCGGATCGTCGGGAGCGTCGCTCGGCTCTTCGGAGGCCGCCGATGCCGGGGGCTCGCTTCCGGTCGTCTCCGTCGCGGCCGGCGGCATCTCGCTCGGCGAGCCCGGCGGCATCTCGCTCGCGGGCGGCTCGTCGTCGCTCTCGGCGAGACGCTCGAGGGCGACCACTTTCTCCTCCGCGTCGAGGCGGATGACGCGCACGCCCTGCGTGTTGCGGCCGGCCTCGCGGACCTCGGCCACCTTGGTGCGGATGATCGTCCCGCCGTCGGTGATGACCATCAGGTCGTGGGTCTCCTCGACGAGCATCAGCTTGACGAGGTCGCCGTTTCGCTCGCTCGCGTCGATCGCGATGATGCCGAGCCCGCCGCGGCCCTGGACGCGGTACTCGGCGAGCTCCGTGCGTTTGCCGTAGCCGTTGGCGCAGACGGCGAGCACGCGCAGCGACGCCTCGTCCGGGCCCGGCGGAGGCGCGACGTCCATGCTCACGACGCGGTCGCCGTCGCGCAGCTCGATGCCACGCACGCCGCGCGTGTCGCGCCCGATCTCGCGCAGCTCGCCCTCGACCGGGAACCGAATCGACTGGCCCTTCGCCGTGCCGAGCAGGATGTGCTTGGTCGCGTCCACGAGCGCGGCGTCGATGAGCTCGTCCCCTTCTTCGATGCTGACGCCGATGATCCCCGTCGCCCGGATGCTCGAATAGGCCATCAGGTCGGTGCGCTTGACGAGACCGCGCTTGGTCGCGGTCACGAGCGACAGCCCCTCCTGGAACTGCCGCACCGGAACGATGGCGGCCACCTTCTCGCCGGGCTCCATGCCGACGAAGTTCACGATGGCCTTACCCTTGGCGGTGCGCGCGGCCTGCGGGATCTCCCAGATCTTCTTCAGGTACGCCTTGCCGCGGTCGCTCAGGAACAGGACGAACGAGTGCGCCGATGCGACGAACATCTGGTTGACGAAGTCCTCGTCGCGCAGCGCCGTCGCGCTCTTGCCGCGCCCACCGCGCTTCTGGGCGCGGTACTCGGTGGCCGGCGCGCGCTTGATGTAGCCCGCGTGGCTCACCGTCACGACCATGTCCTCGTCGGCGATGAGATCCTCGGCGTCGATCTCGCCTTCCTCGGACACGATCTCGGTGCGACGCCCCTCGGGGAATCGCTCCTTCACGTCCCGGAGCTCCTGCTCGATCACGGAGTCGAGCAACGCGGGGTCCGCGAGGATGGCCTTGAGCCTCGCGATGGTGTCGCAGAGCTGGCCGTACTCGGCGGCTAGCTTCTCGCGCTCGAGCCCCGTGAGGCGCGCGAGGCGCATCTCGAGGATGGCCTTCGCCTGCCGCTCGGACAGGCGGTACTCGCCGCGCGCGCGCGCCGCTTCGATCTCCGCGTCGGGACGTCCGGCCCGGCGCACGAAGTCTTCGAGGCCCGCGAGCGGCAGCTCCATCAACGCTGCGCGCGCACGCTCCGGATCGGGCGAGCGGCGAATCGTGGCGACCACGACGTCGACGTCGGTCACCGCCATGCCGAGCCCCTCGACGATCTCGCGCTGCGACTCGGCCTGCGCGAGCTCGAAGCGCGTTCGCCGCGTGACGACGTCTCGCCGGTGGTCGACGAAGTGCAGCAGCGTCTGACGCAGGTCGAGCACGCGAGGCTGGCCGCCGACGATGGCCAGGTTGATGACCCCGAAGCTCTGCTGCATCGCGGTCATCTGGTAGAGCTGGTTCAGCACGATCTGCCCCGCGGCGTCGCGCTTGAGCTCGATGACGATCCGCATCCCGTCGCGGTCGCTCTCGTCGCGCAGGTCCGAGATACCCTCGATGCGCTTCTCGCGGACGAGGCCCGCGATCTTCTCGAGCAGCCTCGCCTTGTTGACCTGGTACGGGAGCTCGGTGACCACGATGTGCTCGCGGTCGCTCTTGGCCATCGGCTCGATGACGGCGCGTGCGCGCATCGTGATCGAGCCACGCCCGGTCTTGTACGCGTCGACGATCCCTCGCCGGCCGTAGATGAACCCGGCGGTCGGGAAATCGGGCCCGGGTACGGCGCGGAGGAGCTCGTCGAAGCCGACGTCGGGTGCCTTCAGCACCAGCAGCGTCGCATCGATGATCTCCGCGAGATTGTGGGGCGGGATGTTGGTCGCCATCCCGACCGCGATGCCGCCCGAGCCGTTGACCAACAGGTTCGGGAAGCGGGCAGGAAGGACGAGCGGCTCGGTCTCGCTGTCGTCGAAGTTCGGACCGAAGCCGACGGTGTCTTGATCGATGTCGGAGAGCAGCTCACCCGCGAGACGCGACAGGCGGCACTCGGTGTACCGCATGGCGGCCGGCGGATCGCCGTCGACGCTGCCGAAGTTCCCCTGCCCGTCGACGAGCGGGTACCGCATGGAGAAGTCTTGCGCCATGCGTACGAGCGCGTCGTAGACCGACGCGTCGCCGTGCGGGTGGTACTTGCCCAGGACATCGCCTACGACACGCGCGCACTTCTTGTAGCCGCTCTGAGCCGTCAGATTCATCTCGTGCATCCCGAAGAGGATGCGGCGATGGACCGGCTTCAGGCCGTCGCGGACATCGGGGATGGCGCGCCCGATGATCACGCTCATCGCGTAGTCGAGGTACGACGAGCGCATCTCGTCTTCGATCGAGACGGGGATGCGGCGACCTCGTGGGTCCGGGCGACCGCTGGATGGAGGCTCGTCGGGTGGGCCGCCGCCGCCGAGCGCAGGACTCCCGATCGGATTCTCCAGGTCGCTCATGCGCGCGCGTTCATAGCATCCGCGCTCGGCCGGGCAATTCGCCCCAGGCCCCACGACCGAAGCATCCGGGTCGGAAGGCAGCGTTTCGCAGCGTTTCGTTGCGCTCGGCTGCGGTTGCGACTTGGCAGCGGCGAAGTCGCACCACGCCCGAGCGCCCGGCGACGGGCGTGAGCTCGGCGTGCCTTCGTGGCGCAGCGCCGCCAACGGGGTTGCCATTCCCCGGCCCTCGGACATGCTCGATTGGAAGAGAGACGCGCGGGCACCGACGTTGCTGAGAGGACGAACGATGCTCTGGACGAGGCTACGAGGCGTTGCGCTCGCGATGGGGCTGGGCGTGGCGCTCGTGCTCTCGGCGTGCAACGGGCCGACGTTGCCGTTGCCGCCGCCGGCGACGCCGATGCTCATCGTCGATGCCGCGTCCGGCACCGTCACGCTCCGCGGCGGTCCGGGCAACGTCGCCCCCCGTGCGCTCGTCATCGTCTACAACGAGGACCTCGAGCGGGGCGTCGTCGTGATGGCCACCGAGCAAGGCGAGTGGGAGGCGACCGTCGAGGCGGTGGTCGGCCACTCGCTCACCGTGTGGCAAGAGCTCGGCGTGGATCGCGGCGCGTCGCTGTTCCTCGAGGTGAGGTAGGAGCTAGATCCGGCCGAAATCGTAGGCCGCGGTGGCACCGACGACGATGGAGAGCTCCGACTCGCGAAACGCGTGGTGCGTGTAGATGCCCGCGCGCACGAGCGGCTGCAGCTCGAAGATGGCGCCGGTGGGCCGCGCGAGCACGAGCGTGGCGATGCCGCCCACGAGGTTGCGCACGTAGCCGGCCTCGGGGACCCAGCGCAACGCATCGAAGGCGCCGACGCGGAGCGCGATCGAGTCGGACAGCGGGATCTCCGCGAGCAGCAGCGCGTCGTTGACGGCAATCCAGTCGCTCTGTGCCGAAGCGACGTCGTGCCGGAGGAGCACGAAGTGGGATCCGTCGCCGACCGACCAGCGCTCCATGCCGAACGAGTCGACCGCGATGAGCGCGATCGGTCCGACCGGGACGCGCAGCCGCAGGATCGCGGTGAGGTTCAGGTTCCATCCCGTCGCCGACTCGCCCACTTCGCTCGTGAGCACCTCGTCGCGGTAGTCCGCGTCGTAGGAATCGAGCGCGAAATAGGCACCGCGGTCGCTCGGGAACACCCACATCCCGATGCCCGTCAGCTCGGCGCGCAGCTGCAGCAGCGACAGGGGCGTGAGCTGCACGTAACCGCCCACGTGGGCGTACGCCGGCGACAGGAACGTCGAGACGCCGACCTGGAGCTGCGTCTGCTCGAAGAGCACTCCGGGCATCCGAAACAGCGGGATGCAGGCTCCTGCGCGGACGACGGTCTCGAGGCCGAGCGGATTGGTCTGTACGGCCAGGAGCTGATCGCCGACCCACTTCGCGACCGGCTCGCCGGCGCAATGGCGGCCCGGCCGTTCGGCCTCCGGCGCCGCTCGCGACGGACGCTCTTCGGGCTCGGCGGCCGGCGCGGGCTCGCCGGCAGACGCGCGCTCCGCGCCCGCCGGGGGGCGTGACTGCGCCCGTGCGGATCCCTCTGCGCTCGTCGCGCCGAGCGCCGCGACGACGATCACGGAGACGAGTCGAGCGAATCGGAGGTCGCGGAGCATTCGGCGATGGTGCCACGTTCGTCAGCGCTCGACGCGGACGCATCGGTCCGCATCGGTCGACACCACGACCGCGCACGTCGCGTCGTCCGACGGCGCCGCCCAGCCGCGCGTGTCGAGCCGTGCACGGACGGCGTCGTCGTGCGCGACGACCCACGCCGCGATCGTCGGATCGTCGTGGATCCGCGGCGCGTCCTTCGGTCGCGGATGGACGATCGTGCCGTCCGGCAGCACGAGCGCGAGCTCGCCGCGGATGAGCTGCGTCACCACGTGGCCGAGCCCGCGCGCGAGGTTCCGTCTCCCGCGCCCGAGCTCTCTCACCTCGTCGGCCGCGAGCGGGCGCGTCTCGTCGGGCACGCCGCAATCGCGCGCCGAGTGGTCGTCGTCGGGCCAGGTCAGACGGAGCACGCGAGCCGCTCCGTGGCGCACATCGTCCGCGAGCTGCTCGAACCGGGCGCTCGCCTCGTCCTCGCTCCATCGCTCGACGCAGCGGATGCAGTACCGGTCGGTGCGCCCCTCGAATCGCGTCGACGGCGGCAGATCGATCGCCTCGTCGCCCTCCGCGTGCACGGGCGACTCTGCGTCTCTGCCCGTCTCGAACTGCACGTCGGCACCGTAGGGGGCACGACAGGCGGCGCACTCGAGGTCCGCCAGAACCGTTCGATGGAGACGCACCGCGGCAGCATCGCACATGGCTCCGCGTGGCGTGTGTCGTGTAACGTCGTCTCCTTCGAGCCGTAGGAGGAGTGAGGTGCACGCGGAGCGCCGTCGACGTCTGATCGCAGCGAGCGGCCTGATGCTCGCAGGCCTGGTGCTGCTGCCGGTCTGGGCTCCCATCGCGGTGGTGCTCACGTGCGTGGCGGTCCACGTGGCGCAGCCGTGCCTCACGCTGCTGAACGTCTGGTGGACGCGCGCTCACTTCCAGGTGCTCGTCCTCGCGCACGCGGCCACCGTCTCCGTGGCGAGCGGCTCGATCGTGCTCGGCGTGGCGGCCACGCTGCTGCTGATCCCGACCAGCTTGTTCACCCGCACGCTCGTGGAGCGCTCGGGCTACCTCTCGCTCTGGATCGGTCCGGTCGGGATGGTCGTGGGGCTCGCCGTGGTGGTCGCGGCTTGGCGCTTCGACCTCGGCGGGCTCGCGATCCTCCCGAGCGTCGTCGTCGGCGCGCGGATCACGCACATGTGCTGGAGCGCGCTGCGGCGCTTGCACGCGAACCGCCGCGAGCGCTGGGCCGTCGGGATCGGGGACGCGGCGCCCGAGTTCCGGCTGCGCTCACAAGACGGCAAGCGGGAGTTCAAGCTGAGCGACGAGCGCGGTCACTTCGTCCTGCTCTTCTTCATGCGCTCCGACTGGTGTCCCGTCTGTCACGTGCAGATGCGCATCTACCAGAAGGAGTCGGAGACGCTGAGTCGTCACGGGGTCAAGGTCGTCGCCATCAGCTCCGGCCGGAGCGACGACAGCATGGAGCTTCGCGACATCCTCGGGGTGAAGTTCGAGTCGCTCGTCGACGAAGGCTGCAAGGTGGCCGCGCGCTTCGGTGCCATCCGGTCCAACGTGCCCGACGACCAGCAAGCGGCGCTGCCCGCGTCGTTCCTGATCGACCCGGAGGGACGCGTCCGCTACTCGACCCGCGCCGACCGCGTCGGCGAGTTCGCCGCGCCCGCGCGACTCATCGAGGTGCTCGAGCAGCTCGCCGGGCGTCCGGCGCAGGCCGCGCGCGCCTGACGCCGCGCCGCGCGCGCGCGCTACGCGTGGCCCGCGCCGGATCAGGAGCCGGCACCGAGGATGACTGCCGGCGCCCTCCGGACATCCCGACGCTCGACTCGTTCGGGGCCGTCGCCGACGGACGGTCGTGTCGGCGGCCAGGGACGCGCCGTCGGGAAGGACACGTTGCGACGTGGGAGCAACCGTGTTCTGGTAGCGCCCATGAGCGCAGCGGGTGGTGCACTGGTCGGGATCATGATCGCGCGCAACTCCGTGCTGCTGAAGGAGGGCCTCGCCAAGGCCGGCGAGACGTGGGGGACCCTTCGGTCGCGTGGGCTCGAGCTGACCACCCAACAGGGCCGGCCCGTGCTGAAGGGCGAGCTCGACGGCGTCTCGGTCGAGGCGTTCGTGGCGTCCGACGCCGTGCACTACGCGCACACCAAAGTCATCGCGAAGGCGCTCGGGCGCTCGGCGCCGGTCGAGATCGGCGTGCACCCGAGCCCGGGCGGCATCCTCGGCAAGGTCCGTTCGTGGCTGGGCCAGGACATCGAGATTGGTGACGAGGCGTTCGACCAGACGTTCCTCATCACCGGCAAGCCGGTGAGCGCACCGAAGGCCTTCTTGTCCGACGGCATCCGGGAGAGGCTCACCGCGCTCGCGACGGGACGCCTCGCGGGCTTCACCTACGACGAGGGGACGGCGGTCGTGACGCTCCACGGCGTGGTCTCGGACGCCGACGAGGTCGGCCTCGCCATCGACGTCGCCGCCGAAGCGGCGCGCTGGACCGTCTGAAGGCCTGACGACGAACGTGCGCCAGGGCGACTTCGCCGTCGCCCGCCTTCGCGGGCTCGTCGGTCCGTCCTGGCTCTCGGTGGTCGCCGCGCACGACGCCACCGCCTCGCCGCCGAAGGCCTTGCGACCCATCGATCAGTGCGGCGCGGTGCACCAGGTGACGGAGAGCTCCCAGGGCGTGCCGTCGGGGCATGCGCTGCCGTCGCCCGGTCCGGTCGACGACGTGTACCGCTTGCCGTACCAGGTACCCGGGTCGCACGCGGTCACGGGGTAGCGGACCTGGTAGTGGCTCCAACCGTCGACCGTGACGCTCGCGGCCGACACGCCGAGCGTGACCGGGCCGTCGCCGTTGGGGATCACCGCCTCGCGCGCGCCGACGACCGCGCTCCACGCGCCGCCGCACGCGAGCGGGATCGGATACGGAGCGCTGGCGTAGAGCTCGGCCTCCTGAGCGCCCGGACCGCCGGTGCGGCACGCACGCACCTGTGCGGACGCGACGAGCACGCCGCGCGGGATTCCCGTCGTGTCGAACGCGACGAAGCCCCGCGTGATCTCCTGCGGCTCCGCATCGTGATAGCAGGCCGCCTCGACGCGCTGGTAGCCCATCGTGCCCGTCTCCGAGCAGAACCCGTCCGTGCCCCACGCGGTGCGGAAGCTGCCCGTCGCATCCGCAGGCTCGTGCTCGCAGCGGCCCGAGATCGCGCCGCACCGATCGAGCGTGCAGCGATCGTCGTCGCGGCAGTGCGCGTCCATCAGACACTCGACGCACGCGCCGGACGCGCCGCAGTAGCCGCCCGCGCAGCTGCCTCCCACCACGACCGGGTGCGCGCAGGCGCCGCCGCTGCAGCGGTCGTCGGTGCAGCCGTTGCCGTCGTCGGGGCACGCCGTGCCGTCGGTGGTGCGGGCGCACGCCTCGACCTCGCCCGCTTCGGAGCGCTCGCACGTGCCGGCTCGGCACACGAACGTCGAGACCGTCCGGGTGCGCGAGCCCGCCGTCGCGCACGCGTCGGCGAACGATCCGCAGTCGGACCACGGCCCCTCGAGCCGCGCCGGGCAGTCTCCCGAGTCCCGGCAGCCCGTGCAGGTCTCGGCGCCCTCGTCGCAGACGCTCTCGCCCGCGCACGGGTCGCCCGCGTGCGCCGCGCACGCGCCGCCGCTGCAGGTGTCGGGGCCGTTGCAGAAGACGCCGTCGTCGCAGGTCTCGGCGTTCGGCGTCGCGACGCAGCCGCCGTCGCCGCAGGAGTCGTCGGTGCACGGGTTGGAGTCGTCGCAGCGCGCGTCGTCGCGGAAGAAGCTGCACGTGCCCGCGGTGCAGCGGCCGACGACGCAGTCGATCGCGCGCGTGCAATCGGAGTCCAGCACGCACTCGACGGGTGGGCCCGCGTCCTCGGGCGGCGGAGGCGGGCCTGCGTCGAGGTCCGCATCGACGCCCGAGTCGGCCTCGGGGCGCGGTCCGACGTCGAGCATGGGCCCGAGATCGACCCGCGTGCCGGCCTCGAGCGCCGCATCGGGGCCTGAATCGGGCCGCGGATCGGGCACGTCGTCGCATCCGGAGCGCGCGCCGCCAGGCACGAGGCCGCAAGCCGGGACGAACGCGTCGACGCACCGCCCGTCGTGGCCGCACGTCTCGGTCTCGCCGCACGACACGCCGGCGCACGCGGGGTACAGGCGCATCGGCAGCGTCAGCTGCGCGCCCGCGACGAAGACGAGGCGCTGGCGCGACGCCACGTACGGAGCGCCATCGCGAAGCCCCACGGCCAGAAAGGCGTAGAGCCGCGACCCCGCGTCGGTCGCGCGAAGCGGCCGGAAGCGCACCGAGACCGGGCGCAGCCGCGGTCCCTGCACCGCCGGCTCGAACACGTGCACATCGGGCCGGTCGGCGCCCTCGCCCCCCGCCGGCGCCATGGAGATCTCGATGCGATCGATCTGTCCCGCGAGGCCCGGCTCCACGTCGGTCACGACGACGTCCACGCTCGTCTCCCGCGTGTCGCTTCCGCAAGCCGCCCACGCCGCCGCGAAGAGCGCGAGAAACCCGAGCCGCGCCCGCTTCGCTCGCAGCGGCATCCGCACCAGGATGCCACCACCGTCGCCCGACGTCGCTGCGTCGCGCCGCGTACACTCCCGTGCCCGTGTCATCGCCCGTCGTCGGTGAGCCGCTCGGTTCGGCGATCGAGTCGCTGGAGGTCGTCGACGCCGACGGTCACGTGCGGTCGCTCTCGACCGTGTTCGCGCGCTCCGACGCGCTCGTGCTCTGCGTGCGTCAGCTCGGCTGCGTCGCCTGCTCCGAGCAGGTGGCGCTCTTGCGTGCGCGGCTCGACGAGCTCGTTCGGCTCGATGTCGCGCCGTGGATCCTCGCGTGCGCGCCCGTCGTCGACCTCGCTCCGTGGATCACGCGTCAGGGCCTGGACGACAGCGGGATCCGCGTGTGCACCGACCCGACGCTCGCGGTGCACCGCGCCCTCGGGCTGCACCGCGGCTTCTGGCGTGCGTGGGGCCTGCGCGCGGCGATCGGGTTCGCGTCGGCCTTCTCGCACGGGTTTCTGCCCGGCCGGTTCCGCGGGGACGTCTCGCAGCAGGCGGGCGCCCTTCTCGTGACGCGCGACGGGATGGTCCGCGCGCTCGTGCGAAGCGAGCACCTCGGCGATCACGTGCCGCTCGTCGCGCTGATCGAAGCGACCCTCCGGGCGCGCGTCTCGGAGGCCGACTTCCACGTGTGACCCACGGAGGCGCAAGACCGCATGCTCCACTCGCTCATCCATCTGGGAAACGTCCTCGTCCTCGCGTCCTTTCTCGTGCGCGACATCCTGTGGCTGCGCCTGCTGTCGATCCTGGCGGGCCTGTCCTTCGTCGGGTTCTTCACCTTCGGTCCCAGCCCCGCGCGCGAGCCCGTCGCGTGGAACGTCGTGTTCATCGCGCTCAACGTCGTGCAGATCGCGATGCTCCTGCGCGAGCGACGTCCCGTCGTGCTGACCGACGACGAAGAGAAGCTGCACCGCGCCGTGTTCCGTGGGCTCGCCCGACGTGCGTGCCGCCGACTGTTTCGCGCGGGCCGCTGGCTGACGCTCGACGCGGGCGACGTGCTCGTCGCGCAAGGAGAGGCGCTCGCGCGCCTCGTCGTTCTCGCATCGGGGACGCTGCGCGTCGAGGCCGAGGGCAGGACGCTCGCGGAGCTTCACGAAGGCCGGCTGGTCGGCGAGATGTGCTTCGTCTCGGGAGGCGTCACCTCGGCACGCGTCGTCGCGAACGAGCCGACTCGGGTGCTCGAATGGGACAGCGCGAAGCTTCGCGAGCTGCTCGATCGCGACCCCGCGTTGCGCGAAGGCTTCACCGCCGTGATCGGGCGCGACCTCGTGCACAAGCTGCGGAGCTCCAGCCAGCCGACGTCTCGCACCTCGCTGCCCCACGAGTGAGAGGACCGCCGATCGGCTCGCTCGCGGACGACCACTACGGCGGAGGCGCGTGGGTCGGCGCGGGAGTCGCGACCCGGCCGCGCGACCGTAGCGCCGCGATCGCCCAGACGAGCATCGTGAGGAGGGCGACGGGACACGCCCAGGCGAGCCACATCGTCAGGGCACGGGACGGCGTCAACGGCCAGGCGAGCACCAGCCCGACGAGCGATCCGCCGACGAGCACCACCGTCGAACGTGCCTCGTCCGTGCGTGCGAGCGCACGCGCCACGATGGCCGCGACGACCTGGCCGAGGCCGGCGATCAGCGGCCCGGCGCCGTCGATCCAGATGGGATCGATCGAGAGCATCGGCGCGATCCCGGACGGCGCGAGCACCGAGCCGCTCGCCGGCGCGTCGAGCTGGAGAACGACGCTCTCGGGTGTGCCGAGGACGAGGACCCACCAAGGCAGCTCCCACACGCGCGGGCCGAGCTCGGCCGCGAACACGCGGAGGGTTGCGTAGCGCACGGCGATCGGGCCGAGCAACGCGACCAGAGGCCCGCTGACCAGCGCTGCGTTGGCGAGGCTCCGCGCACGGCCGGGCACGCGCCCAACGTAGCAGGCGACCCGCGCGGCCGGACGGACCGAGCCACGACCATGCTGCGAAACGTGATCGATGTCCTGGACCGAGCCTGGGCGCCGCAGCACGTTGCCGCCATGCCTCGTCCGACGCTCGCATCCCTCTCGATCGCGCTGGCTGCGGCGGCCCTCACGACGGCGTGCGGCAGCACGGCGACGCCCGTTGGCGCGCGCACGGTTCAGACAGCGCCAAGGGCGGCAGCCACGCCGGATCGCGGCTCGCCCGACGAGGTGCACACGCAGAGCGCGTCCCTCGACGGCGTGGATGTGCTGGTTCCGTGTCGGGACTTGGGCGCGGTGGGCGTGGTGGGACGCGGGCCCAACGTGCCTCCACCCATCGTGGACGACGGCGCGGCGTACAACGCGTGGGCGAGAGATCTCGGCGCACGGACCGAGGCCGCGCTGGGCGACGCCGTGGTGGGCGTGGGCTGGGGC
>JADZFZ010001131.1 GCA_020854145.1 Deltaproteobacteria bacterium | reverse complement strand
TGGTCGATGTCGAGCCCGCTTCCGGTCGCGTCCGCCTCGGCGGCGATCGCCTCCGACGGCGCGCGCATCTATCTCGTGGGCGGGATCTCCTCGGGGGAAGCCAGCGCTTCCGTCCTCGTCGCGCGCGACTCGAGCACGCGCGAGTGGTCGCACGCGACCGAGCTGCCCTCGGCGCGCGTCGATCACGGCCTCGTGCTCTCGGCGGGGGCGCTCTACGTCGTCGGCGGGCGCGACGCGCTGGGGGCCGAGGCGACGAGCAGCGTGCTGCGCGCGACCCTCGGAGCCGACGGCGCGATCGAGGCGTGGGCCGACGAACGTCCGTTGCCCGATCCGAGCCCGGTCCTCGCGGCCTTCGTGCACGGCGGTCGTCTGTACGCCATCGCGCCCGATCGCGTCTTCGTCTCGATCGCGAACGAAGACGGCCTCGGGCCGTGGGTCCGCATCGAGGTGCCGCTGCCGGTGGGCGGCGAGCCCGGCATCGCGCACGCGGCCGAAGCCGTGTTCGTCGTCGGCGGCGAAGCGCCCGACGGTACGCCCGGGACCGATGTGTTCGCGGCGGAGCTCACCGAGGACGGGGGCCTCGCCCCATGGCGTCGCGTCAGCGCGCTGCCGGAAGGTCGGGCGGGCCTCGGCGCGCTCGCGATCGACGAGGAGATCGCCGTCGTCGGGGGTGCGATCGAGGGCGACGCACCGCCGCCGTCGCTCTTGGCGCGGCACTGCGTACGCTGACGCCGTGACAAGGAAACACGACCATAGTAAACGATTCACGTCGTGCCCTCGATCCGGCCGTCTGCGCGTACCTGCCTGCTCGCGTCGTGGATCGTGGCGTCTTGCGGGAGCACCTCCGGCGAGCCTGCTGCCACGCCGGTCCGCGTCGCGGCGGCCGCCGACCTGACGGCCGCGTTCGGAGAGCTCGGACCGCTCTTCGAGCGCGCGAGCGGACGTCGCGTGACGTTCACGTTCGGCTCGAGCGGCTTGCTCGCGCGACAGCTTCGCGAAGGTGCGCCCTTCGACGCGTTCGCCGCAGCCAACCACGCGTTCGTGGACGACGTCGTTCGCGCCGGAGCCTGCCTGGGCGCGACCAAGGTGCGCTACGCGCGCGGCCGGATCGTCGTCTGGTCGCGCCGGTCGAGCACCGCGGCACGACCGCGAACGCTCGCCGAGCTGACCGACGCGCGCTTTCGCCGCATCGCGATCGCCAACCCCGAGCACGCTCCGTACGGCGTCGCGGCCAAGCAAGCCCTCGAGGCCGCGGGCGTCTGGGACACGGTGCGACCGCGCCTCGTGTTCGGCGAGAACGTCCGGCAGACCTTGCAGTTCGCCGAGACTGGCAACGTCGAGGTCGCCATCGTCGCGCTCTCGATCGCCATCCCGGCACGCGACGGTGACTGGTTCGTGGTGGACGAGGGCCTGCACCGCCCGCTCGATCAGGCGCTCGTCGTCTGTCGCCGCGGCGCAGCCGTCGAAGGCGGACGAGCCTTCGCGAGGTTCGTGGCCGCGCCCGCGGGTCGCAACGTGATGCGCAGGTTCGGCTTCGTGCTGCCGGGCGAGACGATCGTCGGCTTCCATGACCGCGCCGTGCGTCCGTGATCGACTGGGAGCCGCTCTGGCTGTCGTTCGGCGTCGCGACCGTCGCGACCCTGATCGCGGCTGTGATGGGCGTCGTGCTCGGCGGGCTCCTGGCGACGACGCGCTGGCCGGGCCGCGACGTGATCGACGTGCTCGTCACGGCGCCGATGGTGCTGCCCCCGACGGTGCTCGGTTACTACGTGCTCGTCGTGCTCGGTCGCGAGAGCGCGATGGGCCGTGCCTACGAAGCGCTGACCGGATCGAGCCTCGTCTTCACACGGTCCGGTGCCGTCCTCGCGGCGCTGCTCGGTGCGCTGCCGTACGTCGTGAAGTCGGCGCGCGCGGCCATGGAGGAGGTCGATCCGCGGCTCGTCGATGCAGCGCGCACGCTCGGCGCGAGCCGTCTCGGTGCGTTCCTGACGATCACGTTGCCGCTCTCGCGCACGGGGATCCTGGCGGGGCTGACCGTCGGGTTCGCGCGTGCGCTGGGCGACTTCGGCGTGACGCTCATGGTCGCGGGCAACATCCCCGGTCTGACGCGCACCGCGTCGCTCGCGATCTACGACGCCGTGCAGGCCAACCGAGACTCGGAGGCGCACGGGATGGTCGCAGTGCTCACGGCGCTCGCGGTCGTCGCGCTCTACACGGCCAACGTCTTGGCACGAAGGCGAGCGCGTGATGGGCGATGAGTCGTCGACGCGGCGCGTGCTGTCGGTGCACGTCGTGCTCGCACGCGCGGGGTCGCGCTCGTCGTCCGCGTCCTCGCTCGCCCGCCGAGCGGATGAGGTCTTCCACCCTTCGGGTGGGGGGAAGTTCACGCTCGATCTCCAGCTCGAAGCGCGTCCCGGGGTGACCGTGCTCTTCGGGCCGTCGGGGGCGGGCAAGAGCACCGCGCTCGCGATGATCGCCGGGCTGGAGCGTCCCGACTCCGGCCGCATCACGCTGGGCACGCGCGTGCTGCTCGACCGCTCCTCTCGCGTGGACGTGCCCCCGCACGAACGACGGATCGCGCTCGTCTTCCAGTCGATCGCGCTCTTCCCCCACCAGCGCGTGATCGACAACGTGGCCTACGGGATCCGCCGCAGAGCTCCCTCTCCCGTCGGGGCAGAGGGTCGGGGTGCGGGGAGGAGCTCGGCGGCCCGTCGGGCCCTCGCGCTCGCCTGGCTCGAGCGCACGCGGGTCGCGCACCTCGCGTCGCGCTGGCCCCGCACGCTATCCGGCGGCGAGGCGCAACGCGTGGCCCTCGCGCGCGCGCTCGCCTCCGAGCCCGAGGCGCTGTTGCTCGACGAGCCGTTCTCGTCGCTCGACGCCGAGCTACGCGACGACCTGGTCGCCGAGGTGCGCCGCCTGGTCGACGACCTGACGTTGCCCGCGATCCTCGTGACCCACGACCGCGACGAGGCGCTCGCGTGCGGCGACGCGGCCGTGGTCGTGCGCGAGGGCCGAGTCGTCGCGTCGGGCACGCCGAAAGACGTGCTCGGACGTCGCGCGGCCGGCTGATAACCTCCCGGCCGTGCGCGAGCTGATGATCCGTTTGCCCCGGCTCGGGCCGATCCGCACGTCGCCGGACGACCCTCGCCTCTTCTCCTTCAACAACGAGCGCGACGCGATCGTGCACGACGTCGTCGAGCGCGTGACGACCGGTCGCTCACCGGGCGAGGTGGAGCGCCTCCTCGCCGACGCCGCGTACGAGGAGATCCGCAGGCTCGAGTCGCAGCGCGACGCGGAGGCCTCCGCCGACCTGTCCGGCTGGCGCTCGCGCGCCCGTCGCATCCACGGGATGGACGCGGGCGAGCGCAGCGCAGAGCTCGCGCGCGCGGCGAGCCACTACGCCTGGGACATCGCGGGCAACTTCGATCCACGCGTGTTCCGGTTCGTCACGCGCCTCGTTCCCACGCTGCTCACCGGCGTGATGGCGCCCTCGACGTTGCCCAACTTGCTCGGCGGCGATCGCTGGCTCGGTGACCGCGTGCTCACGCAAGGCGACACGGACCTGCTCCGACGGCTCTCGAAGAACGCGACGCTCGTCATCACGCCGACGCACTCGTCCAACCTCGACAGCGTCGTCTTCGGCTTCGCGCTCGAGCGTGCGGGCCTTCCGCCCGTCACGTACGGCGCAGGCAAGAACCTCTTCACCAACCCGTTCATCAGCTTCTTCATGCACAACCTCGGCGCGTATCGCGTCGATCGCCGCATCCGCGCACTGCTCTACAAGGAGGTGCTCAAGGCCTACTCGTGCGTGCTCATCGAGCGCGGGTACCACTCGCTCTTCTTCCCCGGCGGGACGCGCTCTCGCTCGGGTGGCGTCGAGACGCGCGTGAAGCTCGGGCTGCTCGGCTCGGCCGTCGAGGCGTGGGTCCGCAGCGTCGTCTCGGGCCACGAGCGGCCCGTCGCGATCGTGCCGCTGACGATCAACTACGTGCTGACGCTCGAGGCCGAGTCGCTCATCCGCGAGCACCTCAAGGAGTCGGGGCGCGCGCAGTTCATCATGGAGGACGACGAGTTCTCGCAGCTCGATCGGTGGAACACGTTCTTCCGCAAGACGCTGATGATGGACGCGGCGGTGATCCTCCGGTTCGGCACGCCCATCGATCCCTTCGGCTACCGCATGGACGACACGGGCGCGAGCTACGACTCGCGCGGCCGGCTCGTCGACCGCAGGAGCTACGTCCTCAAAGACGGCGTGCCCGCGATGGATGCGAACCGCGATGCGGAGTACACGCGCGAGCTCGGCGAGATCATCTGCCAGCACTTCAAGCGCGAGACCGTGGTCGTCTCGACCGCCGTCGTGGCCAAGGTGCTCTTCGCGCGCCTCGCGCAGGCGTTGCCCGGGCTCGACCTCTACCAGCGCTTGCGCATGCGCGGCCAAGTCATCGTCCCGAGAGAGGAGGTGCTCGCCGACATCGACGCGCTCCGCGGCAAGCTCCGCGCGCTCGCCGACCAAGGCAAGCTCGTGCTCTCTCCCGTCGTGGACGGCACACCCGCGCCGCAGCTGCTCGAGCGCGCGCTCTCCGCGTGGAGCGGCTACCACACGCGGCCCGCCGCGCGCTGGCAGGACGGAGGCCTCGTGCTCGAAGACCTGAACCTCCTCTACTACTACCAGAACCGGCTCGGCTGCTTCGCGAAGGATCTCGCCGCGACGACGCCCGCGCACGCGTCGCGCGCCGCGGAGGCGACGCGATGACCACCGATCGCGAACGTCCCGTCACGGTCCTCGGCGGCGGTCGCTTCGGCCGCGCGCTCGCATCGGCCGTGCACCGCGCCGGCAGGCGTGCGCTCCTCGTGTCGCGCTCGGGCATCGACATCGGAGGGCCGCCGCCGGAAGGCGTCGAGGCCGTCGGCGAGCTCGCGCGCGCGGTGGCGGAGTCGAACCTCGTGCTCATCGCGGTCGGCTCCGATCGCATGGTCGAGATGGCGCGTGAGCTCGGCGCGGTCTGCAGCGGGCGACACTCGCTCGTGCACGGGCTGCGCGGTCTCGTGACCCACGACCACGGCGAGACGCTCGAGCCCGCGTCGGTCGTGCTGCGCCGCGAGACCGACGTGCGCCGCGTGGGCGTGCTCGCGGGTCCGCTCGTCGCGACCAGCGTGCTCGCCGGCCGCCCGGGCGGCTGCATCGTGGCGTCGCGTTACGACGAGTGCATCGCGGAGGTGCGCGCCGCGCTGACCGGCCCGATGCTGCGCGTCTATCGCACCGACGACTGCGTGGGCGTCGAGGTCGCCGCGGCGCTCGTCGGCACGCTCGCGATGGCCGCCGGCTTCGCGCTCGGCGCCGGCTTCGGTCCGAGCGCCACCGCCGTGCTCGTGACGCGCGGCATGCGCGACGCGGGTCACGTCGGCAGGCTCTTCGGCGCCCACCCGGAGACCTTCACCGGTCTTGCTGGTTTTGGCGATCTCGTCGCGGCCATGGCCGACGAGGAGCGACCGGAGGTCCGCCTCGGGCGCCTCGTGGCGGAGGGCCGCTCGTGGCACGACGCGATCCGTCAGGTCGGCCGCGTGGGCGTCGAGCTGACGATGCTCGCGCCGCGCATCGTGGCGCTCGCGAAGCGGTCGAAGGTCGATGTGCCGGTGCTCGAGGCGATCGCCGGCGTGCTGAGCGGAGCGTTCGACACGCCGGCCGCGCTCCGGAGCCTCATGGAGCGCGATCTGTCGTGAGCACCCCCGCGGCGTCGCCGTCGGTCGCCGGGCTCGTGCTCGCGGCCGGCGCATCGACCCGCATGCGACGAGCCAAGGCGGCGCTCGAGGTCGACGGGGCTCCGATGCTCGCGCGCGTGCTTCGCGCCTTGAAAGCAGGCGGAACGAGCGCCTGCTGGGTCGTGGTCGGTCCTCCGCACGACACGGTCGCCACCCCGATCGCCACGAACGAAGGCGCGACCGTCGTGCGTAACCCCGATCCGTCGCGCGGTATGCTGTCGTCGCTGCGGGCGGGGCTCGCCGAGCTCGAGGATCGCACGGACGTCGCAGCCGTCGCGGTCGCGCTCGTCGACCACCCGCACCTGCGCGGCGCCACCGTGCGGTCGGTGATCGACGCGTTCGTACGCTCGGGCGCGACGGTCGTGCGTCCGTGGGTCGCCACACCGACCGGGCGGCGCCATGGCCACCCGTACGTGCTGGCGCGTGCGGCTTGGCCGACGGTGATCGCGCTGGGCGACGTCGACGGCGGCATGCGCACGGTGCTTGCGTCTCTTGCGGATTCCACCGAGCACGTCGAGGTGACGGACGACGCCATCCTCGAGGACGTGGACACGCCCGAAGATCTCGCGCCGAGCCGCGCTCAGTAATCGACGAGACCGCTCTCGTCCTCGAAGGGCAACACGTCGCTCACGAGCAGCGTGTACCGCGCGCCCGTGGACGACTGCACGAAGATCTCGCTGCTCCACGATGCGCGACCGAGCGCGTCCTGGCGGAGCGAGCGGAGCAGCTCTGCATCGGCGCCGGTCACGAGGGTCGAGGACTCGAGCACGCGACCGCTGACGTCCGACGGCGCGACGAGCGTCGCTGGATCGGTGGCGAGCGGCCAATCGCTGACCGGGTTGGTCTCGAAGCGACGGTCGTCCGCCGTCGAGCCCTGCAGGAGGATGCGGACGGAGCCCGCCATGGGTGCGCCGCGGTCCGCGAGTCGATCGACCCACTGGTACGCGTTGTCGAGCACCTCCTCGACGGCGGCCGGAGGCTCGGCGGCGTTCGAGGCGATGACGTGCACCCCGTCGGACAGCGCGCGGGTCGAGCCATCGGCGATCCCGCCGCCCGCGTGCTCGCCCGCCAAGGTCGGCCAATCGGCGTAGCGGA
>JADZFZ010001130.1 GCA_020854145.1 Deltaproteobacteria bacterium | reverse complement strand
GCGATCGCACGGGCGCGTTCACCGCCATCGGCGACGCGCGCGGAAGGCTCGTCGAGCGCGCGCAACGCATCAGCGACGAAGAGATGCGCGGCCGTTTCCTGCACGAGGTCTCTTCCAACCGCCGCACGCTCGAGCTCGCCGCCCGCTGGCTGACGAGCTGAGCGCGTTCCGCTAGCGGGCGCCGCGCGAGACCCAGTAGGCGATCTCGGCGCGGGCGCGTCGCTCGGCTTCGACGAGGCTCGTGCGGTCGGGCTCGTTCGCGCGTTTCTCCTTGATGAGCGCCAGCTCGACGAGCGCCCGCCAGCGTTTGCGCGTCGCGCGTGCGGACAGGATTCCCCGGAGCGACCGCTTGAAGAAGCTCCCGATCAGGCGCAGCTCGCTCCGATCGCGCAGGGTCGCGCCGATCTCGTTCTCGAGCTGTCGCATGATGACGCCGCGCTCGCGCACCACGAGCACGACGACGAGCAGGAACCACGCGCCGAGGTACACGAAGTCGATGGCCACCGACATCAGGCCGCCGATCTCGCCCAGGTAGCTCGGCAGCGCGTTGTGCACGCCGTGCAGCAGCATCCCGACGCCGAAGCCGAAGCACGGCCACCAGACCTTGGCGATCCAGCTGCGCGAGATGACGACCATCCCCCAGCCGAAGCCGATCATGCCCGTGTACATCGCGTGCCCGAGACCACCGAGCACCGTGCGCAGCACCGTCAACGTGAGGAACGCGCCCCAGCCGCCGTCGGTGCCCGCCGAGCCGATGTAGAGCGTGTCCTCGGTCAGCGTGAAGCCGAGACCGATGAGCCCGCCGTAGATGAGCCCATCCAGAGGGCCGTCGAACTCGTGGAAGATGACGTGCCCGATCACGAAGATGACGATGACGCCCAGGCCCTTCGCGCTCTCCTCGGTGATGGGCGCGATGAAGGTGGCGCCGATCGCGTTGGCCGCCTGGGCGTCGTTCACGACCGCGCCGACCGGGATCTGGAGCAGGACGCTTCCGACGATCGCGAGCACGACCGCGCCGAGGGCTCCCCACGCGAAGCTCGCAGCGAGCGCCCACCACGGCTCCGGCTCGTAGCGATCCACCGCACGGACGAAGAGCGCGTAGAACGCCACCAGCGGGATGACGACGATCAGCGCGTACAGGTAGAACACGGGTATCGATCCTGTCGCTTTGGATCAGGAGCCTTCGAGCCGCGCCTTGACGCGATCGAGGAAACCCTGGACACCCTTCTTGATCTCGCGCGCGACGATGCCCTGAAAGACCTTCGCGATCAGGCTGTTGATCGGGATGTCGCTCGCGATCGTCTCTTCGTACTGGACTTCCGTCGTATCGGGGCCCTTTGGGCGCAACCGCGCGGTGCCGCGCGCCTTCATGTTTCCGGCGACCGGCGACCACTCGACGCGGTCCGTGCCGTTGCCGCCGTACCGGACGGTGTAGTCGGGTCTGAACTTGACGCCCTTTTCGTTTTTCTCTTTCAGGATCCAGCGCGCGGTCGTGGCGTCGAGGATCTCGTGGCGCTCGAGCTCGAGGAACGCGGCCTTCAGGAGCTCGGGCGTCGAGAGGAACGCGTAGACCTTCTCGATGGGCGCGTGGATGTCGTACGTGCGGCGCTCGGTCCCTTCGATCCAGGCCATGACCGGCAGTTATATCGCACGCGGTCCGCCGATGAATCGGGACGCGTCCTCAGGGGCGTCAATCGCTCAGGCTCGCTCCTGGCGCCCTGCCAGCGGCTCAGCAGACTGCGCCTTCGGGGATGCAGGCGTAGGCGACCCAGCACAGCTGACACTCGGTGCCCGCCGGGCAGCCCGTCGTGCGGCAATCGCTCCCGCACTCTCGGTGGGCGTCCGCGCATTCGCGGTCGTCGCTCCACAGGCGCTCGCAATCGGCGCCCGCGCAGGAGCATCCGCTGATGCCCACGCAGCGCGTCCCGTCCCACGCGTAACCGAAGAACGCGGCGCACGCGCCTTCCCCGCGAGCGTCCTGCGCATCGCACGTCCCCGGCGGCGGCGGTGGCGGTGGCGGCGGCGGCGGCGACGCGCAGTCGCCGCGGTAGGCCCAATCGACGCCGGCGTGATTCGCGGCGCAATCGTTGTCGTAGGTCACGCCGTCGCAGCCGCAGACGGGCGCGAAGACGAACGGGCACCCTTCCGGTCGCAGCCGGCAACGGCCTGGCGAGTCGTCCCCGCCGCACGCGGACTCGTCCGGGAAATCGCAATAGCGGTCGTCCGCGCACCCGATCTCGGCGAGGCCGCCGCACGCGAGCAGGCAATCGCCGTAACGGAGCTCGCACTCGGCCTGGCTCGCGAGCAGACGACGGCACGCCGTGCCCACGCACGAGCAGCCGCTGATGGCGTGACACGCGGTCCCGTCCCACGCGTAGCCGAGCTCGAGCTCGCAGGCGCCTTCGCCGCGCGCATCCATCGCGTCACATTCGCCGGGCGGCGGCGGCATCGCGTCCGAAGGTCCAGCGTCGGTGGGCGGCGGGGGAGGCGGGGGCGTCGTGCCGTCGGGCATGCCCGCATCGGGCGGCGGCGGCGGCGGCATCGGCGGCGGCGGTGTCACGCTCCCGTCGCCGGGGCCCGGGCCCGTGTCGGCGCGCATCTCGACGTCGTCGCCTCCGCACGCGACGAACACGGCGGCGACCGCGCACACCGCGACGAACGCGCGCGTCGGCCGAGGAGGTCGCGAAGGAGGAGGGAGGAAGTCGTCGATGAGCCAGGACATCGGAGCTCATCGCGGGCAGGACGCGCGCCACACGGATCCCGCGGGAAAACAGGCGATTCGTGACGCCTCGACTGTGCGGACCAGCCCGGGTCGTGCCACACCGTGCCGGCACGCGGCGCCAGAGCCGCCCTCACGTCGCGCGGCCTGCCTCCGCGATGCGGCGGTCGAGGTGCGCGCGCTCGCGCTCGTTCTCGGTGAGCGAGCGCGCGAGGGTGAACGCTCGGGTCGCATCGTCCCATCGCGCGAGCCGGAGCAAGAGCTCGCCGCGCGTCGCGTGCAGCAGGTGGTAGCCCTCGAGAAGCGCGAGACCGTCGATCGTGTCGAGCGCGCCGAGCGCGGCTTCGGCGCCATCGCGCTCCGCGATCGCGACCACGCGATTGAGCGCGACCACCGGCGATCCGGTCTGCTCGAGCAACGCATCGTAGCCGCGCACGATCGCGTCCCAGTCGGTGTCCTGCCATCGCGCCGCGCGCGCATGGCACGCCGCGATCGCCGCCTGCAGCACGTAGGGGCCCGCGGCCGCGCGGATGGATCGCCCGAGCGCCTCCGCACGCTCGAGGTGCTCGAGCCCGCGCGCGACGAGCTTGGCGTCCCAGCGCGATCGGTCCTGATCGGCCAGCCGTACGAGCTCGCCATCGGGCCCCGCGCGCGTGGCGTGGCGCGACGCCTGCAGCTCGAGCAACGCGAGCAGCCCGAGCGGCTCGGGCTCGGCGGGCAGCAGCTCCGCGACCGATGTCGCGAGCCGGATGGCCTCGACGTGCAGATCGATGCGCAGGAGCGAGTCGCCCGCGCGCGCCGTGTACCCCTCGTTGAAGACGAGATAGACGACCTCGAGCACGGCGGGCAGCCGATCCGGCAGCTCCTCCGCGCCGGGGACCTCGTACGGGATCCCCGCGTCGGTGAGCGCTCGCTTCGCGCGTACGATGCGTTGCGCGATGGTGGGCTCGGCCGCGAGGAACGCGCGCGCGATGTCCTCGGTCGAGAGCCCCGCCACGAGGCGCAAGGTGAGCGCGACCTGCGCCTCGCGCGGCAGCACGGGGTGACAGCACGTGAAGACGAGCCGCAGCGGGTCGTCGCCGAGCCCCGTGTCGATCCGCGTCTCGTCGTCCGACGCGGCCGAAGCGCGGAGCAGCTCTTCGTGCTCGGCGATCGCGTCCTCGGCGCTCCGCGCGGTCTTTCGGGAACGCAGCACGTCGAGCGCGCGGTGACGTGCGGCCGTCATGATCCACGCTCCCGGCTTGTCGGGCACACCTTGCTCGGGCCATCGCTCGAGCGCGGTGAGCATCACGTCCTGCAGGATCTCCTCGGCGACGTCGACGCTGCCCACGAGACGCACCACCGTCGCGAGCACCTTCCCCGACTCGGCGCGGAAGAGCTCCGACACGATGCGATCGATCGGTCGAAGGACGGGCGGCACGCACGGCGATCACGCCGCAATCGCACGCGCCCGTCCACGATCTTCGCCGACGCGCCCCCAGCTACCCCATCCGGGGGTGAAGCTCTCCCTACTCCCAGCTGGCCACCTCCACACCCCACCCCCATCCGGGGGTGAAGCTCTCCCTACTCCCAG
>JADZFZ010001129.1 GCA_020854145.1 Deltaproteobacteria bacterium | reverse complement strand
TGGATGGCGCTGGTGCTGTTCGTCGCGCTCGCGCGCTTCCCGCAGGGCCGCGCAGGATGGGTTCTCGGCGGGGTCGCCGTCGTGCTCGGGTGTGTCCACCCGATCGTGATCACCCGGGAGCTTCGGCGTCTAGAGGAGGAAGAGGGGCGAGGGCTGTCGGCGGCGATCGACGCCATCCCTGCCGGGCGTCGGGTCGCGGGGCTCGTGTACCGGCCCACGTCTCGCCACGTTCGGTTCGCCCCGTTCCTTCACTCGGTGGCCTGGTACCAGGCGCGCAAGGGCGGCGCGATCATGTTCAGCTTCGCGGATTACCCGAGCTGGCCGGTCCGCTTCCGATCGAACAGCCGCCCTCCTCGCGTTCCCTCGCGATGGGAATGGCAGCCTCAGCGCGTCCGCATCCCGGAGGAGCTCGCATGGTACGAGTACGTGCTCGTGCGGGGCGGCCCCGGGCCGATCTCGGCGATGCCCGAGCTCTACGCGCCGGTTTACCGCGATGCGCGATGGAGCGTGTGGAGGGCGCTCAGCTCTTCGGCTCGGCGATGAGCTTGTTGAGCGCCCATGCCTCGCGTGCCCGCAGCTGGCCGAACTGGACTCCGATGCCGTCCGCGTGCGTCCATCGCACCGTGACCGCCAGCTCGGTGTCGTCCTTGAGCGCCGGAAGGCGGACGCGTACCTTCAGCTCGGTCCCGATGGGCGGGAAATCGCCCGGGAGCACGATGAACATCCCGCCGAGGCTGACGTTGCGCGTGATGCCCTCCCGCTCGACCCCGTCGTGCTGGAAGCGCACTCGCAGCCTGCGCTCGAACCTCTCGTGGACGCGCGCGTCCTGCGACACGCGGGCCGTCTTACTCGGGACATGTCGGTAGTCAAGCAAGCTCGGAGTCGCCGACCCCCGCCAGGCGCGGCGGTGCCCGCGGCGTTCGTGGCCGCGTGCGCGGTCTGGCTGGGCATCGCGGCGGTGCCACGCGAGGTGCCGCCGCCGCTGCCACCACCGATCGTGATCCTCGCTGGGGAGGCGGCCGAGCAACGTCGTGCGGACGATGTGGTGCGGGCACGGCTGCCGCGCGACTCCACGGTGGCGGCGGCGGACGACGCGTTCCGACGTTATGGCACGACGAGCCTGGCGCCCGGTGGCGAGCAGCTGACGGTGCAGGCGCAGGAGGACTTCCGGCGGTTCCTCGGGCAGATCGAGCTGAGCCACGGTCGCAACGCGCTTCGGGCGCTCAGGGCCGAGCACGTGTGGAGCTTCGTCGAGGTGCTGGGCCAGCCGACTGCGCGAGGTCGCGCGTTACGCGCCGAGCTCGGTGGCGATCTCGTCGATACGCTGACGCGCGGGGGGCTTCTGCGTCCCGGTCCGTCGCGCGCCGTGCCCGAGCCCGACGTGCCGCTCGCGGCCATCGCCGTGTTCGCGAAGGCACGATGGAACGTCGTGGCGGGCGACGAGCGGACACGCGAGCTCGACGCGTTCGAGCTCTTCGTGTTCCACGGGTACCGCGCGACGCGGCTGAAAGGCGTGCGTCCCGCGACGCGGCTGCAGGCGCTGCAGGATCTGACTCCGTTCGCGCACCGGTATCCCGTGCGCCTCGCGCTCGGCGGTGCGCGTTACCACGGCGGCGACTACGACGGCGCGATGGCCGACCTGATGCAGGCCATGGACGACGGGATGAGCTTCCGGATCCGCAACTACCTTCGCGCGACCGCGGCACGCGCCAGCCAGTGATCTGCGCTCGGGCTTCGTTGCCCTCTCGGCTACTATCCCCCCTACGATCCCTCCGGTGAGGAGGTCGGTGCAGGCACCGCGGGCTGCTCCGGGGGTGGCGCCTCGGGCTCCTGCTTGGTCTTGCCGTCCAGCAAGCACGAGACGTTCATGTCCCCCATCACGTTGATCGCCGTACGACAGCGATCGAGAAACCAGTCGACCGTGAGCAGGAGCGCGATGTACTCGGTCGGCAGACCCACGGCGGTGAAGACGAGCGTCATCGTGACGAGCCCAGCCTCGGGGATCCCTGCAGCGCCCACCGACGCGACCACCGAGGTGATGATGACGAGCACCTGTTGCCAGAGACTGAGCTCGACCCCGATCAGCTGTGCGATGAAGAGCGCGCTCATCGCTTCGTAGAGGGCCGTGCCGTCGTTGTTGAAGTTCGCGCCGACGAGCGCGCCCATGCTCGCCGAGCGCTCGCGCAGACCGACGTTGTCCTTGAGCGTCTCGAACGTCACCGGCATCGTGGCGGTGCTGCTCGCGGTCGAGAACGCCATGACGAGCGCGTCGCGGGTGCCTCGCAGGAGGTGCAGCGGACGCACCCACGATCCGATCCGGATCCTCACCAGGTACCAGGTCGCCTGCAGCGCGAGGGCGACGAGCACGGCGAGCACGAACTTCCCGAGCGCGACGAAGGGCGCGAAACCGCTCGTGCCGAGGATGCTCGCGACCTTGCCCATCACGGCGAACGGAACGAGCGCGATCACCCAGTGCAGCACGACGATCAGGCAATCGAACGCGAGCGCCGTCAGGTCTTCGGCCGTCCGTCGCAGGTGCCCTTCCTGACGGCGCATCGCGATGCCGAACACGATGGCGAGCATCACGACGCCGATGACCTTGTTGTCGACGAATGGCTTGACGAGGCTGTCGGGGACGTTGTCGAGGATCTGCGTGAGCACGTCCCCGCGCACCGCCGGCGCACGGTCGGGTCGCGCCAAGCTCGCGCCCTCGCCTGGACGGATCACGTTCGCGACGGCGAGCCCGATCCCGATCGCGACCAACGTGTTGAGCGCCAGCAGCCCCACCAGGCGCACCGCCATCCCGCCGCGGATGTCGGCCTTGAGCAGCGCCTGGATCACGGCGACGAGGATCAGCGCGGGCGCGAGCGCGCCGAGCAGCCGCAGGACGAGACGCGCGGGAACGTCGAGCGTCTTGGCGTCGGGTCCGAGGACGAGACCGAGCCCAACGCCCACGACGAGCCCGACGACGATCCGCACGTAGAGCGGCCGCTCGGTCCAGAACGCGAACGGGCCTTTCTTCTGCGCAGGATCTCTGGGTGCGTTGGCGCTCGACACGGCGCGAGCCTCTCACGCCTCACGCCCTCCGTGCCGCCATTCGGCACGAGCGACCTCAGCCGAGCGTGACCGGCGCGAGGTCCGCCCAGCTCGGGCCCGCTTCGACGCCGACGGCGAGGGGCACCTCGAGCTCGAACGCGTGGCGCATCGCATTGCTCGCGAGCCGGGCCGCGTCGGCGAGCTCGTGCTCGGGCACCTCGAAGAGGACCTCGTCGACGATCTCGTGAACGGGAGCGGCGGCGAGGCCCGCGCGCCGCAGGGCTCGGTCGGCTTCGAGGAGCGCGCGACGCGAGACGTCGGCGACGGACCCTTCGTGCGTCGCGCGCCGCGCGAGACGCTCGGCGTAGGACCGCACGAGCGGGTCGAGCGACTCGAGCCCGCCGATGGGCCACCTCCTGCCGGCGATCGTCACGATGTGACCGCGCTCGCGGGCGAGCCGGAGCTGCTCGTCCTGGAACGCACGCACGAGCGCGTAACGGCGATCGAAACGCTCGATGATCTGCTTCGCCTCCTGGGCTTCGAGGCCGAGCTGCAGCGCGAGGGCGCTCGCTCCCTGGCCCGCGAAGGTGGCGAAGTTGACGACCTTGCCGAGCTGGCGCTCGTCGTACGTGATCGCTTCGACCGGCTTCTCGAGCACCGCCGACGCCGTGAGCGCGTGCATGTCGTCGCGGCGCCGGAGCGGCTCGACGAGCGCAGGGTCCTTCGTCAGGTGCGCGAGCACGTGCAGGCCGAGCTGGTTGAAGTCCACCGACATCAGCACGTGCCCCGGCGCTGCGACGAAGGCGCGACGGATCATCGCCATCTCCGGCGTGCGCCCCGGGACACGGCCGAGGTCGGGGTTGGTGTTGACGAGCCGACCGGAGAACGAGCGCGCGGGGTGGAAGCGCGAGTGCACGCGCCCGTCGGAGTCGATGCAGCCGCGCAGCGCGATCACCCAGCTGTCCCGCAGCCGGCGCAAGAGCCTCCACCGAATGACGAGCGGCACGATGGGATGGGCGTGCTCGATCTTCTCGAGCGCTTCGGTCGATGTGCTCCAGCCGGTCTTGGTGTGGCTCGCGATCGGAAGGCGCAGCTCTTCGAACAGCACGGTGCCGAGCTGCTTGGTCGAGTTGATGTTGAACGGGTGCCCGGCGAGCGCCTCGATCTGCGTGCCGAGCTCGGCCTCGATCGCCGCGAACGCGTGCTCGGTGCGTTCGAGCTCGGTCGCATCGACGGTCAGGCCGGTGAGCTCCATGCGCGCGCACGTCTCGGAGAGCTCGAGGTACTCCGCCATCAGCGCCGCGGGCACGTCCGGCGAAAGCGACCTCCACACGGCGGCCGAAGCGTCGGCTCTCCCGCCCGCGACGTCCGCCGCGCGCGCGATGGGCAGCGCGCTCCAGCGCTTGCGTCCGTGGCCGACGCCGCGGACCGAGTCGTCGTCGGGCAGCGCGCGTCCGAGCGCGTGCTTCGCGACGACCGGGAGATCGTGCGGAGCCCAGTTGCTCGGCTGCGTGAGGTGCGAGGCGCACGCGGAGTCGCCGGCCACGCCTGCGAGCGCGACGCCCATGCGAGCGAGCGCCACGCGGATCGCGACGAGGTCGTGACCGAGCTTCGGCGCCCTCGGATCCGCGAGCCATGCGGCCAGAGGTTCCCACCCCGCGCTGGCGACCGGGACGTAGCTCGCCGCGCCATCGCCGACCGAGAGCGCGACGCCGATCAGCTCCTCGCGCGAGGGGGCGGGATCCTCCAGCAGCGCGTGCACCGCGACGGCAGCGTTCCCGAACCGCACGATCGCGCTCTGCACCGCCGCCGCCGTCGTGCACACCTCGACGCGGATCGCTGCGTCGTCTGCGACGAGCAGCTCCACGAAGCCGAGGCGGTCGTACGTCGCGTTGCGGGCGGCCGCATCCACCGGCGCATACGCCAACGCATCGAGAGGGATCGGCAGATCGCGCCGGATGTCGAGCCGCGCTCGCGCGAGCTCCTGCGCCACGCCGTCGCGCGCGGCCCGCAACGCCTTGCCGAGCCTGCCCTCGAGCGAGTCGACCGTCGCGAGCGCGGCCTCCACCGACGCATGGGATTCGAGCAGCGTCGTGGCGCCCTTCGCGCCGATCCCTGCCACTCCGGGCAGCGCATCGTCGTCGCCGACGAGCGCGAGCCAATCGGCGACCCGAGCCGGCGGAACGCCGAACCGCTTGCGCACGATCTCGGGCGTGTAGCGGACGTCCTTGTTGGCGTCGTACCACCAGAGTCGATCGCTCACGAGCTGCGCGAAGCGCTTGTCGGCACCGACCACGATCACGTCGTCACCGCGATCGCGCGCGGCCCGCGTATAGGACGCGACCACGTGGACCTCGTCGGGCGCGACCACGACCCGGAGCCCGAGCGCGTGCAACAGCTCGTGGAGCGACGCGACTTGCCGGCGCAGCGGCTCGGGCCACTCGGGCGCGGGCGCGGCAGCGTCGATCACCGCGACCGCACGCGCGGGCGTCTTTCCCGCGACGACCCGCTCGATCGCGCGCGCCACCGCGAAGAGCCCGTTGACGGGCGCGCCCTCGCGCGACCTCCGATCGGTGGGCACGACCAGGTACCCGCGCGCCAGGAGATTGGTCGCCGACGCGACGATCGTGCGCTCGGTCATGGCGCCTCAAGATACGACGCCGCGATCGACGCAAGCAGCTTCACGCGCCAACCGCCGAGGGCCGCCGCCGATCGAGCATGCGGCGGTCGTGGCCGCGCCGTACCGCATCTTCTCGCGGGCGGATACGCTCGCAGGCGGATGACCGACCGTCGATCCCTGTTGCGCGCGTTGGAGGAAGGTCGCCTGCCCTCGGAGGACGCGCTCGCGGCGCTCGCGGCGGCGGCGCACGATGCGCCGACGTCGGTCGCGCGCATCGACGCGTGTCGTGGCCTCGGATCGCTCGCGGGTCGCGCGTTCGGCGCGAGCTGGGACGTCGCAGAGCGCGCTGCGTTCGCGCTGCTCGACGTCGCGCGCGAGACCGATGCGCCGCGCGAGCGCGCGGGGCTGCTGCTGGCGATGGGGCGCGCGTTCCGCAACGCGTGGCTCGTGCCGTACGTCCACGCCCGCCTCGCCGACGACGACGAGGAGGTGGTCGCTGCTGCGGTCGCTGCAGCAGGGGGCCTCGCGTTCCCGGCGCTCGAGGCATACGTCGCGGCGTTCCTCTCGGACGGGACGCCGCGTCCCATCCGGCTCGCTGCCGTCGCCTCGCTCGGGCGCATGGGAGCGGGGAGCGCCGCGAAGCAGCTCGTGCCGCTGATCGACGGTCCGGCGCTCGAAGCCGCGGCGGCGCTCTCGGCGTTGACCGAGATGCGCTCGCGCGAAGGGGAGGGGGCCGCGCTCGCCCGCATGCAGGCCGACCCGCCGCGCGAGGTGCTGCTCGCGGCCGTCCGTTATCTCGCGGAGATGGGCTGCGAGGTGATCGCGACCACGCTGCCTGCGCTCGCGCGTCACGAGGATGCGGAGCTGCGCGTCTGCGCGGGGCTGGCCTCGTACGCGCTCGAGTCGGCGCGCCGGTCGCGCGCGGACGAGCGGATCCTGGCGGCGTTGACCGAGCGCGATCGCGCCGTCCGTGCCTCGCTCGCGCGTCGGCTGCGCACGTTGCCCATCGGCGACGTGCTCGAGCAGGCGGAGCTCCTGCTTCCCGACGATCCGGAGGGTGTCATCCAAGTCGTGGCGGAGGTGCGCGCTCCCGAGGTGACCCGCATGCTGGTCCGCCTCGCCACCGACGAGCGCCTCGGGGTGGCTGTGCGTGCCCGCGCTGCCGGATCGATCGAGGCGGACGAGACGTGGGAGCGCGAGGCGCTCGTCTCGCTCGCGCTCACGGCGGGCGACGTTCCGGTACGCGTGGCCGCTGCACAGACCATCGGTGCGTTCGCCGCGCCCGGCTACGTCCTCGAGCACCTCGAGCCGCTCGCTGCGGAGCAGGAGCCCGCCCTTCGCAGCGCGCTGCTGTGGGCGATGCAGCTCGCAGCAGGGCCCGTCGGCTTCGCCGCGCCCGAGCGGGCGCGCGTCGAAGGGATCCTGCGCGCGGCGATCCGCGATGCCGACCCGGTCGTTCGGCGTCGCGCGGCGTACGTCGCGGGCAACGTGCACGCAGAGAGCCTCGTTCCCGATCTCGTGGAGCTGGTTCGACGGGAGGAGTCGCGCGCGGATCTCCGTCTCGCGGCTTTCGTCGGCCTCGCGGAGATCGGCTCGGAGGAGCGTCTCGTGGACCTGGTCGCGCTCTGGATCCGCGAGAGCGACCCGGAGGTGCTGCGTGCCGCGAGCTTCGCAGTCGAGCGCGCGGTCGGCCTCGACGCGTCTCGACGCGACGACGCGGGCGCGCCGCGAAAGAGCACGCCTGCTGCGGCGCTCTCGACCGCCTTCGCACGCCTTCACGAGCGCCTGCGAAAGCTCGTCGCGTCCAAGGACGCGAAGATGCGGACGGCTGCGACACGGCTGGCGGGGCTCCTCCCCGAGGCCGTGCCGGTCGAGACGATCGTCGCGTTGGCGGAAGACGAGTCTCCGCGCGTGCGCGAGCAAGCCGTGACGGCGCTCGGACGCATCGCGGGCGCCGATTGTGCACCGGCCCTGGTGGGCGCGCTGGACGATGCGGACACGGCGATCGGGGAGCGGGCCGCGCTCGGGTTGCTGGCGCTCGGGAGCGTCGACGCGACCACGCGCGTGATCGACTTCGTGTCGCGCAGCCCCGACGAAGCGATGGCGCTCCGCACCGCGTCGCGCATCGTGCTTCCTTCCGGAGATGCCTCGAGCCTCGCCGGTGCGCTCGACGGCGCTCTCGATCGCGCCGGACCCGATCACCCGATCTACGAGTCGCTCCTGTCGCTCAAGCTGCGCGCGCTCGAGATGGCGCGTCCGTCGTTCGCTCCCGGGCCTTCGGTGGACGGCGCGATCACCGAGCACTTCCCGACGTGGCCGCGTCTGTCGGCGGTGCGCGGCTTCGCTGCCCTCGCCAAGAGCCTACGCACGGCGGAGATGCTGTACTCGTCGACGGCTGCCGGGGTCGATGCCGACTGCGCGGCGCCCATCGTGCTGTGGATGAAGTCCCTCGAGGGTTATCTGCACGCCTGGCTCGCTCCGCGATTGGCGTCGATGCAAGCGCGTCCCGGCGACTTGTGGGAGCTCACCGATCGGCTGTCCGCCGTCGTGTGGCCTCCCTATCACCGATGGCTCGACGAGCGCTGGGCCGACCCCGTCGACGTCGGCGCCCTTCGCGTCGAGGTCCCGCTTCGTGCCGCGGTGCACGCGCTTCGATCGTTGTCGGAGCGCCAAGGTCGATCGCCCGACTCGCCGAAGTCGGTCACCGAGTGGTCGCGGCTGATGCTCTTCTTCGCGGTCGATCACCCGAGCGGCGCGCGCAACGTCCTGCAGGTCGGGTCGGCCGATGCCGAGCGTACGGTCCGGCTCGCTCACCGGCTGCAGGTCCTCGCGCAGGTCCGCAACAGCGTCACGCACCGCTCCGTCGCGAGCGCCTCCACGCTCGAGGTCTTTCGCCGCGCGTACTACACCGCGTTCGAGGATCTCACGGGCGTCGCGTGAGACGCCCGAACGGTCGGAGCAAAGGCCGGCGCGGAGCGCGCGGCCGGTGCGAGGAGAGAGACTCGAACTCTCACGCCTTTCGGCGCTGGAACCTAAACCCAGTGCGTCTGCCGTTCCGCCATCCTCGCGCGACGACTCGAAGGTGTACCACGGCCCCCGAGGCGGCCCGCGGTATCCTTTGCGCATGCTTGGTCGCTTCCTTGGCGTCGCGCTGCTCGCGACGACCGTCGGCGTCGTGATCCCGGCGTCGATGGCGGACGCCCACGGCGGTCCGCCGAACACGAGACGGCTCGCGTTCCATCCGACCGACGAAGACACGATCTTCGCGCAGGCGACCTTCGGGCTGCTCGTGTCGGAGGACCGGGGCGTCTCGTGGCGGGTCGTGTGCGAAGAGGCCATCGGGTGGCAGACGACGGAGAACCCGACGATCCAGGCGACGACTTCGGGGCCGGTGGTGCTCGGGCTGTTCAAGGGGCTCTACCGAACGGAGACCTTCTGCGGCGCGGACCTCTCCCTCGCCGAGCTCGAGAACGTTCCGATCATCGACACCGACAACGACCCGACCGATCGCACGCGGCTGATCGCGGCGACCTCGCTCGGGAGCTTCGAGAATCGCGTCTACGTCTCCGAGGACGACGGCGAGACGTGGACACCCTCGGCAGGGCGCTTTCCGGAAGGGGATCTGCCCGAAGGCGTGCGCGTCGCGCCGTCGATGCCCGAGCGCCTGTATCTCGCGGGTGTGCGTCTCGAGCCGCGCACCGGGTTCTTCGCGCGCTCCGACGATTCGGGTGGGATGTGGACCTCGGTCGACGTGCCGCTCCTCGGTGCGACGACGCTCCTGCTCGGTGCGGTGGATCCGACCGACCCGCTCCGCGTGCTCGTGTGGCGCCATTACGTGGACGAGCCCGACGCGTTGATGCTGACGGAGGACGGCGGCGAGACGTGGGACGACGTGGCGAGCGTCAGCGGCGACCTGTCCGCGGTCGCGTTCTCGCAGGATGGGTCGCGCGTCTGGTACGGCGGTGAGGACAAGGGTCTGCACGCCTCGGACGACGGCGGTCGGACGTGGAGCCCCGTGCTGACCGACCTCGCGGTGCGCTGTCTGGCGAGCCGCGGAGACGAGCTCTGGGTGTGCGCCGACAACTTCGCGGACGGCTTCGCCGTGGGAGTATCGACCAATGGCGGCGAGACCTTCGAGCCACGTCTCGTGTACCGGCAGCTCACGGGGCAGGTCGAGTGCGGAGCCGGCACGCGGTCCGCCGAGGTGTGCCCGGTCGCGTGGCGCGCCATCCAGGATCTCTTCGGGCTCGACGCCGGGCCGCGGCCGGATGGCGGGACGGGCGAGCCCGACGGCGATGCCCCGGAAGCCGACGCCGCGATGAATGCGGATGCAGGTTCGGGCGACCGGAGCGAAGATGACTGTGACTGTGCGGTCCCCGGAGCACGCGGTGCGGCGCGGTGGACGGCCAGCGCGTGGGCTTGGATCGGCTTGGTGATGGTTGTCGTGTGGCGTCGCGCCAGGCGGCGAGGACGACGGGAGGAGTAGTCGATGTCGACGAAGCAACGCAGGGGGGGATGGGCGACGCTCGCAGCCGCGGCGATCGCTGCGCTGATCGCAGCATCGTTCGCCACCGTGGCGCTGGCCCAGGAAGACGACCAGACACGTGCGCGAGCGTCCTTCCAGCTGGGCGTCGAGCGGTTCGGCGATGGAAGCTACGAGAGCGCGCTCGAGGCGTTCCAGGAGGCCTACCGCCTCCGCCCGCACCCGGCCGTTCGAGTCAACATGGCCAACTGCTACGAGCGGCTCGGGCGGCCGGTCGAGGCGCTGTTCCATTACGAACGATTCCTGACCGAAGCGCCGCCGGACTTGCTGGCGGGACGACAGGCCGAGGTGCGGCGGGCGATCGCCGCGCTCGAGCGTCAGGTGGGCCACCTCGTGCTGGAGCTCGCGCCGGCGGCCGCGCGCGCGCGGATCGATGGCGAAGCCGTGCAGACGACGGCGGGAACGCCGGTTCGGCTCATCGCGGGAGACCACCGCCTCGAGGTGACCGCCGACGGGTATCGCCCGCACTCGGAGACGTTCCGGGCCGTCGCGGGCGAGCGCACGACGATCACCGTGGAGCTGCGTCGTGGCGCCGGCGGAGGTGCGACCGCGGTCTCCGTCTCGGGCGAAGGCGGGCCGCCGCGGCGTCCGGGTGGACGCGGCCGTCCGCCGGGCGGGGGAGGCGCGCGCGGGGGACAGGCGGAGGCTGCGCCGCCACCCGAGCACACCGAGCCCGACACCGGGGGTGGCGGCGGATCCAGATTCCTTTCGACACCGTTCCTGATCGCCGGCGGCGCTGCAGTGGCGCTGTTCGTCGGCGGTACCGTGACCGGCGCGATGGCGCTCGGAGCCGACAGCGACTTCGACGCCACTGCGCGACGCATCGAGCGCGGCGATTACGCGAACGATGAAGACCTCGCTGCGTTGCAGCGACAAGGCCGCGACGACGCCAGCTCGGCCGACACGCTGGCGCTCACGAGCGACATCCTTCTGGTGTCCTCCTTGGTTGCTGGCGGTTTTGCGGTCTACTTTCTCGTCACCTACGAGGAGGACGACGGCGGGTCGCAACGCGCCTCGGCCCGCCTCCGTGCCATCCCCGTGGCCGGGCCGGACGCCGCGGGGCTCGTGTTACGCGGCGACTTCTGACGTCGAGATGTAGCGATTCGTTGCGTTTGGAGGTAGGCATGTTTCGGTCACGGATCCTCGGATGTCTCGTGGGGCTTCTGTCGCTGACCGGGTGCAGCGGGCTCGTCAGCCCCGACGAGTCGCGGCTCGAGCCGAGCGGCCGCGCGATGGATGGCGGTCGCGACACGGGTCCGCGCATCGACACGGGGCCCGGGCCGGGTCCGGAGGCCGGTCTCGATGGGATCGTGCCGCCGCCTCCACCGCCGCCGCCGCCTCCACCGCCGCCGCCACCCGTGGACGGCGGCGCCGACGCGACGCCCGTCGACACCGGGCCGCGTCCGTGCCCGACGCCCTGCAACGACGGGATCGCGTGCACGCTCGACCGGTGCAACGACGGAACGTGCGAGTTCGTCGCCGACGGGACGTTGTGCGGCGACGGCGAGATCTGCTCGCCCACCGACGGGTGTCTCGCGCGTCACTGCGTGACGGATGCCGAGTGTCAGGACGGCGATTTCTGCAACGGGCAGGAGACCTGCTCGGCGAGCGCGCCGGGGACCGGCTGCGTGCGCGGCACGCCTCCGACTTGCGACGATGGGATGCACTGCACGGTCGATCGGTGCGGCGACGGCGGCTGCGTCCACGAGCTCGACCACGGCTCGTGCGACGACGGGATCGACTGCACGCACGACGTCTGCGCGCCGACCGATCCGGGACGCGACGCGAACGGCTGCACCTTCACGCCGGACAGCACGCGGTGCGAGGGCAACTTCTGCGACGGGGTCGCGTGCATCGGCGGTGTCGGGTGTCAGCCGACGGTGGAGCCCGACTGTCTCGACGGCAACGTGTGCACCGCGGACTTCTGCGATCGCGGTCTCGAAGCGTGCGTGAGCACGCCGCGCGACGCAGACGACGACGGGCATCCCGCGGCGACGGTCGACGGCATGGCCTGCGTCGGGGGCGACGACTGCAACGACGCCAATCCCGGTGTCTTCCGAGGCGCGACCGAGGTCTGCGGCAACGGCGTCGACGAGGACTGCGACGGCACCGACATGCCGTGCACGCCGACGGGCGGCGAGACGTGCGCGACGGCGATCCCGATCACGCTGGACGGGACCGGCCGCGCGACCCTCACCGGCAACACGACGGGCTACGTCCACAACCACCGTTCGGGCTGCTCCGAGGGCGGCTCGACGGCACCGGACGTCGTCTACTCGATCGAGTTCCGCGGTCGTCACGACCTGACGGTCGACACCGTGGGCTCGGGCTTCGACACGGTGGTCGCGGTCGCAGACAGCTGTGGCGGCGGGACCAGCGCCCCCTCGTACCGCGTCTGCGACGACGACATCCGCACGGGCGGCACCACGAGCTCGCGCGTCTGGCTGCGCAACGTCGGCAGCGACGTGTTCGGCACGACGCTCTACATCTTCGTCGATGGCTACTCGACGGCCGCGGCCGGCGCCTACACGCTCAACGTCGCGCTCGGGCCGCCCACATCGAGCGGCGTCTGCGGCACGGGCAGCACGATGCCGCCGTCGTTCGACGTGAGCGCCGGAGGGACGCTGTACGGCGAGGTCCCGTTCCGCGGCGGCGCACAAGCAGGCTCCTGCGGCGGCGGCGGCGGCACCATCAGCCCGGTCGAGGACGTGCTCCGCATGCGCACCGAATCGGGCGGCGGCGTCGAGCTCCGGCTCACGCGGACCAGCAACGTCGGCAACGCGACCCTCTATGCACGCGAGGGAATGAGCTGCACGAGCGCGACGGAGGTCGCCTGCGCGAACACCGACGGGACCACCGTGGAGACGAGCTTCTCGGCGGACGGCAGCGCGGGCTACTGGATCTTCGTCGACACCAACCCCGGTCGGTACACGCTCGACGTCGATCCGCCCTGATCACTCGGCCGCGGCGCCTGCCTGGCGGGCGCCGCGTGCTCTCGGCTCGCGACGTAGCGACGGCATGTCGGCGAGCGCCACCTCGAGCACGCGCGTCCGCTCACCGCGCTCGACGGTCATACCGAGGGTCGCCCGGTCGGTGTCGCGGATCAGCGCGCCCGCGTGCCGCGCATCGCGGACGCGCTCGCGTTCGATGCGCACCACGACGTCGTCGGGCTCGAGCCCGCCGAACGCGCACCCGCCTTCACCGAGGCAGACGACTCGCGACACGCGCGCGCCACGGTTCGGCTCGAGGTTGTCCTCGAGCTCCACGCCAGCACGGACGAGCGCGCCGTAGCTCTCGCCGGGCCAGGCATAGAGCCACTGCGAAGACGCGTCGAACGCGAGCCGGAAATGCCTCATCACGCCCATGCCGACGAGCGCGACCGCTCCGCCGAGGCGCTCGCGCTCGCGATCGCGGCCGATGGCGGGCATCGCGGGCAACGGGAAGGGCCCGAGCCGCAACCCGGCGATCTCGGCGACGTAGTCGGGGCTGCGACCGACGTCGCGCCCGACGCCGAGCTGGATGTCGCTGCCGCGCCGGCGTGGGTGCACGGCCGCCATCATCGGGCTGTGGACGACGACGCCCAGAGGTGCGCCCGTGTCGAGCAGGAGCTCTCCGCTCTGGACACCGATCACCTCGCCGCGAACGAGGAGCGACCGACCGAGACCGAACGTGCGCATCAGCGCGTGGCCGGCGGCAGGACGGAACGTGGAGCGAGGCAACAAGGTCATGCGCCGTGCGGAGCCGTCGAGCTCGATCACGTAGCGCCGGAAGAAGTCGAGGCCGAGCAGGCCGGAGCCTTGGATGCCTCGCTCGTCGTCCGCCACCCATACGCGTACGCCGTGGAGCTCGACGTTGCCGATCCGCATGCGCGGCACGATGCCGATCCAGAGATCGTTGGCCGCGAGCCATGGCGGCTCGCTGTAGAGCGGCACCTCGCCGGTGGGCACGACGCCGAGCTTCCGCGCGAGCGACTTGGACAGCGTCGTGTGCGACGCGCCGCTGTCGAGCACGAGCATCGAGAGGTTCGTTTCGTCACCGTCGTCGACCGGCACGAGCGGACGAAGGGGGTCGGAGAACGCGAACGACTCGGGACGGCGAAGAGGCCGAAGCGGAACGCGATCGTCGGCGCGTGCCCACGCGGGTGACGGGCGGTCACGAAGGGGCGAGGCTGCGACGAGTCGCAGCTGCGTGTCGATGCGCCGGTTGCGTCGGCCCGCGATGGCCCAGCAACTTGCCCGGACGAGCAAGGTGCGACGGCGCTCGCGGCGCCACTGCAGACCCTCGCACGCGCTGATGCGACCGAAGTCGTCGTGCGCGTCGAAGGACCGCGGGAGCTGGGTCGTGCGATCGATCTCGACCGTGACGGTGCGGCCGCGGCGCGGGCGGTAGGCGAGCTCCCAGTGGGCGCCGAAGACGCCGACGAAGACGGCGGTCTCGAATCGTCGCGGGCGTGCGAAGCCGAGCCCGAGGACCGCTCTGCGCGTGTGGGCCTCGCGGATCCACGTGTCATCGGCTTCGAGCACGGGCCCTCGTTCGCCGACGCGGAGCCACCCACCGCGCTCGTCCACGCCGAACGCGTACGTCGAGGCACCGTCGGCGCGCTCACGCCGCTCGGCGTACCGGGCGCCATCGACGAGCGTGTCGTACGTCCAACGGCCGTCGTGCGAGCGCACGTCGTAGCGCAACGTGGTGGCGTCGACGTCGCGGCCGAGGGCGCGTCGAACGAGAGGAAGCCGCCAAGAGAGCGCCGGGTCGGTCAGGCCCGTGTCCCGCGTCGGGCCCATGCACGCCCCGAGGCACATCGCCGCCAAGGCCGTGTGCATCGGTGTGAACGTCGAGACGCGACGAGCCGGGAGCCCCACGTTTCGAGGCTACGCCGTGCGCGAGGCTCCGCTTCCCACGACGGGCGCGACGCGTGGGCGCGAAAGCTCTACGATCGCCCATCGCCACACACGTCGGCGGGAGGCTTCGATGAGGCGTCGTTCAGTGGTTGTCGTGGTGATCGCGCTCGCAGCCTGCTTGGGATCCTGCGGCGACGATGGGGCCGCGTCCGGCGACTCGGGCGCAGACGCGCGTGCGGACGGCCGTGTGCCCGGGCCCGACGTGGGGCCAGGCGCCGCGGACCTGGGACCGCCGGCAGACGCGGGGCCTGCGCCGGACGACGCGACCCCCGCCGGTGACCTCGGACCCGCGCCGACCGACACGGGGCCTGCCCCCGACGTCGGCCCGAGCATGGACGAGTGTGGCGGGATGATGACGGGTGCCTGCGCGACTCCAGGGCTGGAGTGCCAGTGTTGCCCGGCGGGCGGACCGACACAGGCATGCCTGTGCTCGACGCCGTGCGCGTCGGACGCCGAGTGCACCGACCCAGCGCGTCCGGTCTGCAACACGCCGCGTGCCGGGGGCTCCGGCTTCTGTGCGCCGAGAGACTTCCGCTGTTGCTGGGAGTGCAACTGCGCTTCGCCGGACACGCCGGTGGCGACACCCTTCGGCGAACGTCCGATGCGCGAGCTGGCCGCCGGCGATCTCGTCTTCAGCGTGGAGCCCGACGGCGTGGTCGTCGTGCCTCTCGAGCGCGTGCAACGTGTCGCGGTCGTTCCGGGTCACCGCATGGTCGCGCTCGAGCTCGCATCGGGTCGTACGGTCGTCGTGAGCCCTCGGCACCCGATGGCCGACGGCCGAGACGCGGCGGACGTGGGCGTGGGCGACGTGCTCGACGGCGTCCGCGTCGTCGGGCGCGAGCTGGTTCCGTACGCGCACTCCCACACGTTCGACGTGTTGCCCGCGTCGTCGTCGGGGGCGTACTTCGCGGCGGGCGTGCTCGTGGGCAGCACGATGCGTTCGGTCGAGCGCTGATGGACGGACGCGCGCTCGGTCGCCGGGCGACGACCGCCTCGCGTCGATTCGTGGATGCGGCGCTCCTGCTGCTGGTCGTGCTCTGCGGGTGCGAGACCGAGACCGAGCGGACATCGATCGAGGTCGTCGTGAGCGAGGCGTCGTCGGGTCTGCCGATGCGACTCGACCGGATCGCGTTGATCGTGTCGCGGGCCGATGGAGTGGGCGATCCCGTGTCGTACGAGGGTGCGGCGAGCTACGACGGGACACGCCTTCGCCCCTACTCGGTGTCGGTCTCGCCACGCGGCGGCTCCGATCCTGGCCGGGTGCTCTATCGGTTCGAGGCGACCGGATCCGTCGCAGGGGATGCGTACGTGGTCGCGCGCGCGAAGCTGGTGTTCCTGCGTGGAGCGCGGCTGACGCTCCCGCTGCGCCTCGCGGCCGACTGCATCGAGGTCACGTGCGACGCGAACGAGACGTGCCAAGAGGGGACCTGCCGGTCCGCCGACGTCGACCCGTGCTCGTTGCCGGGCGCCGAGCACGCTCCGAGCTGCGACGGCTCGACGCAGATGGACGCCGCGATCGATGCGTCGCGCGATGCCGGAGTCGATCGCCCGCGCGACGCGAGCGCCGATGCGCGCGGGCAGGAGGCCAGCACGGAACGACCCGACGCGGGCGACGCAGCGATACCGGTCCCGCCGCCACCGCCATCCCCACCGCCGCCGCCACCCCCTCCGCCGCCCGAGTGCGTCGAGGACGTCGAGTGCGACGACCGCAACGCGTGCACGACGGAGCGCTGCGCGAGCGGTCGTTGCCGCCACGACGACGTGTCCTGCGACGATGGAGTGCCTTGCACCGTCGACCTGTGCATCCCCGCGAGCGGGGAGTGCGATCACGCGGTGACCGGCGGGAGCTGCCTCATCGACGGCGTCTGCTGGGGAGAGGGAGACGCCAGCCCGACCAACGAGTGCCGCGTGTGCGCCCCGACGACGAGCACGACGACGTGGACGCCTCGCGAGGACGGCACCACGTGCAACGGAACGCGCTTCTGCTGTCGTGGTGCATGCCTCGGATGCGGGCCGATGAACTGCGAGGGCTGCGGCGAGCGGTGCGTCGGTGTGGACATCTTCTGCAACGTGGACACGTGCGCGTGCGAGCCGATCTGAGCGAAGGGCTGGACGGCTGCCGGCCGGTGTCGCGGCGGAGAGCTCGACGGCTCGCCGCACGCGACGCACGTGGAGCCGAGCACGGGCGACTCCCCGTTGGTCGTCACGTTCACGCGGGCTGTCCGTGCCGGTCGGCCGTGTCGTCCCGATCGTCCACGCCTTGCGTCGTGCCCGCGCCTGGTGCTCGCAGACCACGTCGCACGAACAGGGCGTAGAGCGCCACCGCGACGATCACGGCCAGCGGTGCGAGCACCGTGTTGCCGAGCGCGGCGTAGAGCGTCGGAACGGGCGCCGTCGGAACCGAGACCAGCATGAACGGCTCGCGTGACGCGTTGGTCGAGACACGTCCGCGCATCCGTCCATACGCGTCGATCCCCGCCGACAGACCGAAGCGCGTCGAGCGGACGATCGAGAAGCCACCCTCGATCGCGCGCATCGCGGCCATCTCGGTGTGCACGGGGTCGATGCCCCGCCAGTCGGACGACGGGACCGCGACGAGCCCGGCGCCCGAGCGCGTGTGCGCCCGCGCGATCGCCGGGAAGTCGTAGTCGTAACAGATGGCCGCGGTCGCGAGACCGAACGACGTCTCGAACGCCGGTGCGGGGGCCGCACCGGCAACCGCGGGCTCCCCAGGCACCGGTTGGTGCTTCAGGTACGCGAGGCGCTCGGCGCCGTCGGGCCCGTACCAGCGGGCGCGGTTCTCGTAGAGCAACGGCGACACGCGGATCGGCATGACGTAGGAGACGACGAGCTCGATCCGATGCGCGCGCGCGACCGACGCAGCACGCTCGCGGAACGCCGCCTCTTCGCGCGGCAACACCAGGGTCGCGCCTTCCGTCCACACGACGAGCGTCGCGCCGGCGGCCGCGGCGGCACGCGTGCGCTCGACGAGCGTGTCGTCGATCCGGCGTCGCTCCGCGTCCGACGGGACGGGCAGCCCGCCGAAGGTCGCCTCCGTCCGGATGGTCGCCGCGCGCACCTCCGGGCCCGTGCTCGGACGGTCGGCACGCGCCGCACCCCACGCGAGCGCGACGACCACGACCGCCGCGACCGCGGCAGGGGCGGGCCAACGCACGCGCCGGCTCCACGCGGCCTCGATCGTCGCGGCCACTCCGTGGATCAGAAACGACAGCCCCGGCATCCCGGCGAGCGCGAGCAGCTGGAGCACCGGCAAGCTCCCGACCTGCGACGTCGGGGCGGCGCCCCACACGCCGAAAGGCGTCCGCTCGGCCTGGGCCCATTCGGCCAAGCTCGAGACGGCGGCGAACGCGAGGATCGCCAGGCCGTCGCGTCCGCGGCGAACCAGGCGATCCCACAGCAGATACGCCGGCAGGTGGACGAGCGCGATCGGAGCCCCGAAGGCGAACGCGAGCGCGGCGGGAACCGGCTCCGTGACGATCTTGGACATCGCGAGCGAGTATCCGAGGACCAGCGCCCCCGCGAACGCCACACGGAAGCGCCATCCCTCGCGCTCGCGAAGCGCGACGAGGAAGGGCAGCGGCGCGACCCACGCGAGCACTCCGACGCCGAAGCGCACGTGCGACAGCGCCAAGAGCGCGAGACCCAGCGCGAGCAGCCACCAGGTCCGCGTGCCCCGGAGCCACGAAACGAGCCTCGACCGAATGGGTTGCATGGTGCCTCCTCGACGGATGTTAGAGAACAACTGTCATATAATTGTCGTGCTTCGACCCGCGCGAGCGCGGTCCCGCTCAGGACCTTCGTGCTCGACCGACGCGCTCGACGGCGTCGGGGATGAGGACACCGCCCGCCTCGAGGAGCGCGGTCACGATGCCGTGGGTGGTCGCGTCGCGTAACCGTCCCGCGTGTGCGAGCGTCGCCATCCCGACGGCGACGAACCAGAGCTTCTCGAGGACGATGTCGCGCTCGCGCGCCGTGAAGCTGGCGAACCGCCCGTCCTTCTTCATGTCGGCGAGCAGGTCGGCGTAGACCTTCGGGATCGCGGTGGTGGCGACGTCGGGCGTCAGGAACAGCAGCGCGAACAAGCGAGGGTTGTCCCGCGCGAACACGACGAGCCCGGTGCCTTCGTTGAGGAAGGGTCGGTCCGTCCATGGCTGGCGTGTGGCGCGGCGGAGCTGCTCGCGGGCGCGATCGATCACGGCATCGCGCAGCTCGTCGATGGATGCGAACGTCGAGTAGATGGGCGCGGTGGACGAAGCGAGGCGCGACGCCACGGTCCGCGTCGTGAGCGCGGCCACGCCCTCGGCCGCGACCAGCTCGGTCGCCGCTGCGACGATCATCTCCTTGGTGAACGTGGTGGGCCGGGCCATCGACTCGACGTTACATAACGAGTGTTCTGTAACGTGTCAAGCGCACCCTCGAGCCAGGAAGTTGGACCCCGTCGCCCCCGGTCCGCTACGATCCGCGCGATGTCGGCGGGCGACCAGCTCTTCGCGCGTTTCGGCCGAGCTTACGCCGTGGGCGAGGTCCTGTTCCGCGAGGACGAGCAGGGCGAGCACATGTACGTGATCCAGACGGGCCGCGTCCGGATCAGCAAAGACCTCCACGGCGTGGCCAAGACGATCGCCATCCTCGGGCCGGGCGAGTTCTTCGGCGAGATGGCCATCCTCAACGACAAGCCGCGCACCGCGACCGCGGACGTCGTCGAGGAGGCGCGCTTGCTCGTCATCGACGCGCGCACGTTCGAGGCGATGGTGCTGGGCAACGCCGAGATCGCCGTGCGCCTCATCAAGAAGCTCGCACGGCGCCTCGCGTCCGCCGATGCCCTCATCGAGATCCTGATGCACCGCGACCCGCGCAGCCGCGTCATCCTCGCGCTCGCACGCCTCGCGGAGGGGTCGACCGAGCGCCGCGAGGCGGGGCTGTTCGTCGATTCGTCGCCGACCGAGATCGCCGATCAGGTCGGCTTGTCGGTACGCGAGGTCGAGCCGGTCCTCGCGCGTCTCATCAAGCTGAACCTCGTCTCGGTCGACCCCGACGGCTACGTGGTGCGCGACGTCGCGCGCCTGCACGACTTCCTCGAGTTCCTGCAGATGGGCGAGTCACCGGGTGAAGGCTGATGGAGCTGCGGGTCCTCGGCTGCCACGGCGGTGAGACCGTGCGGCATCGGACCTCGAGCTTCCTCCTCGATGGTTGCCTGGCCCTCGATGCGGGCGCCACCGCGGGCACGTTGGAGCTCGACGCCCAACGCCGCATCCGCTCGGTGCTGGTCAGCCACGCGCACCTCGACCACGTCAAGGACCTGCCCACGCTCGCCGACAATCGTTGCCAGGCCGGCGGCCCCACGCTCGAGGTGGTCGGAACGCGCTGGACCATCGCAGCGCTCAAGAAGCACCTCTTCAACGACGTCGTGTGGCCAGACTTCTCGAAGATCGACTGCGGTGACGGGCCGACCGTCCGCTACCGCGTGATCGAGCCCGAAGCCACCGCGGAGGTCGCCGGCTTCGAGGTCCGCGCAGTGCTGGTCAGCCACACGATCGAGTCGTGCGGCTTCATCATCGCGCGTCGCGACGGCGGCAGCTTCGTGTACTCGGGCGACACGGGGCCGACCGAGCGACTGTGGCAGCTCGTGAGCGTCGAGCGCGATCTCCGCGCCATGATGGTCGAGGTCTCGTTCCCGACCGCCGAAGCCGCGCTCGCGACCCGCTCGGGTCATCTCACGCCCACGACGCTGCGCGCAGAGCTGAAGAAGCTCCGCGATCACAAGCACGTCCCGACGTTGCTCTATCACCTCAAGCCGACGTTCGAGGACGCCATCGAGAAGGAGTGCGCGAAGATCCGCGGGCACGACCTCACCGTGCTCCGGCTGGGCGACCAGTTCGTCCTGTGATACTCGCAC
>JADZFZ010001128.1 GCA_020854145.1 Deltaproteobacteria bacterium | reverse complement strand
CGACTCGGCGAACTCATGCGCTGCGAGGAGCGGGGCGGAGAGAAGTGGCTCGTCGAGCCTGGCGGCGACGAGATCAGGTACTACCCGGAGCGCCACGAGATCCTCGGGACGGCCTACGGACACTTCGTTCCGGTGGCACCGTAGCGCGTAGCACTATTTTTGTGCTTGACGGCAGGTAGCGCACGGCACTATGGTCGCCTCGTCCTCACTCGACGACGAGGTGCACCGATGCCCGACTCGCGCCCCGCCCCCACCTACGTCTCCGAAGTCCTCGTGCTCGGCGGCGGCGTCATCGCCTACGCCGATGCGTGCGGCGTCTCCATGGTCACCTTCGACCAGGTCTCGCCCTGGCAGCGCCGCGCCGTCTCGACCGAGCGCCTGACGACCGGCGACCTCGTGGCCGCCTACATCGCGCACGCGGTCGGTCGGCACACGAGCCTCGTGACGCTCGCCGCCCTCGCGTGGCGTGAGCATCTACGTCTGGCCGACGAGGCGCGGGTCGTCGATGTCTCGTGGACCGAGGTGTCGCTCGACACCGGAGTCCCCTCGTGACGCCCGCCGGTGACGCGGCTGGCACTGCTCCGGGCCCGCGCCTCGTGTCGAGTGCGTGTGGAGGTGAGGCCGAGGCCCGGAGCCCTCTTCCGACGACGCGCCCGACCCCGCGGCCGGGCGTGCGCGGACAGCTCTGCGCCATCGCGAACGTGGTTGCGCAGCGGCATGGCGTCACCCCGATCCATGGGCCACGCGAGATCCACATCACCGTCGGCGGCGGTGCGGTCGCGCTCGACACCGAGGATGGGACGATCAAGGTGATCGCGAGCGCGCACGACAGCGTCGACTGGCTCGGCATCGCAGCCTGCGCCTCGGACCTTCACCGGCGCGTGAGCGACTTCCTCGGCTGGCTCGGGGGCGGCCGATGAGCCCGCGCGCGCCCAAGTCATCCCCGGCCGACACCGAGTGGAAGGGCCGCACGCTGCGCGCGATGCGCGAGTCCGGCGAGCGCCTCGGGGCCCAGGTGTGGACGTCGGTCGGCTACGTCCACGTCCTCTATCCCGACGCGCTCCGGCTCGACATCGCGGTGACGATGCTGCCGTCGCGCGATGCGCTGGCGAGCGCGCTCGAGCGCATGGTCGAGGTCGTGCGGGCGGGGCAGGAAGCGCTCGCGGAGGGGCCGCGCTCGTGACCGCTCGCCACCCGCTCGACTGCTACCTGTCGCCGCCCTGCACGGCGCTCGCGCTGCGCGCCCATCTCGAGGCGAGCCCCGAGACGGCCGAGGCGCTCCACGGCTGGCACTGGCACGACCCATTCGCGGGGCCCGCGTACATGTTCGAGACGCTCGTGCGCGGGGTCGATGGTCCGCCGTCGACCCGGCTGCGCATGAGCGCACGGGAGCTCGACACCCGCTGGGGCGACGAGATCTGCCGCCGCGTCTACCCCGCGCACGCGCGCGTCGGCGAGGACTCGTTCGAGCACGACTGGCCGCGCGCGCACGTCGCCACGAACTTCCCCTACGGCCGCGACGAGGCCGTGCAGCGCCTGCGCGACCACGCGCGCACGCACGGCCGCTACGCCTGCGCGCTCATGCGGACCGACTGGTGGCAGCACCCGGGACGATTCGAGGAGCTGCGCCCCGACGAGCTGCTCATGCTGACGTGGCGCCCCGGCTTCGGCTACCGGCTCGACCGGGCCTCGGGCAAGGTCGTGTTCTCGACCGACCGCTACACGGGATACGTGTGGGCGTTGTGGGCGCCGCGCCCGGCGGCGTCGTGCGCGTTCGCGACGCTCCCGAGGCCCGAGGTTCCGCGGGCGTTGCGCGACGAGCACCGGCGCCTCGCGCGCATGGCCTACGACATGGCGCACGCGGAGGCGGCGTGATCCGGGCCGACGAGCTCGAGCTCGGGACGCGCGTCTACGTGCGCCCGTCGCACCCCTACGACCGCCGCTGCCGCTTCGTCGGCGAGGTGATGCTCGACCCCGAGGCGCGCCACGCCCTCTACGGCGGCGAGGCGCCTGACGGATCGCGCGAGGTGACGGTCGCGGCGCGCGAGAGCGTGGAGATCGAGCGTCCCGAGCCCGAGCCGATCACGCCGCTCTGGGATGAGCCGGCCCGGCGCGAGGTGGACCCGGACGAGGCGGACCGTGCGGCCTTCGCCTACGAGCGCGGGATCGAGGCACGCGCCGCGGTGAGGGGGTGGTGATGGCGACCGCGACGAAGAAGCCGCATGTGGACGACCAGCGGTGCGGCAACTGCGCCTGGATGCGCCGGAGCCCCGTCTCTGAGTACTCGCACGAGTGCCGATGGGATGGGCCGCCGTGGCACGAGCGGCGCGTGACGCTCGTAGACTGGTGCCGGCGGTGGTCGCCGAAGCCGGCGCCGAAGACGGTCGTCAAGGAGCCTGACCATGTCGGATGAGCGCAAGCCCGTGACCGTCGGCTCGTCCGACGTCGCCCCGATCCTCGGTCTCTCGCCCTGGCGCGAGCCGGTCGAGGTGTGGGCCCAGCTCGTGGGCCTCCTGCCCCGATACGGCAGCGATGCGACCGCGGAGCAGCGCCGCGGCCACATCATCGAGCCGGCGCTCGTCGGGCACTACGCCCGGACCCGCGGCGTCGAGCTCGTACCCGGCCCGCCGATCACCGAGCCTCCGATCGTGGCGCCTGACGGGTGGCGCGCGTGCCGGCCGGATGCGACGACGCCCGACCGGCGCCTCGTGGTCGAGGCCAAGACCACGCGCCGATGGGACGGCTGGGGCCCCGAGGGCAGCGACGGCGTGCCGGTCCACTACGCGGCCCAGGTCGCATGGCAGCTCTCGGTGATGGACGCCGAGGCCGGCGCGCTCATCGCCTACTGCCCGATGGACGACGAGGTCCGCGTCTACGACATCCGACGGAACCGCGCCCTCGAAGAGCGGCTCGTCGCCCGGGTGCGGGCCTGGATGGAGGCGCACGTCTGGCCGACCGAGCCGGTGCAGCCGGCGCCGCTCCCGATGGCGCTCGTCGCGTCTCGACACGCCGAGGGCGGCCACGAGGGCCTCGTCGAGCCCGACGCGCACGACCTCATGCTGGCCCGCCGCCTCGCGCATCTTCGCGCCGCGGGCAAGGCGCTGGACGCCGAGGCCGAGCGTATCCAGGCCGTGCTGTGCGAGCGCATCGGCGAGTCGCGCGGGCTCCGCGGCATCGCGACGTGGAGCGCGCAGGACGGCCGCGAGATGATCGACACGAAGAGGCTCCGGGCCGAGTGGCCCGAAGTCGCCGCCCAGGTGACCTCGACGGGCAAGCCGTCAAGGCGCTTTACCTTCTCCTTCTCCGAAGAGGACTGAGATGACCCAGGCCCCCGCAACCACGACCCCCGCCGCGCGCCAGCGCACCCCCGCCGAGGTGTTCCGCGCGACGGTCTCCTCCACCGCCAAGAGCTTCCTCGTCGACCTCGTGGGCGAGGACCGCGCGCGCGACGCCGCCGGCCGCATGATGGTCGCGCTGCGCCAGCTCGGCCTGACGAACCCGACGCTCTACCAGTGCACGCAGGAGAGCATCGCGCAGGCGATCGCCATGTGCGCGCTCACCGGCCTCATGCCGGGCGGCGCCTACCCCGGCTGCTACCTCATCCCGCGCAAGATGCGCGCGAAGGTCGGCGACCAGTGGCAGGACGTGATGCGGATGAACTGGCAGATGAGCTGGCGCGGCATGGCCACGCTGGCGAAGCGCGCCGGCTGGGACGTCCGCTGCTACCCGGTGCACAAGGCCGAGCCGTTCGAGCTCGTCTACGATCCGGCGCCGCGCCCCATGTACCGCCCGAGCCCCGACGTGAGCGTCACGCGCTGGGATGACCTCCGCGGGTGCGTGGTCTACGCGACGCACCGCGAGTCGGGGCAGTCGGAGTCGATCTGGGTGCCGCTCGACATCATCGAGTCGCGCCGTGCCGCGAGCGACTCGTGGTCGCGCGCCGACGCGGACTTCCGCGCCTGGGACGCCAACGGCCAGAAGGGCAAGGCTCCCACCCCCTCGGTGTGGCACACGTGGCCGATCGAGATGGCGATGAAGGCAGCCATCCGCTACGCGGTCTCGCGCGGCCTCGTGCCGCTGGACGATGACTGGCAGATCGCCGAGGCCGAGGATATCGCGCACGACCGCCGCGAGATCCACGACTCGGGCGACATCGCCGCGATCGAGCACCGGGCCGCGACCACGGTCGACATGGGCGGTGGCATGTCGGGCCTGGAGGCCGCGCTGGGCGATGCCGACAAGGGCGTCGGCGACTGAGACGACGCCCGGGCTTGGCCGCCGCGCCGAGTCAAACGGCGCGGCGACCGGGCGACGTGGCCGCACGGTGCGGCTACCCGAGGCCGGGGCGGGATGTCCCCGGGACCCACACCCGACGACCGGCGCCGAGCCGCTCGTCAAGGAGCCTGACCAATGAGCGAGACCCTCAAGATGCTGCCCGTGAAGCTCGACGTCGTGGAGCGTGAGCAGAGAGCCCGCGAGCTGGCCGACCTGCTGCACGAGACCGAGGCCGCTGAGATCGCGGAGGCAGAGCGGCGGCGGGCCGCGAAGGACGCGGCCGAGGCTCGCAAGACGCGAGCCAGTGACCTGGCGCGCATCGTGCGCAACGGCACCGAGAATCGGCCGACGCTCGTGGCCGAGCACGCCAATACGGTGCGGTGGACGATCGACTACGTCCGACTCGACACGGGCGAGTGCTACGAGTCGCGCCCGATGAGCGCGAGCGAGCGCGAGAAGGCGGCACAGCTCGCACTGTGGGGCGGACCGGTCGAGGCGAAGATGGCGAGCGCGCCCGAGCCCGAGCCCGGCCGCAACGACACGCTGCCCGAGGCGGCGGACGTGAAGCGGCCGAAGCGCGGCGAGCCGAAGACGAAGGCCGACAAGCTCGTAGCCGATGCGGCTGGCGAGTCGACCGTAACGGTGCCGGCGTGACCCACCTCGTCTGCCAGATCCTCGGCGAGCCCGTCGGGCAGGGCCGCCCGCGTGCCGTCCGCGTCGGGGCCTTCGTGCGCGTCCACGCGGCGCCGAAGTCGGCATCGTGGCAGGCTACGGCCGCGCAGTTCATGGCCCACGTCTGGGCGGGCAAGGTGCCGCTCGACGAGCCGGTGCGCGTGGTCATCGACGCCATCGGCCGGCGCCCCAAGAGCGCACCGAAGAAGAAGCCCGGGCGGCTCTGGCGGACGACGAAGCCCGACGCCGACAACGTGGCGAAGGCGACGTGCGACGCGCTCGTGAAGGCGGGCGTGCTCCGCGACGACACGCTCGTCGGCGAGCTCGTCGTGCACTCGCTCGTGGCCGGCGTCGACGAGGGCCCGGCGGTGGTCGTGCGCGTCGAGG
>JADZFZ010001127.1 GCA_020854145.1 Deltaproteobacteria bacterium | reverse complement strand
GTGACCATGATGGTCAGGACGCGAGCGAGCGGTTGAGCGCGCACCGTGCGACGGAAGAGCCGGATCGTGAGCAGGCCGAGCTCGCCCGGCACGAGCCACGCGCCGATGCCGAGCAGCGCGGCGAAGGCTCCTCCGGCCAGCTCGCCGAACGGGCCGATCCAGTTCTCGCCGCCGCGCTGGTCGTACGAGAGCAACGCGAGGGAGGTCAGCACCGTGGCGGCAGCCGCGAGGATCCCGAGGACCTCGTGACGTCGGCCTACGGCCGCTGCAGTGGCGGAGGACGCCAGCGAGTCTTCTCCCTCGGGGGGATCGGAGTCGCGAGCATCGCGTGTCGAAGACGCAGCACGGGCCATAGGGCGGGTGCCGGAGCCTACGGAGCGTGGCCCGAACGACGCAAAATATCGGCGCGAGGAAGGCTGCTCGGGACGGAATGGAAGTGCTCGTCCGGGGCCCCAACGATTCCGCGGGGTTGTGCACGTCGATCCTGTCCCCCGCTCGGCGCGCGATGGGTTCAGGCTCCCTCTCCCGCAACGCGGGAGAGGGCAGGGGTGAGGGCCTATTGCCCTCTGACGGTGCGGATGCGCTCCTCGGCGCGGGTGGCGCCGGCGGGGTCGGAGGCGCGGATGGCTTCGATGTAGCGCTGGTAGGCGGCGACGGCTTCGTCGGCGCGGTTGAGCTGCTCGTAACAGACGCCGAGGTCGAAGAGGGCTTCGGGCGTGTTGGCGCGGAGCTCGAGCGCACGCTGGTAGCGCGGGATGGCTTCTTCGAAGCGGCGCGCGCTGCGCAGGGCGATCGCGAGGTTCAGGTGGATCTGGTAGTCGGTGGCGCGCCGCGCGATGGCGCGCTCGAACGCGTCGATGGCTTCCTCGTAGCGGCGCTCGTCGCGCAAGGTGACGCCGAGGTTGTTGAGGAGGTCGGGGTTGTTGGGGCTGCCGACGAGGCCGCGCTCGAAGGTGCGCAGCGCCTCGGCGACGCGACGCAGGCGGCGCTGCGCGGTGCCGAGGTTGGCGAAGCTCGTGGCGTCGCGCGGGTCGAGCTCGCACGCACGGCCGAGCGGGATGAGGGCTTCTTCGTAGCGGCGCAGTCGCACGAGCACCGCGCCGGCCATGGCGTGCGCCCGCGGGTCGTTCGGTTGCAGGCGGATCACGCGGCGAAAAGACTCGAGCGAAGGCTCGAGGCGCCCCGTCTGGCGGAGCAACGCGCCGATCGTGAAGTGCGCCGCGGCGTAGGTCGGCCGGAGGCGGACGGCCTCGCGTGCCTCGCGAAGGGCTTCCTCGACGCGGCCCGCGCGCTTGTGGGTGAGCGCCATGCGGTAGTGGATGTCGGCCTCGTCCGCTCGGGCGACCGGAGGCGCGTCGAAGCCGAGCGCGAGGATCTGGAGGGTCCCGACGAGCGCCGCACCGACCAGGGCGGCTCCGAGTGGGAGCTGCTTCCCCATCCGAACGGCGGGGCGCGTCGAGGGGGCTCCTTCGCGTCTTTCGGCCATCGTCGTCTCCTTTGGGCTGGACTATACGCGCATGGACGTCGCGGCAGGGCCGGCGCTTCACACCGGCGCTTGCTCCCCGAGATTGACCTGCCCCCGCAAACCCATATCATCGTCGCCGTTTCCGACGACCTCCCATCCGCGGCCTTCCGCGGGAAACGGGCCATGCGTTCGCTCTCACGTCTGCTCGGCGCGCTCACACTCCTCGCGTTCGCGTTCTCGCTGGTCGGTTGCGAGATCACGGCCGACGATATCGAGCGCTGGAAAGGGACCGTCAAAGGTCCGCGCAAGATCGTGGCGGTGCTGCTCGCGCCCAAGTACTCGGCGGAGCTCCGCTCGAAGGCGGCGCTCGCGCTCGTCGAGATGGCGTCGCGCCCCGAGCCCGAGCCCTTCGAGGGGCTGGCTCAGCTGCAGCGCGCCATGCCGCTCATCGAGGAGGCCAAGCGGCAGGAGATCATCCACATGATGATCCCGCGCCTCGTGGCGCTCATGCGCGGCGAGGGCAGCCCCGTGCGCTCGAACCCCGACGGCACGCCCGCGGGACCGACCGAGCTGCAGACGCGCGCGAAGGATGCGGCGTTCACGTTGCTGTCGCACGCGGCCCAGCCGGACCGACAGCAGCTGACGCAAGCGATCCTCCAGTGGATCGCCGAGGACTTCAACGGCCGCTCGCTCGCGGGCAACTACTCCGCCGAGCAAGTGGTGCAGGCCATCGGGCAACCGGCGGCGGCGTTCCTGGTGAACGCGCTCAACGCGCGTATGCCGCCCGAAGCGCTCGAGAAGGTCGCACAGCTCATCGGTCAGCTCGGCGATGCCGAGAGCAAACGTGCGGGCGCGGCGCGCCTGGTCGCGATCGAGCTCGAGATGGAGTCGCCCGCGTACGGGCAGTGGCTCCGGCAGAAGGTGGTCGAGCAGGCCGAGGCGCAGCGCACGACGCTCACGCCCGAGCAGACCAACCGCGTCGTCGAGCACAATCGCGATCAGCTCATCCGCAACGGCGCGTTGCCTGCGATGAAGCACCTCGCGTCCGAGCGCGCCGTCGTGGATCGGCTCCTCGCGATCGGTCTGAGCGCACAGGCACCCGCGGAGCGTCGCGCTGCCGCGCTCATCGCCGCGAAGGATCGGCTCACGCGTGCGGACGCCGCTGCGCTCACGCCGCTCGCGCTCAACGGGCAGACGCCCGTGGACGTGCGCGACGAGGTCTTCGATCGCATCGCCGAGATTCGCGATCCGTCGGTGCTGCCGCAGTTCCATCCGCTGCTCGTGGGCGAGGACATCCGCGTGCGCTGGCGCGTCGCGGAGCTGATGCTGCAGGTGGGCGGAGCGGCGCAGATCCCCGAGCTCTTCACGCGACTGCCCTCGCGCGAAGCGCAGTACCCGCCGGGGGAGCTGTCGGGCATCGCGAGCCGCATCGGCACTTTGTCGCCGCTGCCGACCGAGGTGATGCGCGGGCACCTACGCTCGCCGCAGTGGTTCATCCGCATCATCGCGATCCGCTTCTTCGAGCGCAAAGGCAGCGCCGCGGACGTTCCGTCGCTCGAGCAGCTGACGGCCGACACGGCGCCCTGCGTGGGCGAAGGCTGGGAGGCCGGCTCGACGGTGGGTCGCATCGCGACGGGCGCCATCGAGACGCTTCGTGGCGGAGGTCAGCAGGCGCGGCCCAACGCTCCTTCGCCGGCCCCCGCCCCGCCGACCGCTCCCCCCGCGCCTGCGCCGACGCCCGCGCCGACGCCTGCCCCGCGGTGAAGCACGAGGCGCGAGCGCGCCGGGGCGACGAACGAAGCCACACTTGGCTTTCGATCGGGTACATTGCTTCGGCGCGCCGAC
>JADZFZ010001126.1 GCA_020854145.1 Deltaproteobacteria bacterium | reverse complement strand
GACGGCGGTGTCGTCGGCGTCGATCCGAATCGCGAAGCCGAGGTCGAGGCCGAACGCGCGACCGTCGGAGCGGGCAGCGCCATTCGTGACCGTCCATCCGAAGAACCCGTTGAGCTGACCGACGGGCACGAACAACGTCTGGTCGTAGCCGACGTCCTCCTCCCACAGCGAGACTCCCGCTTCCAGGGAGAACCGGAAGTTGCCGCGCTCCGACGCGGGGTGCTGCGGCGCCTGCGTCGCAGGGGCCCCCGGCGTTTGCGCTGCGATGGGCCGTTCGACCGGTTCGTTCACCGCGATCGGCGCCGCGGGCGGCTGCGCATAGGCCGTACCGGGTCCCGGGACGGTCGCCGTGATATGCGCTGCGGTCGCGGGCGAGAGCACTGCGACGCTGGCCGTCGACGCGACGGGCGCGGGCGTGCTCGCGGGACCGGGCACGACGACGGGAGTGAAGGGAGCAGTCGGAAACGTGACCGGAACGGCGGCGGTCGCGGCCGGCGGCTTCTGCGCGAGGGCGAGTGCGGGAACGAACGTGGCAAAGACAGCGGCGAGGGCGATGATGCGGGTGTTCATGGGTTCCTCCGTCTGGACGGCCCCGTTCTCGGCGCGGAGTTGCGGCAGTTGCGTCGCGATCGCGATCTTTCTTCTCTCGTGTCTCGGCCCGCGGTGGGCGGGCAGCACGGCCGCAGCGCTCGATCGCTCGGAGAAGCAGGAGATCCGCCTGCCGTCGCGCGCCGAGACGCTCCGTGCCCAGCGCACCGCCGCCAGCGTGCGCGACCGATATCTCGAGGATCGCGACGCGCTCATGGTCACGCTCGCAGCGTGGGCGGCCGGCAGCATCACGTCGGGCGTCGCGCTCTGGGCCGGCGCCGAGGGCGACCGCGACGAGCGACGCGCGCTCGGCGTCCAGCACGTCGCCTGGGGCACCGTGAACCTGGGCCTCGCGGCGGTGGCGCTGATTCGCACGCCGATTCAGCGCGCGTCGGCACGCCGCCACGAGGGGATTCGCTCGCCGCTGGACGCGTCGGAGCTCGTCACCGCCGCGTACTGGCGCGGCGAGCGAGGTTCCCTTCGCTCCATCTTCTGGTGGAACGCCGCGCTCGACGTTCTCTACGTCACGACGGGCTTGCTGCTGCACACACTCGGCGAATCCGATTGGGTTCGCGGCACGGGCACGGGAGTCCTGATCCAGGGCGCGTGGCTCGCGTTGTTCGACTCGGGCTCCGCCCTCTTCGTCGGTGCCCGAGACCTCTGAGCCGCGCCGTCGACATTGGGCGGCTCTCGCACAGCGTGCGTCTGCGGGTCGTGGCTCCTGCGTAGGGAGACACCCTCGAGCGACGCGCGGCCGTCGCTCAAGGCGCCGTCGTCACCTCGACGAACGAGTCCACGACCGAGTAGCCGACAGCGCCGGGATCGTGCGACGTCGTGCGACCCGATTGGATGCCGATGCGGTACTCCATCGACGGATTCAGCGCGGTATCGGGCACCTCGGCCCGATCGAAGCGCGCTTGGTCGCAACCCCAGACCAGGGAGTCGAGCGAGAAGTCGGGGCCCGCGAGGACGCAGGGGATCACGTAGCTCGCGTCGGGCGGCTCGCCCCAGACCAGGCGCAGCTGCGCGTCGTGGGGAACGGTGGCGCCCGCCTCGGGCTCGATGATGGTCGCAGGGCCCGACAAGAGACGCACCGAGAGATCGATCTCGAAGGGGCTCTCCGCGAAGACGTCGGACTCGACCCGCATCGCGTAACGCAGGCTCCCGGGCGGGCGGTCCATCGGATCCGGTGCGTACGCGTACTGCGAGCGACCGAACGGCATCGGCGTCTCGGTGGCGCCGTCGATCAACGTGACGGTCGCCGCGCTGCCCGTGACCGGCTCTCCCGTCATCGGATCGAAGAGCGAGAGCGCCGCGAAGATGAGCACGTCGTTGTCGCCCATGTTGCCGCCGCGCCCGACCTGCAGGCTCGCGAGCCACGGGACGAACTTCACCGTGAACGTCCGACCGAGGTCGTCGGGAATCTCGAGCTCGTCGATGTCGAGCGCGAAGGCGATCCGACTGTCCGCGATACCGACGAGCCAGAAGCGCGCCTCGGCCTCGCCGAATCCCCGTAGCTGCACGGTCTCGCCTCCACGGCCCGTCGCCACGCTCACCGGGCTCGGGAAGTACACCGGCCACGCCGGATGCGCGGCGACCGTGATCTCGTCCTGAGCATCGGCGAACGGGAAATCGGTCGTGTCGATGCGGACGCACACCGCATCCTCGGGACAATCGCTCGGCCCGGTATCGCCGCCCATGTCGCGCGGGCCCGCGTCGAGCCCAGGGCCCTGATCGACCGGTGGCGGAGCGCCGTCGAACACGAAGCCACCGTCGTCGTCGCCACACGCGACCACGCCGAGCACGCACAGACAAACGACCGATCTCCTCATGGCGGCGCAGCGTAGCAGGCGTCCGAGCCGCGCGCGTCCGAGCGGGAATCGGGCCCGCCGAGCAGCTCGCCCGAGCCACAACCCGTATCCTGTCGGATCGAGACCGTGGGCGGGCGTCGCGCGACCTGCGGCTGAATTCACGGGAATGGCGCGCATGACCGTATACTGGCCGTATACGAATTCCGCGAAGGCGGGCTTGTCCTCGGCGCCGGGGCGAGGCACAAACAGACGCGTGACGAAGACGACACGAGAGCCAGGGAGGACCCGCGCGTCCACCCGTGTGGCCTCGGGCGGAGCGGGGACGACCCGGCGGGCCCCGAAGACGGCAGGCGCCGCCGCCTCCGACGCCGTCGAGGTCTACGGCTACCTCGACTACCGCGCCTTTCTCCGCGACGTGTACCGCGTGAAGAAGCGACGCGGGTTCTCCTTCCGTGCCTTCTCGCGCAAGGCGGGCCTCGGCTCGCCGAACTACCTGAAGCTCGTCATCGACGGCGACCGCAACCTCACCGCCGAGATGGCGGAACGGTTCGCGCTCGCGCTCGGCCTGGCCGCCGACGCAGCGCGGTTCTTCGTCGCGCTCGTCGCGTTCAACCAGGCGCGCGGCACCGTGGAGCGCGACGAAGCGTACGCGAAGCTCACAGGCTTCCGGCGGTACCGCACGGTGCGGCGCATCGACGAAGCGACGATTCGCTACTTCGCACGCTGGTACTACCCCGCCATTCGCGAGCTCGCGGCGCGCCACGACTTCCGCGAGGATCCCGCTTGGATCGGCGCCATGTTGTGGCCCGCCGTGGGTGAGTCCGAGGTCACCGACGCGCTCGCGACGCTGATCGAGCTCGGCCTGCTCGCGCGTGGAGAAGACGGCCGCTTGCGGCACGCGGAGGCCCTGGTCTCGACGGGCGCCGAGCTCCGCTCGATGGCGCTCGCGCGTTACCACCGCGCGATGATGGCGCGCGCCGCCGACAGCATCGATCGCGTGCCGCCCGATCAGCGCGACATCTCCTCGCTCACGTTGTGCTTGGGTCCCGACGGGTTGCGTCGGCTCAAGGAGCGCATCGTGCGCTTGCGTCGCGAGCTGCTCGAGCTGTCGGAGCTGGAGCAGGATCCGCGGCAGGTGGTGCAGGTGAACTTCCAGCTCTTCCCGCTGAGCCGCGAGGAGCCGGCGCCGGCTCCGATCGTGTCACCCTCCGCCGCGGGCGGCCCCCACGTGCACGGCGCGCCCGCCGCGAGGAGGGCCCGTCGATGAATGTCCGGTGGACTTACCTCGTGGCGTCGTCGCTCGTGCTTCTCGGCTCGTCGTGCACGGGCACCGAGGGCGGCAACCCGGCCGTGCCGGCGCATCTCGCGTTGTCCGCGTACTCCACCGATGCCACGCGTGTCTCGCTCGGTGAGGGCGGCTCGCACGCGGCCGTCACGGACGCCTGGGCGGTCGTGCGCGACTTGAAGCTCGAGCGTGCGGACAGGTGCGACGAAGGGACGGCGGAGAAGGTCGTCTTCGACGGCGCGTTCGCCGCGCGTCTGACGACCGACCCCGCGGTGCGCGAGTTCGACGCAGACCCACAGCCCTATTGCCGACTGACGATGAAGATCGACGACACCACCGACGTCGATCTGCGCGACGCACCCGCGGAGCTGTCGCTCCACAGCGTGCTCGTGCGCGGGACGAGGAGCACCGATGGCGCACCTTTCCTCCTGCGGAGCCGGCAGAAGCTCGACATCGAGCTGCGGAGCCGTGGTGACGCGTTCGTGGTCGACCCCGACGCGCCCTCACTGCTGCTGGGCTTCGATCTGGTGACGTGGCTCGGGATGCTGGATCTCGAATCTGCCGACCTCGAGCCCGACGGTTCCCTCCTGATCGACGCCGACCACAATCGGGACTTGCTCGACGTGTTCGACGATCAGCTCGTCCTCGCTTTGCGACTCTTCCACGACCGAGACGGCGACCGTTCCGTCTCCGACGAAGAGGCGAGCACACCGCTCGCCGAATGACGAAAGGAGACTCCATGACTCCACGCATCTCGACCCTCTCTGCAGCGCTCTTCGCGCTGGCGCTCTCGGCGTGCGGCGGCGACGAGGAAGGCCCGCCGGGTGGCCCCGTGCGCGACCCCGGGCCCGATCCCGCCGGAACCCCGGTCGAGTACAGCGAGCGAATCTCGATCCGGCTCAGCGGGATCAAGGAGGACGAGGTCCGCGACGGGCAAGCCTCGGAGGACAAGAGCCTCAACGAGGAGAGCGGCAACCCGTACAACGATTTCCTCCGCAACGCGGAGGCGGCCCTCGGGCATCCGCCGAGCTCCGTACGCCCCGTCGAAGCGACGCTGCGCATCGGCTCGGACACGCGTGGAGTCAATACCTTCGACGAGCTCTTCGCATCGATCGAGGTGTATCTGTCGAACTCCAACACGACGATCGGCTTCGGCACGGCGACCGATCTGACCGGTACCTCCGCGCCCGTGCGCATCACCGCGACGACCGTCGATCTGGACGCGCTGCAGGAGAGCCTGGTTCGCGACGACAGCGTGAAGGTCGGTTACCGTGGACCCACCGTCGCGACGCCGCCCAGCGACTTCGATCTGCGTGTCTCGATCGACGTGATGTTCGCTGCGTACCCGTGACGCTCGAGGTCCGCGAGGACGAATGGGTCTGGGCGTGTCGCGAAGGTTTCGAGTCCGACCTGGTCGCGGAGCTCCGCTGCGGGCGAATCCTCGAGCCCGGGCTCGTCGCCGCGACGCGCTCCGAGGGGATGCCCACGTTCGGACGACAGGGATTCCCGGTTCACGCGTGTCTGCCGTCCACCCGCGAGCGATGTGCGCCCGTGATCGCCCAGCTCGCGGGCGATGGCCCATTCGCCCTCCACGCGTGGGTGCCCGATACGGACGCCGGTAATCGATGCGCGCAGTCGGCGAATGGGCTTCGCGCCGGAGCCCTGAAGCTGCTGCCGGCATTGGCCGCTCGTGAGCGTGCGGCCACCGAGCTCGATTCGCAGGCGTCCCTCGTCTCGATATGCCTACCGCGCGCGGAGACGGCGTGGCTGGGGGCCTTGCCGATTCACCGAGCACCGTCGCTCTGGCCGGGTGGCAAGGTGCTGACGAAGCTCCCGGGACGTGCGCCGTCACGTTCCGCGATGAAGCTCGCCGAGGCGTTCTCCTGGCTGGGATTCGGGCCCGAAGCGAACGACCGTTGTGTCGACCTCGGGGCCGCGCCCGGCGGCTGGACGTGGCTCTTGCTCGCGCGGGGCGCGCGCGTCTTCGCGGTGGATCGGGCGCGGATGCACGAGTCGATCGCGCGCGACCCGCGCCTGACGCACGTGACGGAGAGCGCATTCTCGTGGCGCCCGCCGAAGCCCGTCGATTGGCTGCTCTGCGACATGGTCTGGAAGCCGAGCGAGGTGGCTGCGCTCGTGGCGCGATGGGGGAGCGCGCGCCTCTGCCGATTCGTGCTGGCGAACTTCAAGCTGCCGATGAAGCGGCGTCTCGAGGTCGTGCAATCGGTACGAAAGACGATTGCCGG
>JADZFZ010001125.1 GCA_020854145.1 Deltaproteobacteria bacterium | reverse complement strand
GGCACGGCGCCTTGGCGCATCTTCGTGGCCGAGTGGTACTGCAACCTGAGCGACACCTACGACGGCACGAACTACGTGCGCGCGAAGTTCCAGGTCGTGCTCTACGAGACGTGGAATCTGGCCGAGGGCCGATACGGCGCGCGCGAGATCGGCGGATCGCCCGCGAACACGGGCAGCGCGAGCGTAGGCGTGAAGGGCGACACGTCGGTGACCGCGACGAACTACCGCGATCTCGCGACGCCCTCGGGGACGCCCGTCGACAACCTCACGCTGGGCGGTGCGACGAGCACGAGCACGACGACGCTGCGCCACTACGCCGCGACCGAGTGGCCAGGCGATCCGACGAACGGGTGGGCGTTCGTCATCGAGCCGGCATGGCCCATGACCGGGCTCTACATCGACATCAGCGTCGACGAACTGGCGGGCGTGCCGGACCTCTGGCTCTACCGCAAGATCGCGAACAACGTAAACTGGCTCTACTGCAATTATCGCCCGCCGGTCGCGTCGGTGTCGCCGTGGTATCCGACGAGCGCGACGATCGCGAACCCGACGCACGCGGTGCCGGTCGTGCTCTCGGCCGACGGACTCACGTACGAGGTGCACGTCGAGAGCTACAGCGCGGACGGCACGAGCACGGCGACCGTGGACGTGGACGCCGCCGCAGACCCGCAGCCGGCTACCGGCGGCGACTGGTCTAGCATCGCGACGCCGACGACGCCGGCCTCGTCGGGCACGCAGTCGTGGGCCGCCTTCGACATCACGCCGAACCCGGCCCGCGACTTCCTCCGCTTCCGTGTGAGCGACGCCGACCACAAGGTCATGTCGATCATGGTCGCGCCGAAGAAGCTGACGGACTTCGATCCGACGGCCTCGCTCGCGTCCGGCTTCGTGTGGATGTCGATCGCGCAGATCGTACAGGACGGCGCCGCGGTGCATCCCGAGTTCTTCAACCGCGCCTGGCGCAACGTCGCGCGCGTCGTGCTCGACCGCGAGCAGGTCCTCTGGTCGCACTCGGCCGGCGTCGGCAGCGACTACGACATCGGCACGTCGCCCGCTGTTCGCAACCTGGGCGTCGCGCCGTGCGCGCTCAAGGGATGGCAGGGCCAGGAGGTGACGGTCAAGATCCTTGCTCAACAGGACTCGAACGGAGGCCGCCTCGTCGTGGGTCAGCGCGGCGGCGAGTCGGTGATCTTCGACGACATCGGCGACATCGACGCGGAGTATCACTACGACGAGGACACGATGACGCTGGTCGGGGACGAGCCCGTGATCTACGCGCAGCTCGACCCGGCGGACACGGCGCACGTCCACTACGTCGGCGTCCACTGGACCCCGGGCCTCGTCGACGAGGACTACATCCGCGGCACGACGCCGGCCCCGCGACTGGAGTACCTGTTCGCGCTGGTCGATCGGATCCGACGCGCGTGCCTCTACAGCTACGCGTCGACGGGACTCGCGACGATGCTCCGTCGCGGCGCGTCGAGCGAGTGGCGATGTGCGTGGATGGTCCCGCCGGCCACGAAGGCGATGCGCGCGAAGGTCGCGCGGCACACGACGCAGGCGAGCAAGGGCAGCCCGCAGGACACAAGCATCTACGGAGCTTCGTCGGGCGCGGCGGCCGAGGACGAGATCGTGATCCCGAGCCCGCACTCGGAGGGCCGCGACGCCTACCTGCCCGACTCGGGGAGCGTCGTCGTCGTCTCGGGCGCGCTCCGGTTCGACGCGGCGCCGGCTGCGGCGGGAGACCGGTTGCTCGAGTCGCCGACGGCGGGGACGGTCACCGGGCCGACGCGCGAGATGGTCAAGATCACTTACGGTGTCGGTGTCGCGCTGGTGCCGCTGCCGGACGACCCGGCGTCGGCTTAGTACGGCGGCCCGAGGCACGACCGCCGGACCTCGACGAAAGCGCGCGTGGTCGCGTCGAGCTCCGCGTCCGTGGGCAGGCGGTCATCGGGCAGGCACGGGAGCGCGGCGACCGCCTCCAGGCACGCCTCGGGCTCGTAGCAGGTCCACCCCGAGGCGAGGCACGCCCCCTCGGTGCGCCAGTCGACGCCGCCGGTCAGGGACGGCGCGCAGTCGGCGACGTGCCGGCAGGCCACGACCTCGCACGCCGGCGCGGGCGGCGGCTTCGTGATGCCGGGCTGGGGCTCGGTGGCGGATGGATCGCACGCGGCGAAGAGCGTCGCGAGGACGACGGCGGCGGTGGGGTGGCGCATGGCGCGACTGTACCCACGTCGAGCCCGCAGTCCAGGCCGCGGACGGACACCCCCCCTCCCCCGCGCGTGGGTGAGGCGGCAAGGTGCGCGTGGAGGCTGACCCATGTCGCATCATCCCGCGCTCTCCGGCACCAAGGTCCGAGTCGTCTCGGGCACGCTCAGCGACAACAACCCGGACACGGTCAACCTCGGCGCCCTCTTCACCGAGGGGATCGTCGTCGGCTACGAGATCAAGAACACGCACGCGAGCGGGGACCTGTACTGGTCCGGCGAGGGCGACACGGCTGCGGCCACCGATGCGCCGGTCCTCGCCACCGAGTCGAGCGGGTGGATCCCGAGCAACGACAAGACGCTGTCCCTGATCCGCGAGACCGGCGTCGCCGTCACCTACGTCATCGTGGTTTCGGGACGGTGAGGGCGATCGCCCCGATCGCTGCCCACATGAGAGGGCAGATCGCTGCCGCAACCCGGCGCCGCCGCCGCATCGCGGCTGACCCTTACGCGGGGATGGTCTACCTGTCGAGCACCGGGGCCGCGGGGTCGTATGCACAGGCGGCGACGAACGCGGCGGCCCGGGTGTTCTTGCCGGGCACCACGCTTGGCACGGGCTCGGTCGCGCTGTGGATGCGCGGGAGCATTACCGCCGTGGCCCGCATCGTCTACGTGTCCGCCGATCTCACGACGAGCAATTCGCGGCTGACAGTTTACGTCTCGACCTCATCCGGCGGGATGGTGGGGCATCTAGGCAGCAATGCGAGTGGGAGTCCGTCCGTGCATCCCACGCAGACCGGGCTCGTCCCGTCAGACTGGACGCTGATTGTCGGCACCATCGCCCACACGGCATCAGACATCGCCGGTATCAGCGCCGGTGGCGCGAACCGCACCACCGGCACCGACGGGTCGCCGGATACGTATGGCGCTGGTGAATACTGGCGGCTATTCGCCAGCAACACTACGACTCAGTTATGGGCTGGCGGCATCCGCTCACCCGCTGTCTGGTCGCGCGTCCTCTCAGACGCCGAGATCGCCGAGCTGCACACCCTCGGCCCGATGCACGACCTCAGCGTGTCGAGCGGCGACTACAGCGGCGGCGGGCCCGACCATTGGTGGGAGGGCACCGGCGACTCGGGGACAACGGTCACGGACGTTGGATCGGTCGGCGGCTGCGACCTCACGCTGAACGGCGGCGTGACGATCGAGGAGGCGTGATGGTCGCGCAGGCGCCACCGACCGGCATCGACGTTTCCGCGTGGCAGGGGCAGATCCACTGGCCTGCGGTCGCATCGGCGGGGCACCGCTTCGCGATCATCAAGGCGACCGAGGGCGTCACGTACCGCTCGCCGCAATACGAGCGCGACCGTGACGGTGCGCGCGCGTCGGGGCTGTATGTTGGCTCGTACCACTTCCTGCGATGGGAGCGCGGAGCGGCCTCGGGGTCGGCGCAGGCGCGCCACTATCACGACGTCGTGGGGCGCCTCTCGCCGGGCGACATCACGCCCGCGTGCGACCTCGAATGGATCACGGGGCACAAGCGCGACGCGGACGAGATCGTCAAGGTCGTTGTCGACTTCCTCGGTGAGTGCGAGTCGAGGTTCGGGCGGTGGCCGATGATCTACACGGGCCCGACGTTCTGGCGGTACTGCCTCGCGCCGGCCAAGGACGAGCTCGACCTGACGTCGTGGCCGCTGTGGGTCGTGGACTACGAGCCGCCGCTGGATCCGATGGTCGGCGCGGCGTCGTGGCGCTGGTCGATCTGGCAGCACACGGGCTCGGGTTCGTGCCCGGGCATCAGCGGCAAGGTGGACCTGAATCGCGCGCGCGACCTGCCGACGTTGCTCGCGCTCGCGGGACTCGATCCGTCGAAGTCGGAGGGCACCGCATGAAGCCGATCACGATCCACCGCATCAAGATTGCCACGGGCATCGCCGCCGCAGCGGTGACCGTCGGCGGCGGACTGCTCGCGCTGGCGAGCGCGCACGGCGACCTCGTGCATCGGCTCGAGCGCGTCGAGGAGCGCATGACCCACGTCGAGAGCGTCGACGAGAAGCTCGACGCCATGCGTGAGCAGCTCGGGGAGATCAAGGCCGAGCTTCGCGTCGTGCGGCAGTTCTTTCGGATCCCGGCGGAGGTGACGCCATGAGCCCGATCGCAGACATCGCGGGTGCCATCCCGCTGGCGGCCGATCCCGAGGACGCGGACATCGGCACGGTGTGGGACTCGTTCTCGGAGGCGGTGCTCGCGCTGACGATCTTCGGGCTCGCGGTGCTCGCTCTGCGCGGTGCCGTGGGCCGGTTCGGTGACGCGGCGCGAGCGCCTCGTGCGCGCGGCCGGTGGGTCGGTGCGATCGGCTACGTCGTCGGTCTCGTCGCTGGCGCGGGCCTCGGTGCGTGGGTCGCGGTAGAGTCGGGGATGCTCGTGTCGATCGGCGTCGCACTCGGGCTCGCGGGCTCGGTCGTGGCGCCGTCGGCGATCGCGGCGGTGCGGCTCTGGTTCGCGGGTCGAGGTCCTGCTCGAGTGCCGAGGGTGCCGAGGCGTCCGGGTCACGACGAGGACGTATGACCGACTGGCTCCCGGCGGGGCTCGTCGCTGTGCTGCTCGCGGCGCTGGGGCTCTGGCGTCGTGCCGTGCGGCAGCGTGACGAGGCTCGGTCGCGCGCGGAGTCCGCGGCGGCGAGTGCCCGGCGCGGGGAGACCCTGCGCGTGGACGAGGCGGCGGCGCGGCGGGAGCACGAGGCGGCCCGCGCGGAGATCGAGGAGCGGGTGCGCGAGATCGGGGAGCGGCGCGAGGAGGCTCGGGCCGAGGTGGACGACGCGCGGGATGATGCGGAGCTGGCCGAGATCGTCAACGGGCGCAGGAAGGTGGGGCGGCTGCCGTGACGGATCGGATGCCGCCCAGGATCAAGCACTGGCGCGCGGTCTGCGCCTCATACGAGACAATCGACACGCGCGAGCCTGCAACGTGGTTCGTCGACCCGCCTTATGAGGACAAGGGCAGGCACTACCCGCACGGCAGTCGAGGTATCGACTTCGATGCTCTCGGCGCGTGGTGCAAGAGCCTGCCGGGACAGGTTATCGTTTGCGAGAACGAGGGCGCGCGGTGGCTGCCTTTCCGGCCGTTCGTGGCGAGCAAGTCAAGCACGAACATCCGCAAGAGCATGGAAGCCATCTGGTGCAACGATGGATGGGCACCGCATCAGATGAGCTTGCTGGAGGCTGCGTCGTGACCCGCCGACCCCCGCTCCCGCTCTGGCTCGCCTTCGTGTGGCTCCTGCTGGTCTGCGCTGAGTTCGCCCGCGCCGAGCCGGTGGTCCCGCTCCGTGCCGGCGAGGTCGCGCCCTACGCCGGGATCCTCATGCCCGGCGAGGTCGTGCGGGCGCTGCTCCACGCGCAGGACGAGCGCGACGAGGCGCGCGCTCTGCTCGAGGTCGAGCGCGAGCGAGCGCGTGTGGATCTGCAGGCGTGCGTCGCGGTCGCAGATGCGCGCGAGCGGGCGCGGGTCGCGTGCGAGGGCTCGCGGGTGCCGCCGCCGCCGGAGCGTGCGTGGGCCGGGTGGCCGTGGGTCGCCGCGGGGGCTGGGCTCGTCGTGGGCGTGGGGCTCACGGTGCTGGTCGTGGAGGTGGCGCGATGACGGTCCGCGAACAAGTCGCCGCCGCCGGCGCGCGCGTGCGCAGCAAGCGCGGCTCCGTGCTGATGACGATCCTCTCCGTCCTGCTCCCGTGGCGGGCCTGGTTCATGCGCGCGGCGTGGACGACCCTGGGCCGGACGATCTACGCGCCGACGTGGATCGACGTCGCCGGCTCGCTCGAGCCGTACCGGTCGATCCTCGAGCACGAGCTCGTCCACGTCCGGCAATGGCGCCGGTGGTGGCTCGTCTATCCAATCTCCTACCTGCTGCTCCCGCTCCCGATCGGCCTCGCGTGGTGGCGCTGGCGCTGGGAGCGCGAGGCGTACCTCGTGCAGCTCCGCGCGGGCACGAGCGTCGAGCACGTCGTGGACACGCTATGGCGGCATTACGGGTGGCCGTGGCCGCGGTGGGCGATGCGGCGGTGGTTCCGGCGCGCGCTCGCGCGGGGGCCGTCGTAGACCCGCTCTACCGAGTCCCCGGCGCCGTTGTCCCCGGCGCGAGCGACGAGCACGAGCTGCAGGTCGTCGCGACCCGGCTCGTGCTGCATGGGCGGCCGCGGAGCACGGGCGAGATCCTCGACCTGCTCCGGCGCGCGCGGGTCGTCGTCGACGTCGGCGCGCTCGAGGCCGCGCTCGTCACGGCTCCGGGGGTCGTGCAGGTCGAGCCGGGGCGGTGGCGGCGGGCGTAGAGCCCTCGCGATCGAGCCGGTCGAGCTCGGCGACGATCAGGCCCGCTGCCCACGACGAG
>JADZFZ010001124.1 GCA_020854145.1 Deltaproteobacteria bacterium | reverse complement strand
GCGGCTGCGCCGTCGTGATCAGCCACGATCGATGGTTCCTCGATCGCATCGCGACGCACATGCTGGCCTTCGAAGGCGACAGCCGCGTCGTCTGGTTCGAGGGCAACTACCAGGACTACGAAGCCGACCGGAAGAAGCGCCTCGGCATGGAAGCCGATCAGCCTCACCGCGTGAAGTTCAAGAAGCTGGTTCACTGATCCCCACGTCGCCGGTCGCGTGCGGGAACCAGAGCAAGACGAGCCGCTCGACATCGGGCCCTACCGCACCGAGGCGGTGCTCGGTGCGGGCGGCATGGGTGTGGTCCACCGCGCGGTCGGGCCGGACGGTCGGCGCGTCGCGCTCAAGACGCTCCGGAGCGGCGCGAAAGCCGTCGACCGGGTTCGCTTCGAGCGCGAGGGCCTGCTCCGGCTGGATCACCCGAACATCGTTCGCGTGCTCGACGCGGGTGTCGACGCGCGCACAGGCACGCCGTACCTCGCGCTCGAGCTGCTCGACGGCGAGGGGCTCGATCGGCGCTTCGCACGCGGGGTGCTGTCGCCCAACGAGGCCATCGGCGTAGGCGTCGCCGTCTGCGACGGGCTCGAAGCGTTGCACGCGCTGGGCGTGGTCCACCGCGATCTGAAACCGGGGAACCTGTTCCGCTGCAGCGACGGCACGGTGAAGATCCTCGACTTCGGGATCGCGCGCGTGGAGGACTCGGCTCACCTCACGCGCACGGGCATTCCACTCGGTACCGCGATCTACATGTCGCCCGAGCAGGCGCGCGGCGAGCGCGAGGTCGACCGCCGGACCGACGTGTGGGCGCTCGGCAACGTGCTCTACGAGGCTCTCGCCGGGCGCGCGCCGTTCCTTCGCTCGACCTACCTCGCGACCGTGCTCGCGGTCGTCGCCGAGGACGTGCCCGGGCTCGAGCTGCCGCCTCCGTGGGGCGCGCTCGCAGCCGTGGTCATGCGCTGCCTCCGCAAGGCGCCGGACGAACGATGGCCCGACGTGAAGGCGCTGCGCGACGCATTGCTCGACGTGGAAGCGGCGGCTTCGAGAGCCTCCATCACGCCTCAGGTCGCTTCGACCTCGCTCCTGCCCCCCGACGAGCCCCGCATCGTGACGATCGTTCTCGCGAGCCACGTCAGCGATCTCGATGCGCTCGCGGAGGAGGTCGTGCGCGCGGGCGGTGAGCTGACTCCGCTGCTCGGAGCGAGCGCGCTCGCCGTCTTCGGGGGCCGGGTGTGGCACGGCGACGAGTACCTCCGCGCCGCGCAGGTCGCGCTCGCGGTGCGCGGCGGCGTCGGTCGCGTGTCCGTGGCCTGCGGGCGGATGCGCGAGACGGGTGCGGGCATCGACGGCGAAGCGCTCGCGCGGGCACGCGCCGGGATCGAGCGCGCGTTGGCGGGCGTCGCTGCGGACGAGGAGGTCGCACACGCGGTCGAGGAAGTGCTCGAGGTGCGATGGTCCCCCGACGGCGCGGAGATCGCGAAGAGCCAGGTCGCGTCGAGCACCACGGCGACGTTCCGTACGACGGGACGACGTACCGTGGGCCGCGTCGCCGAGCTCGGTCTGCTGCGCGTCGCGGTAGAACGCCTGCACACCGAGCAACGCGGGACGACCCTCGTGATCCTGGGCGCGGTGGGCGTCGGCAAGAGCGTGCTCGCGCAAGAGGCGGCGGCGATGGCGACGGGACGAGGCCACCGCGTGCTCCTCGCGCGCGCGGAGCCCCAACGGCGGTCGCAAGCGCTCGACGTGTTCGCGGGGCTTCTGCGCAGCGCGGTCGACGGCGCGGCACGCGCGTCGTCGCTGACCGGGCAACCGCCAGGCGAGAGCGTCGAGCTGCGGCTCCAGGCGCTGGTCGCGACCGTGCAGGCGGCCGTGGCGGACGCGACGTCGGCGCGCGAGCACGTCGAGCTGCTCGCGTCGTTCCTGGGCGTCACCACGCTCTCCGCGCGAGGCTCCGCGTCGGCGTCGCGCACCGATCCGCAAGTGCTCCGCGACCGGCTGCGCCTCGCGCTGCTCGACTACTTCTCGGGCGCCGCCGACAGCGGGCCGCCCTTGCTGGTGATCGTCGAGGATCTCCAGTGGGCCGACGACGCGTCGCTCGATCTGCTCGACGAGCTCGCGAGCGCGTGGGAGCCGCGGCCGTGCGCGCTGGTGATGACGGCGCGTCCCGAGCTGCTCGAGCGGCGCGCCGACTTCCTCCAGGGCCGTGACGTCACGCGCACCACGCTGCGGGGCCTCGCGCGCGATGCGCTGACCGAGCACCTGACGCAGGTCGCGGGTCGGCCGTTGCCGGACCCGATCCTCGACGCCGTCTGGAGCCGCACGGCGGGTAATCCCTTCTTCGCGGAGCAGATCGTGCGGGCGCTCGTCGAGGACCGGCAGATCGACGACGCGACCGATCTGCCGCTGCCCGTCAGCGTGGAGGCGGCGGTGCAGGGGCGGCTCGACGCGCTGCCGCCCGACCTCAAGAGCGCGGTCAAGGCCTTCGCGGTTCTCGGCGGCGAGATCACGGCTTCGGCGCCCGACGCGCTCGGCGTCGCCATGGGTCGCCGCGCGCTCGAGGAGCTGACGCAACGCGAGCTGCTCGTCGCGCGAAGACGCGGTCGTCACGTGGTCTGGGCGTTCCAGAGCGAGCTCGTCGCCGAGGTCGCCGCACGCATGTTGGGCGATGTCGCGCGCCGCGAGCTGCACCGACGCGCAGCGGACTGGCTCGCTGCGGAGGGCGGTCTCGAGCCGGAGCGCATCGCTGCGCACCTGGATGCCGCGGGCGCGAGCGACGAGGCTGCGCCGCTGTGGGCGGAGGCGGCGGTCCTCGCGTCGCGCCGCGGTGTGTCCGAGACGGTGCTCGCGTTCGCCGAGCGTGCGGGTCGTGGTCGGTTGCCGAGGAAGCAGGCGTTCGACCTCGGGCTCGCACGGGCAGACGCGCTCCGCTTCCTCGGTCAGCGGGACGCCCAGGGGGTCGAGCTCGCGCTGCTCGCGGACGTCGCCGAGACTGAGCTCGAGCGGGCCCTCGTGCATACCGAGCAGGCGGTGTGGGCACTGCGCACGGGCGGTCCGAAGGAGGCGCTGCCCGTCGCACGCGAGGCGCTCGCGCTGGCGCAGCGCTCGAACGACGCCGCGGCGATCGCGTGGGCTGCGGGTCGGCTCGGCGAGGTGCTCGTGGCCGCGGGAGATCTCGCGGGCGCTCGTGCGGCGCTCGACTCGGCAGAAGGTTTCGCGACGACGCCGATCCAGCGCGCGCTCTATGCGAGCTGTCGTGCGCTGGCCGCGAGCGCGGAGGGCGACGTGGGCGCGGCCTCGTCGTACTTCCGAGTCGCGCTCGAGGCGTGTCTCGAAGGAGGCGACGCCCGACGTGCGGTCGCGATCGAGTCCAACCTGGCCGATGCCTCCAATCGGCTGGGACGCTACGAAGCGGCGCTCGAGCAGCTCGACGCGGCCCTCGCACGCTGCAGGCGCGTGGGCCATCGCACTTTCGAGGGCTACGTGCTCTTGAACCAGGCGTACTCGCTCGTCGAGACCGGTGCCCTCGATCGCGCGCTCGACGTGCTCCGAGACGCGAGCCGTGTGGCGACGCGCACGCTGGACGCGCGCATCGAGTGCGGGGTCGATCTCTACCGCGCGCGGTGCGAGCTGCGGCGCGGTCAGCCTCGGGTCGCCCTCGACCTCGCCCGGAGCGGCGCGCAACGAGCGGCTCGGCTCGGCCAGCGCGAGCTCGAGGCTCAGGCACGGGTCTCGGCCGCGCGCGCGCTGCTCGATCTGGGTCGTCTACCCGAGGCGCTCGCAGACGCGTCGGCGGCGATGGAGATCCGAGACGCCGCGGGAGGGCTCGCCGAGAGCGAAGCCGAACTCTACCTGACGCTCGCACGTTGCCATGCCGTCGACGGGCGCGTCGACGACGCCACGCGGACGATCGAGCTGGGGCGTTCCCGCCTGGCGGCGCTCGCGCAGCGGATCGCGGACGAGGAAGCTCGCAACGACTTCCTCACGCGGCCGGCCGCACACCGCGCCCTCATGGGCACCGGCCCGATCGAATAGGCGTCAGTCGAACGGCCCGACGATGGCCCCGAGCGAGCCGTTCTCGCGGGGACGGTCGAAGGGTCCGACGATCCCGATGACGTCGAGACCGCCCTCGAACGCCGCATCGTTCGCCGCGGCAGCTCCGATCCGCGTAACCCCCGAGTCCCATCCACTGGCGATCACCGCGTCCTGCGCGACCACGCCGAGCGCCGTGCCTTCCGCGGTCACCTCCACGTCGCTCAACGACACCGCGTCGGTGCTCAGCGCGCCGAGGTCGAGCACGATGCCGGCTCGTTCGTTGCCCGTGAGCCTCGCACGGCGGATCGTCGCCGTGGCCGGGCCCACGATCTCGATTCCGTCGCCCACGTTGCCCGACTCCCACTCTCCGACCGTTCGTCGCGCGCGTCGCGTCGCGTCGATCGTGGCGCCCTCGATGCGAACGTCGATCGTGTCGATCGTGGCGATGCCGGCGGCGTCGTTCCCCCGCAACATCGAGCCCTCGCCCTCGACCACGAGCGCGTCGAGCTCTTGCGCGAGCAGGCCCATGTTGAAGTTGCCCGCCGAGACCACGTCCGCGTGCGAAGCGCTCCCGCCGGCGTGCAGGATCCCGAAGCCCGCGCTCCGCTCCACCGTGATGCCGTTCGTGGTGACCGTGGCTTCGCCCGTCGCGAGCGCGAAGGACGTCGAGCCGTCGAACGGGCCGAGCACGTCCGCGATCGAGACGCCCTCGAGCGCGACGCTGCCGCCGTGGACGAGGACTCCGAGCTCCATCGTCGCGCTCGCGCCCCCGCCGCGCCACGTGACCTCCGAGCCCGAGAGCTCGACCGCACGCCGCGCGAAACCGGTCACGGACACGTCGTCGAACGAGACCCCGGAGCTCGAGAGGACCACGACGCCGTGGGTGGCCGTCGTGGACGCGTCGTAGTCGAGCCCGAGCTCCATGCGATTGGCCTCGGTCACGGGTCCCGCGACCGTCACACGGTCGAGCACCAGCGCGTCGAGGCCCTCGACGCCGATCCCCGCGCCGCGCGTCGAGCGCACTGCGACGTCGTGCACCTCGAGCGAGCCTGCATCCGTGCCGACGATGCCCCATCCCGAGGCGTGCTCGACGGCGAGACCTTCGATCCGCGTCGCGGGCGTCCCCGCTCGCGCCCGGATCACCACGCCGCCTGCAGTCGAACCGCCGACCAGCGTCGTGACTCCCGAGCCCGCGCCGACCAACGCGACTCCTGCGGGAAGCCGGAACGCTCCTTCGATCCGGCACGCACCGACCTCGACGGTGTCGCCCGCGCGTGCGGCCTCGAGGCGCGCCGTCAACGCGGCGGCGTCACACGCAGCCGCTCCTCCCGGCCCGCCGTCGTCGTCGCCACACGCGCTCGCGCCGACCATCCACGCGCCCAAGACCGCGATCGAAGCCGCCCGCGCCCACATCGTGTCGTTCACTGCGCGGCAGCTTATCCCGCACGGTACGCTCCTGCACGATGCAAGGGCTGCTCGCGGGGGTGACGGTCGCCGTCCTGACGACCGCGCTCGTCTCGTGTGGCGACGACCGCCCGCCGAGCGCGCCTCCGCGCGACGCGAGCACGCTCTACGACGGCGCGGCCGCCGACGGCGGCTCGGACGCAGACACCGACGCAAGCGGAATCGTGGTGTACGAGCCGATCGCTCCGGCGCCCCCCGAGATCCCGTGGCTCGACGCGGCGGAGCCTCCGATCGCACCGCCGTCGCTCGGCCCGTGCCCCGACGGTTGGCGCGAGATCGCCGTCGACGGCGAAGCCGCGCGCTGCGATCCCTGGCCTGCGAGCGGCCCCGACCCCGCGTGCGGGGCCGGCGAAGCGCATCTGCCGGGCACACCCGGCTGCGCACCGATCGGTCGCGTGTGCTCGGCCGACGGGTGGCCTGCGGACCTCCCTGCGGACCGTCCCATCGTCCACGTCGATGACGACGCGCCCGAGGGCGGCGACGGGGCAACCCGGGAGACGGCGTATCGTTCCATCCGCAGCGCGCTCGCGCGTGCGCCCGGCAACGCCGTCATCGCGGTCGCGGTCGGGCGCTACGACGAGCCGTTCGAGCTCGGGGCGACGCGTGCCCTCTGGGGCGCGTGCACGGCGGGCACCGTGCTCACGGCGTCGAGAACGGGAGGAGTCGTCGTCCTCTTGACCGGTGACGACGTCGAGCTCCGCGACGTGACCATCGACGCGCCTGCGCGCTCGGGCATCGCGCTCGTCGACGCATCGGCGAGCGGGCGCCTGCGCGGCGTGATCGTGCAGGGCGCGGGCCCGGCAGGGATCGCGGTCGACGCGGGGCGTCTCGACGCGATGGACGTCGTGGTCCGCGGCACACGTGTGGTCGACGCCGAGTCGGTGGCGTTCCAGGCGAGGCGCGGCGCGGAGGTCACGATCGAGCGAGTGCTCCTCTCGGAGCAGCCGCACGGCGCGCTCGTGCACGGCGCCGGCACACGGCTCGTCGCGCGAAGCGTGGCGATCGTGGGGCACTCACCGGGCGCGGAGCGCGGGATCCCGTCGCTCGTCGCGTTCGACGGCGCCCGCGTCGAGCTCGAGCGCGCCGTCATCGACCGTGCGGACCGTGCGCTCGACGTGGACGTCGCCACGCTCGTCGCGCGCGACCTGGTGGTTCGGCAGGCCACGCTCGCCATCTCCGCGACGGGAGGATCGACGCTGGACCTGGCGCGCGTTCACGTCGCCGAGACCACCGCCGGAGCCGTCTTGATCGTCGGGGCCGACACGGCCACGACGACCGTGCAGCTCGCCGACGCCGTGCTCACCGACTTCGCGCAGCGCCCGAGAGCCGACCTCGACGTTGCGACCGCGGGCATCGGGGTCTTCGAAGCCGCCGAGCTCACGCTGGCGCGCGTCGAGCTACGTCGGAGCGGGGAGAGCGTCCTCGTGGCCGCGGCCGGTGCAGCGGTCTCGGCCGAGGACGTGCGCGTCAGCGACTCGCCGGGTGTGCCGATGCGTCGCGCTACCGTCCACCTGCAGGACGCGAGGCTCGCGCTCGCTCGTGCCCACCTCGCCCGGACCGGCTCGATCGCCATCGCGGCCGACGGGTCTGGCGCGCGCCTCGACGCGAGCGACGTCGCCATGATCGATCTGCCGTACGAAGCGGAGGTCGCATCGGGCCTCGTGGTCGTCGGGGGCGCGCAGGCCGTCGCGCGTCGATGGCTCGTCGAGCGCGCCTCGGCGTCGGGGCTCGAGGTCACGGACGGCGCGACGCTGGAGCTCACCGACGCCGTCGTGCGCGACGTCTCGCTCCTGGCGGACGACTCCCGGGGCTGGGGGATCCGTTCTGTGCACGCGACGCTCTTGCTCTCTCGTGGGCTCGTGGAGCGCACGCACGAGGTCGGCGTCGTCGTCTCCGGCGGATCGGCCACGCTGGCCGACCTCGCGGTGCGCGAGGTAGCGCCCGACGCAAGCTACCCGTTCTGGGGGATGGGCATCGGGATCCAGGACCGCGCGACCGCGACGCTGTCGCGTGTCGAGATCGCGGACACCACCGTCGTGGGGCTCGACGTGATGTGGGGCTCCACGGTGGACGTCTCCGAGATCGCGATCCGGAGGACGGTCGCCGCGTGCGCCGACTGCGAGGTCAGCATCGGCGGCTTCGGCCTGCTGTCCGCCGCAGCCGGCGAGGAGGGCCAGGTTGCGCCGGGCGCGACGCTCCGGGTGCAGGGGCTGCTCGTCGAGGACAGCGACGTGTGCTCGGTCGTCGTCGGCGACGAGCTCAGCAGCCTCGACCTCGAGCGCGGCACCCTCCGCCGCTCGCCCACGGGCGCGTGCGTGCAGGCCGACCGCTACGACCTCGGCCGCCTCATGAACGACATCTCCTTCCTCGACATCCGTCGGCCGGTCGAGGCGACCCGCTACGAGATCCCGACGAGGCTCGCGGACCTGCCTCCCGAGTGACTCTCGCCGCCCGTCATGCCTGGATCCCCGAGCTCCAGCGTTCGGCCAGTGCCGTGATGGTGAGCGCGGGATTGACCCCGGGGTTGGCGGAGATGGCGGAGCCGTCTACCACGTAGAGACCGGGATAGCCGTGGACCTGGTGGTGGGCGTCGATGACGCCCTCTGCCGCAGTCTCTC
>JADZFZ010001123.1 GCA_020854145.1 Deltaproteobacteria bacterium | reverse complement strand
TCACGCGGGCGATGCAGCGCGCGCATCGCGGCGTCGTCGCGTGCGCGATGGGTCAGACCGGCAGCGCCACGGTGTCCGCGGTGCTCGTCGGCTCGACCGGCCGCGTGGCGAGCGCGAGCATCAGCGGCGCGCCGTTCGCAGGCACTCCCGTCGCCCAGTGCATGGCCCTCGTCGTCCGCACGACCGTGCGCGTGCGACCCTTCGCGCGCCCGAGCGCATCGGTGCGTCACACGTTCTCGATCCCGTGACGTGAATGGGACGCCCGAGCGGCGTCGCGGACGAGCTTCGATTCATCCCTGCTCGGTGCGGCTCCGCTCCGAGGGACAGCCGCTTCGCTTCCGTACGATGACCCACTGACGGGTCGCCGAGCCCACGGGTCGAGCGTCGCGGTGAGGGCGCCCACCTCACGCGACGAGCTGGCTCTCGCGACAAGTCGTCGCATCGCAACGGACGGAGGCGTCGCGTCAGAGTCCCGCACGGCCGCGAGCCCCCTCGAACGCATGGCCTGAAGATCCCTCCGGTGGGCGCCCCGCGATACGATGGCGTCGGTGCGCGCGTTCGTCGTCGCAGTCCTCGGGTCGCTCGTCGCGTGCGGGGGCGACGAGCGCGGTCAACCCGTCGATGGAGCCGCTCTCGACGCCGCGGGTAATCGGGACTCGTCGTCGTCCGTCGCGCCCGATCAGGGAACGCCGGATTCCACCTCGGATCTCGGTGCGGACGAGCGCCTCGACCTGGGTGCGGACGGGACCCTCGACGCGGGCGCAACACCATCGATCGATGGAGGTGACGACGGCGGACCGGCGGCCGACCTCGGCGCGCCGCCGGGGCGCGACGGCGGGCCCGTGCCGACGGACGCCGGCGGTGCGACCACGGTCGAGCTCCTCCGCGTCGACGGCTGCTTCCTGGAGGTGCGCACGCCGGGGGAGCGCACGAGCTACGACGTCGGCGTGCGCGGCACGCGATACGCGTCCATCACGATCGCGTTCGACGTCACGCACGGCGGATGGCGCGAGGAGCTGTTCGACCGCGAGTCGCTCGCGCACAACCTGTTCGGCTTCTCGCGAAACGCGCCGGTCAGCCGCGAGCGCTACATCCTCGGCGAAGGAGCGCTCGTGCGCCCCGCCGCGGCCGGCCTCCAGCGCACGTCGCTCTTCTACGCGCGCGTCGACCTCGAGGAGCGCCCGGCGGGGATGGGCTTCATGGGCTACACGAGCTTCCGCGACGCGTTCCCGTGGACACCCGGCGAGACGTACCACCTGCAGGTAGTGCTCGACGCCATCTCTCGCACGCAGACGCTCGACATCTCCGTCGGCGGCGAGACGCGCCTGCGCCGCGCCGGCGACATCGCCTACTTCGACGTGTCGCTCACGGACTCCGGCTGGAGCCTCGAGATCGGCTCCGAGGAGTCCGACGGCCGCGACGTGAGCCCCGTCGGCTGGCGCTACTGCGATCTCGCCGTGACGGCACTGCCGATGTGACGTCCCCGGACGCGCTACAGCGATTGCGCCACCGCCGCGGCGTCACACCCGTCGGGGCAGACGTAGACCCACACACGACCGCAGTCGCCGACGTCCACGGCGCCGGCCGAGAGCTGGACTCGATAGACCAGCGCCTTGCCGCATCTTCGGCACCGACCGCACGTGTCCGCGCGAGCCTGCTCCTCGGCGCCTCCTTGGATCAGGTTCGCGTAGCCGCCGATCTTGGTGTGGCCCGCGAGGTCCCACCCTGGGCCGGCGTCCATCTGCTCGAGCTTCGTCGGGTCGGGGTCGTCGAACGGGACCTCGTCGGCCAGGAGCGCGTCGATGACCGGGCCGGGCGGTCGCTCGTCGTGGAGCACCACGGCGAAAGCCGGTGAGTGCGGCGTGGCCGGGTCGAGCGACCAGATGTCCTCGGCCATCGAGATCGCGATCGAAGCATGCGGGCCGAGCGGGAGGCGGTCGGAGGCTGGAAGCCAGGCGAGGAAGATGTGATCGTCGGGCAGCGGCAAGCCCTCGATCTCGACGACGCGGTTGCCGGGGACGAGGCGCCACGCGGGACGGCTGAACGTCTTCTTCTTCTTCTTGCTCGGCCTCGACCTCGCTCTGCGCGGGGTGTCGGTCGCGTCGGGCAGACCGATGCGTCCGGCACCGAGGCTCGACAGGTCCCTTGCCCACACGCGATTGCGGTCCACGACGAGCAGCCGGTCGAGCTCCGGGGCCACCCCGACCGCGGCGTGCGCCGGCGCGACGGCGCGCGCCTGCCGGAGCGGAAGCGTCTCGTGTCGTCGAGGCCCATCGGGCGCCCACACGCGCACCACCTGGGTCTCGTAGTCCCCGCTGATCGAGAGCAGCGCGTCGCGCGTCGGGTCGTACAGCAGCCGCCGCCGATGCGCGCTCTTGCACGTCGCGTCCTTCGCGCAGAGCCGCCAGCCGCCATCGGCGTGGAGCCACAGCTCGGGCGGCACGAAAGCGTAGACGCCGCGTGGTGTGCTCGCGAGCGCCGCCTCTCCGGCGGGCAACCCGCTCGGCGGCTCCTGCCACCACCCTCTGCCCGGGCGCATCAGCCACGTGTCGTTGCGCCGTGGCCCGCCGGCGAGCACGAGCGCCCCGGCGACCGGATCCCACGCGAGCGCGCCGCCGTCGCGCACGGCGATCGACGCGTCGCCCTCGCCGGCAGTCTCCCACGCGCCGCCGGAGCTGCGCCACGGGCGGCCCCGGTCGTCGATCACCCAGAGCGCTTCCGGAGAGCCGCACGCGCGCACGACCCGATCGTCCACGGTGGGACGAGCTTCGCCGCCCACGCGGCGCACCCATGGAACGAACCCTCCCGCCGTGATCCGCAGCGCTCGCAGGTGCGTGTGCGACAACACGACCGTCGCGTCGCCGACCTGGTGAAGCGAGTCGTAGCGACCATGTTGCCGGGACCATCCGCCCTCGACGCGGCGGCGAGACGCGAGCAGCACCGTCTCGTCCAGGCTCGTCTGCATCGACGGCTCGGTCTCCGAGCCCCCGTAGGCGATCAGCTCTCCGCGGATCGTGTCGCGAGCGAGGAGCAGTCCGAAGCGCCGCGCAGGCTCGATCGGCTCGCCGCAGCGCACCCAGCCGTCGGGACCCAGCGCGTGGGGGACCGACGGACCCTCGCCGGCAACCACGACGAACCGCTCGCCGTCCCAGGCCACGTTGCTGCAGATCCTCTCGGGCACGCGCGGCAGCGGCTGCACGCCACGATCCCCGAGCTCGAACGTCTCGGCTCCACAGACCGCGATCGCGCGGCCCCCGCCGGCCGCGAGCGCGGGGGCTCGCGGCAGCGTCGCGATGGGACGACCGTCGAGGCTGACGACGTTGCCGCTCGTGTGTGCGATCCAGACCTCACCGGCGACGGCGACGGCATCGAACGGACCGTCCGAGTCGAAGCGCATCCCGTGCCGCGTGATGCCGCTGCCCTCGGTCCAGATGCAGAGCCCGTCTTGGTCGTGCCCGGCGACGTG
>JADZFZ010001122.1 GCA_020854145.1 Deltaproteobacteria bacterium | reverse complement strand
TCGGCGCGAAGCTCGAAGGAGACGTCGCGTCGTGGATCGCGCGCGGGATGCCCGGGCGTCGCGCGCCGGACGACGACCCGGTGGACGACGTGCTCGTCGGGCTCGAGGCGGTGCTGCACGATGGGACTCCGATCACGATCCGGCCGGCGCCGCGGCGCGCCGTCGGGCCCGACGTGCTCGCGCTGTTCCGTGGTGGCGAGGAGCGCGTGGGTCGCGTCGCGCGCGCTGTGTTGCGGGTGCGTCCGATCCGGCCCGAGACCAAGCGCGCCTACCGGTTCGCGGACGAAGTCGCAGCACGACGCGCGCTACGCGCGATGTGCGGGCTCGGTGCGCGACCGCTCGTCCATCGGCTCTCAGGCGCGACGTTGTCGGTGTGCTTCGCAGAGCTGCCGGAGATCGGCGCTGCGATGAGCACGCTCGCGGACGAGGTGGCGGCACTGCACGACGGCGTCGGGATCGCGGTCGTGGGACCCGTCGAAGCAGTCACCCCGCAGCCCACGTGGCCCGACGTCCTGGCGGATTGGAACTGGTCGTCTAGGAACGCTGCGATTCCGCGGGGTTGATCACGTCGATCCTGTCCCCTCGAGGAGCTGGGCGGTGCGTTGGGTGCGTAGCGCGGTGACGAGGTCGTCGAGGTCGCCGTCGATGACGTTGGCGAGGAGGTACTTGGGGCGACCGCCGCCCTCTTCGCCGTCGATGCGGTGGTCGGTGACGCGGTTCTGCGGGTAGTTGTACGTGCGGATCTTCTCGGCGCGCGCCGCGGTGCCGACCATGTCGCGGCGCTCGGCAGCGATGGAGGCGGACTGGGCTTCTTCCTCGCGCTTGAGGAGACGGGCGCGAAGGACCTTCATCGCCTTCGCCTTGTTCTTGATCTGCGAGCGCTCGTCCTGGCACTTGACGATCAAGCCGGTCGGCTTGTGCACGATCTGGACGGCGCTGTTGGTGGTGTTGACGCCCTGACCGCCGGGGCCGCCGGCTGCGGCGGTGGTGATCTCGAGGTCCTCGGCCTTGATGTCGACGTCGACCTCGTCGGCCTCGGGCAGGACCGCGACGGTCGCGGTGGACGTGTGGATGCGGCCTTGCGCCTCGGTGGCGGGGACACGTTGCACACGGTGCACGCCGCCCTCGAAGCGGAGCTGCGAGTACACGTGGTCGCCCGTGACGAGGATGATGACCTCGCGCAGACCTCCCGCGGGTGACTCGGACATCGAGATGGGCTCGATGCGCCAGCTCCGGCGCTCGGCGAAGCGGGTGTACATGCGCAGGAGGTCGGCTGCGAAGAGCGCGGCTTCGTCGCCGCCCGTGCCCGCGCGGATCTCGACGAGCGTGTTTCGCTCGTCGTTCGGATCGGCGGGCAGGAGCAGCGTCCGGATCTCCTGCTCGAGCTGCTCGGCGTTCGCGCGCAGATCGGGCAGCTCCGCCTCCGCGAGCTCGCGCAGCTCGGGGTCGCCGAGCGCTTTCTCGTCCTCGCCGATCTGGCGCTGCACGTCGCGATACCGCTGCCATGCGCCGACGAGCGCCTCGAGCTGACGTCGCTCGCGACCGAGCTCCGCGAAGCGCCGCCGATCGGACGCGATCTCCGGGCTGCAGAGCATCTCTTCCACCTGGTGGAAGCGGTCGACGACCGCGTCGAGCTTTTCGGTCGGAAGCATGCGTGCGCCCTGGTGCGATCAGGCCGCCAACGCGGGCGGCGGTCGCACGGCGTGGGCGTTCTGCGCGAACTCGTCGAAGCTCGCGTAGACGATCGGGCTCTCGTCTCCTCGCGGCAGCTCGCCGACGGCATGTTGTCGCCAGATGGCGGCGCGAAGCGCGACGAGCGCGATCTCGAGCTGGTCGTCGGTCGGCTCGCGCGTCGTGATCTTCTGCACGAGAAAGCCGGGCCACAGCAGCGCGCGCAGCGGCCCGGTCGTGCAGTAGCGCGCGCTGATCCGCTGCAGCTCGTAGGCGACGGCGGCGATGACGGGCAGCAGCGGCAGCTTGATCAGGAACGCGAACACGTGCCCGAGAAGGCCTTCGAACCGCGGCATGAACGGCATCACGAACGGCAGCACGACCGCGAACACGATGGCGGAGATGAGCACGACCACGACCAGGAACGTGGTGCCGCACCGCGGGTGCAACGTCGTCTGCGCCCGCGCGTTCTCGACCGTCAGCTCGAGCCCGGCCTCGTGCGTGGAGATCACCTTGTGCTCCGCGCCGTGGTACTGGAAGAAGCGCTGGATGTCGCGGAAGCGCGAGATCAGCAGCAGGTACGAGAGCAGGATCAGGAGCTTCGCGCCCGCCGTCGCCGCGTGGAACCGCGGGTCGAGCAAGTCGGACGAGCCGAGCCCGAGGTAGCGGCCCGCGAGATACGTGAGGCCCTGGGGCGCGGCGACGAAGAGGCCGAGCGCGAACAAGGCGGGCACGACGTACACGAGGCGGCCGAGTCGGCTCTCCTGGACCTGCGCCTTCTCGTCCTCGGTGAGCTGCTGCTCTCCGCTCCAGCCGAGCGCGGCGTAGCCAGCGTGCATGGCGTCGACCATCGTGGCGACCCCGCGCAGCAGCGGCAGCTTCCACGCGGGCGACGCGAGCATCGGCTTCCAGTCGCTCTCTCGGAGCGCGATGGACTTGTCGGGGCGACGCACGGCGATCGCGATGCCCCTCGGCGAACGCATCATGACGCCCTCCATGACGGCCTGGCCGCCGATGTAGGGACGTTCCGAAGGTGCGGGCTCGCGAGACGACATGAGCTGGACGCTAGCAGGTCGCCCGCGACCCGGCAGCGTTCAGGCCTTCTTGGTGTTGGTCGCGTAGCGCTTGCGGAAGCGATCGATGCGACCGGCCGAGTCCATCAGCTTCTGCTTGCCGGTGTAGAAGGGATGGCAGGCGGCGCACACGTCGACCTGGTAGTCGCCGCGCGTGCTCTTGGTCTCCACGACGTTGCCGCAGGCGCAGCTGATGGTGGCGGTGGGATAGTTCGGGTGGCCTTCGGGCTTCACGACGTCCTCCGGAAACGACTTCCCCTCGGGGGGAGGCGCTATCTAGGGCATCGACGACCGCTCTGCAATGGGCTACCCAACGGGCCATGTCGAGGCATGCCGTTTGGTCCATCGCGCTCGTGTCGCTCGCCCTCGCCGCGTGCGGCTCGCGCAACTCCGAGTACGCCGAAGGCGCCGAGCCGCTCCGAACGGAGTCCGAGCGCGGCGAGCCGAGAGCAAGCGCACGCACCAAGGCCAACCCGCACGCGCCGGGCGGAGACATCCCCCTGCCCGGCTCGTCCGCCGCGGGGTCGTCCCCGCACGGGTCCACCACGGGATCGTCCCCGCACGGATCGGTCACCGGGACGTCGCCGCACGGATCGGCCGGTCCTGGCGCGGCGCCGAGCGGGGCGCCGGGCGAGCCCACCGCCGGTGGCGTGCGTTGGACCGTCCCCGATGCGTTCGTGTCGGAGCGTCCCGCGTCGTCGATGCGGGCGGCGCAGTACCGCGTCCCGCGCGCGCAGGGCGACGCGCACGATGCGCAGATCACCGTCTTCTACTTCGGGCCCGGTCAGGGCGGCGCGGTGCAGGACAACATCGACCGCTGGGTCGGTCAGGTGCAGCAGCCGGACGGTCGTCCGAGCAGCGAGGTCGCGCAGACCGATCGGCGCACGGTCAACGGGATGCCGGTCACGATCGTCAGCGTCGCGGGACGGCTCGGCGGCGGCGGGATGCCCGGGATGCCCCCGGCGCCCGAGATCGAGCGAGGCCAGCTCCTCGGCGCCATCGTCGAAGGCCCTCAGGGCCCGGTGTTCTTCAAGATGACCGGCCCCGCCGCGACGGTGACCGCCGCGCGCGC
>JADZFZ010001121.1 GCA_020854145.1 Deltaproteobacteria bacterium | reverse complement strand
GCACCGAGCAACGCGCCGAGCTCCAGGATCCCCCACGTGACCGGGAGAGCCCGCAGCACGCCGACCTCCGTGCGCTCGCCGTAGTAGCCGTAGTCGAAGAAGCTGATCTCGAGATCCTCGATCGTCCGCCAGACCTTCGGGGGCGCGCCCACGATCGCGCCGATGGGGTCCACGGTCGCGCTCGCTCCCTCGGGCTCCGGTCGTCCTGCGCGCCGTCGTGCGATCCGCTCCTCCGCCTGACGCACCACGCTCCAAGGGCTGCCGGCGTCGTCGCGTCCGCCGCCCATGTCGTCGAGCGTGCCCGACGCATCGCGACGCGTCGCCTGCGCCGCCGTCTGCGAGACCATGATCACGGGTACGAAGAACCCCGTGTGCACGAGCGTCCAAACGCCGTGCGCGCCCAGGACCGCACACAACCCGAGCGCAAGCCCACCCGCGCGGGCGAGACGCGCTCTGCGGGGCGGCTCCCGCTCGCCCATCCCCCAGGGCAACGCGGCCGCGACCACGAGGAACGGCGCCGTCAGCACGAGGTTCGCACGCGCCAGCACCGAGAGCCCGAGCAGCGCCCCCGCGGCGAGCGCAACCGCGAGCCCGCCCGCGACGAACCGTCGATTCGCGTAGAGCGCGTACGCGCCGAGGACGAGCGCCATCCCCAGCGCCTCGGCCATGATCTTGGACTCGTGGAACGGCAGCAGCCCGTACCCGAGCCACAGCACCAACGCGACACGCGCGCTCGCGCGATCGAAGAGCGCCCGACCCACGACGTACACGAGCCAGCCCGACAGCGCTCCGACCAGGAGCTGCGCGACCACGGGCAGCACGAGATCCGTCGGTGCACCGAGCGCGGCGAGCACGTAGCCGTACAGCGGGCTGAACGCGACGAGCGTCGCGTGGCCGAAGTCGCCTGCGCGCACCGCCTCGGCCTGACGGAGATAGACGTCGGAGTCGTACGCGGGTCCGTCCAGGAACGGCAGCGACGCATACGCGATCAAGTAGACGACCCGCAGCGCGAGCCCCGCGACCACCAGCGCGAGCGCCACCCCGTCGAGCTCGACGCGCCGGCTCGACGTCGCCTCGCGTCCGCTCTGCGCGTCTCCTCGCGACGACGGCGGCGCGCTCGACGCCTCGGGCTCCTGATCGGACACGCAGCGAAGAGTACGCAAGGTCGCCTCGCGGCGTGGCGCGTCGCCACGAATCGCGACAATCTCGCGCCGCCTTGGGCCGCATCCTCCTCGTCTCGAAGCCGCTCGCGCCTCCCTGGAACGACAGCGGAAAGAACCTCGTGCGCGACGTCGCGCGCGCGATGACCCGCCACGCCCGCATCGTCCTCACGACGCGCGGCGGCCGGACCGACTGGGAGCGCGTCGACGGCGTGAGCGCGGAGCCGGTCTATCTCGACAGCGGCGCGTTCTCGCCGCCGGTCCGGCAGAACCTCCGCGTGCTCACCCGGCTGCTCGTCGGAAGGCGCGCGGACGTCGCCCACTTCTTCTTCGCCCCCAACGTCCGTACGTCGTCCGTCGCCCGCGTCGTCTGCGCGACCCGCCGGATGCGCAGCGTGCAGACCGTCGCGAGCGCGCCCCGCTCCTTCGAGCCCGCGACGCGTCTCTTCTTCGGCGACGTCGTCGTCGTGCTCTCGCGCGCGACCGAGCGCGCCGCGATCGGCGCGGGGCTCGCCCAAGGTCGGCTGCGCCGCATCCCCGCCTGCGTCGAGCCGCTCCCTGTCGCGCACGCCGACGAGCGCACGCGCGCGCGCGCGGATCTCGGGCTGCCCGGAGACGCACGAATCGTCCTTTTTCCGGGCGATCTCGAGATGGGCGGCGGGGCACGTCGCATGGTGCGGGTGCTGGCGTCGCTGCCGTCCGACGTCCGGCTCGTCCTGGCCTGCCGCCCCAAGACGGCGGGCGCCCGGGACGCGCAGGCCGCCCTCGAGCGCGAGTGCCGGGAAGCGGGGTTGCACGCGAGGCTCCACGTCTTCGGCGACACGCCCCGCATCCACGATCTGCTCCGCGCGGCGGACGTCGTCGCGCTCCCATCGACGGACCTCTTCGCGAAGATGGACCAGCCGCTCGTGCTGCTCGAGGCGATGTCGCTCGGTCGGCCCGTCGTCGTCGCACGAGAGACGCCCGCCGACGAGCTCGCGGACGACGGCTCGGCGGTCGCGATCGGGAGCGACGCCGAGCTCGGATCGGCCCTCCTTCGGCTGCTCGATCCCGAGGAAGGACGCCGCATCGGCGCGCTCGCCGCCGCGTCGGTGCGCGCGCGCTACTCACCCGCGGTCGTGGCCGCCGCCTACGAGCGCATCTACGACGAGCTCTCCCAGCGGTGAAGGGAATCAAACAATCGACGCTTCAGCGGGCGCAGGAGTCGCCGGCCTCGCGCGTCTCCGGACGACCACCGCAACCCACGCCAACAGGTAGAACGCTGCAGCGAGTACTATCAGTGCGCGCATGCCGACGAGCATCGACGCGTACTCTGCGAGGCCGCCCGCGAGAGCACCGATCAGGTTCGAGCCGAGCGCGGCGTCCGCGTCGCCTTCGCGCTGGAGCTCGAGCGCATAGACGACGCCGCTGGCGAGCACGGGCAATGCGATCATCGGAGCTGCCAGCGTAACGGCGAGCCACCAGGGCAATCCCACGAGCGTCGCGACCGGTACCATCCAGCACACGGCGAGCGCGACGAACAGGAACACGAACGCTGCGTGCGTGGTGATACCAGCGTGGGTCGGTCGAATGCGAGCGGCCACACCGGTCCCCACGAGGGCCATGACGAGCACGCCAACGAACACGACGGATGCGTTCTGCCAGGTGTTCCCCACGAGCACGCCGAGCACCGCGAGCCCGCGCGTCTCGAGCAGCAGAAAGCCAGCGCCGAGCGCGAAGAACAGCGGCCGCACACTCGCGACACGTCGGATCGGCGCCGGAGCGCCCGGTGTTCGTAGCCATCGCAGGGCCGTGAGCGTCACGGCCGTCACCAGCAGCACGAGGACGATCGTCGCGAGATAGTCCGATGGCACGGAGCGCTCGCGGAGGTACACGAACGGCCAGTCGTCCGTGAGCGGATCGGCTCCCGACTCTACTGCCGCGCCCGCGGGCACCGAGGTACCGCTCGCGTACACGATGCCGATGGGGTGAGGGATCACGGAGCTCACCAGGAACGGCGGTCGGCCGAAGGCCGCAGCCAGGGTGGCGCGCATGCGCCGCACGAATCGGTCCTCGCCGAGCGCATGGCTGACGACGACGATGCCGCGCGGCCGCAGCCGCCGCCGGGCGAGCACGAAGCTCTCCTGCGTGAAGACGAACGAGTCGAGCCGCACATTGGTTCGTTGAGATGCGAGGACGTGCGAGTCGATCAGCGCGTACACGATGGTGTCGTAACGCTCGGTCGTTCGTGCGAGCCAGGCGCGGCCGTCGTCGACGATCGCACGGACACGCCTGTCCGAGTAGGGACGCTCCGGATGCCGAGCTCCGAGCCTGAGGATCTCCGGGTCGATCTCGACCGCATCGACACGAGTGGCTCCGGCACGAAGCGCGGCGGCAACGTCGTTGCCCGCCCCAGCGCCGAGAACGAGCACGCGACCGGCACGCCGACGAACGCGAAACGCGGTGTCGTATTGCACGCGAAGGGCCTTCAGACCAGGGCGCCTGGCGACCGCAGCATCGGAGAGATCGGCCGGGAACTGGTACGAGTCCTCGTTCACGCGGATGACGAAGCCCTCGCCCTCGGGGATCGCGCGAAGTCGCGCGCGTTCGCGTGAGTCGAGCGTCCTCAGGCGCCATTCGGTGACGACGCCCAGGTCGGGATGAACGAGGAGAGGCGCAGTCGTGATCTTCTGGTACGGCGACCACACCGAGCCGGATGTCGCGGTAAATCCCGCGATCGTCGCGACCAGCACCGCAGCGAGAGCCGAGGCGCGCCACCACCACGATGCGTCAGCGACACCGATGCATGACAGGGCTCCCGAGAGCAGGATCCAGACGACCGGATGTGCACCGAGCGTCGAGACGGTCGTGAACAGCGCGATCCCGCCGATGCTCCCGGCGATGTTCCACACATAGCGAACGAGCGGGCCGTCGCCCTCCAGCGTCCGGCCGACGACGTGCCCGAGCGGCAAGAAGCCGACTGCGAGCAACACGAACGACACAGTCAGGAATCCGTAGAGCGAGACTTGCGCTCGTGCAGTCTGGTATTGGAGGAAGAGGAACTCGTCTGCGGTGGGCGCGACGTGCAGAAGCTCGCCCGCCAACACTCCGCACACGACCACCGCAAAAGCCACGGGTGCGAGCCGGGAGACCGTGGCGCCCACGCCGCGACGAGCCAGCAGGATCCCGACGCCGATGCCGAGGAACGCGGCGAACAATACGAAGTTCGTGAAGTACCCGAGTACCCTGATCTCTCCCGGCACGTAACGGAGCAGGGTGAGCTCGACGACGAGCGTGGCCGCGCCTGCAGCGAACGCCGCTATCGGCCTCCCGCGATCCAGCTCCATCCGCGCTCCTCCTAACCCGTCCGCAAGGTACCAGGCCAAGTCGTGCGGCGCGCCGTGCCATGTGGCGTGCGGCCGCCGTGGTCTCGCGCCGAGTCTGGCACCTGAGTGGCGTCGTCTCTGCTTGTCCCGAAGGAACGCGCGTGATAGCGCGCCGCGCCGTGTCGGCGGATCACCACCACCACCATCGCAGCAAGGCCTACTACGACGACTTCGCGCACGGGTACGAGCGCGAGCGGCATCGCGGCTACCACGCGATGCTCGACGATCTCGAGATCGCGGTCGCGGCGCCGCTCGCTCGCGGCAAACGCGTCTGCGAGGCGGGCTGCGGAACCGGGCTGATCCTGCACCGCCTCGCCGCCGAGGCAGAGCTCGCCGCGGGGTTCGATCTGTCGGGCGGCATGGCGGCCAAGGCGCACGCCCGCGGGCTGCCCGTCGTGCTCGGCAGCGTCGTCGCCCCGCCCTTCCGCCCCGAGTCCTTCGATCTCGTCGTGTGCTTCAAGGTGCTCGCGCACGTCCCGGATCTGACCGCAGCGATCGAGGCGCTCGCACGTCTCGTCGTCCCGGGCGGCCGCCTGCTCCTCGAGCTCTACAACCCGTGGAGCCTCCGCTACGTGGCCAAGCGGCTCGCGGGGCCCGGCGCGATCTCGGCGAACCGCGACGAGTCGCACGTGTTCACCCGCTGGACCTCGCCGCTCGAGGTGCGCCGCTACCTGCCCCCCGGCGTGCGGCTCGAGGCCTTCCACGGCGTGCGCGTGTGGACCCCCGCGGCCTTCGTCCATCGCATCCCCATCCTGGGCACGACGATCCGGATGCTCGAGCACGCGTCGATCGACTCGCCGCTGCGCTTCTTCGGTGGCTTCCTCGTCGCCGAGCTCGTGAAGTTGTAGCTCCGGCCTCGACTCTACCGAGTAAGCTCGACGCGTGACCGGGACCAAGTCTCAGGTGCTCGTCGTCGACGACGAGCCCGGCCTCCGCGAGACCATCGCGATAGCGCTGCGCCGCGCGGGCTTCGACGTGGTGTCCGCGCCGGGAACGCGACAAGCCAAGAGCGCCCTCGCGCAGGCGCGATTCGACGTGGTCGTCACCGACCTGGTCATGCCCGACGGCTCCGGCATCGACGTGCTCAACGCGGCGCGCGAGCACGACCCGACGACGCAGGTCGTCGTGATCACCGCGTACGCGACCACCGATCAGGCGGTTCGCGCCATGCGCGCGGGCGCGTACGACTTCGTGCAGAAGCCGTTCTCCAACGAGGAGCTCCGCGCGACCGTCGACAAGGCGATCGAGAAACGCCGCCTGCTCGACGAGAACCAGGAGCTGCGCGCGCGCATCGCGGCGCGCATGCAGCTCGGCGACATCGTCGGCAAGTCCGAGGCGATGCAGTCGGTGATGAACCTCGTCCGGCGCGTCGCCCCGTCCAAGACGAGCGTCCTCATCACGGGCGAGAGCGGCACGGGCAAGGAGCTCGTCGCCCGGGCGCTCCACGCCGAGAGCGGACGCGCGACCGGCCCGTTCGTCGCGATCAACTGCGGAGCGTTGCCCGAGGCGCTCATGGAGAGCGAGCTCTTCGGCTACGAGAAGGGCGCCTTCACGGGGGCTCAGCAGAAGAAGTCAGGGCTCTTCCACGCGGCGTCGGGCGGGACGTTGTTCCTCGACGAGGTCAGCGAGCTGCCGCTCCCTCTGCAGGTGAAGCTGCTGCGCGTGCTGCAGGAGCGGCGCGTCCGCCCCGTGGGCGGCACCACCGAAACGGAGGTCGACGTCCGCATCGTGAGCGCGACCAACCGCGATCTCGACCGCGACGTGGCCGAAGGGCGGATGCGCTCCGATCTTTTCTATCGCCTCAACGTCGTGCGCATCGAGCTGCCGCCGCTCCGCGATCGTCCGGGCGACGTCGAGCTCCTGGCCCAGCACTTCCGCGCGCGCTTCGCCGGAGAACAGCGCAAGGTGGTCGTCGGGTTCTCGCCGGAGGCGATGCGCGCGCTGCTCCGTCACCCCTTCCCGGGCAACGTGCGCGAGCTCGAGAACGTCATCGAGCGAGCCGTCACGCTGGCGGCGTCCGAGATGGTGGAGCTCGAGGATCTCCCGACCGAGGTCGTCGAAGCCCCGGCCGCGAAGGTGCAGCCGCTGCCCCTCGACACGGACGCCATCCCGCCGGCCTTCGAGCTCGAGGCCCATCTCGCGGCCCTCGAGCGCGGCTATCTCGAAGCCGCGCTCGCGAAGACGGGAGGCGGCAAGAAGGCCGCAGCGCAGCTGCTCGGTCTCACCTTCCGGAGCTTCCGGTACCGGCTGGCCAAGTACGGGATGACGACAGGCGACGACGAGCCGTGATAGTCTGACGTCGGCACGTGATCTGCTGGCAGTTACCGACGGAGGCGACCGCGATGCGCTGGACGAGGCTGACCCGCTCACAGGGCTTCACGCTGATCGAGCTGATGATCGTCGTGGCCATCGTCGGCATCCTCGCCGCGATCGCCATCCCCTCGTTCCGAGCGTATGTCTACCGCTCCAAGACGAGCCAGGGAGTCGCCACGCTCGGCGAGATCCGCCAGCGCCAAGAGGCCTATCGCGCCGAGTTCGGCCAGTACTGCAACGTCAACTCGCAGTACCCGACCGCCGCGCTCGCCCTCGGGAACGCGGACCGAAACGCGATCGCGTTCGACACGCCGGCCCCCGACAACTGGCGCATGCTCGGCTTCACCGGACGCGGGTACACGTACTTCCGCTTCCACACGGCCGCGGCGGCGCCGGGCGCCGACCCTCCCGGCTACGCCGGGCTCGGTCTCAACGGGATCAACGACTTCACCTTCGGCGCGCAGGCCCGGGCGAACCTCGATGGCGATGGAGCTGCCTTCTTCCTCGAGATCCTCTCGCCTCGCGAGGCCGTCTACGCCAACGTCTCGGGCGGCTACGAGTGAGCTCGATGACGAAACTGGTCACCTGACCTCGCAGGAAGTGCGAGGTGACGGGTTGGCGCGCGACGTGCGACAACGATCGTCATGACGCGCCTGCTTCGGCTTTCCCTCGCGCTCGCGCTCCTCTCCGCATGTGGGGACGACTCGTCCTCCGGCGCACCGGACACCGGCCCTGGGCCCCGCCCCGACGGGAGCACCGGTGGGTGCACCGGCAACTCGGAGTGTGACGACGGCGTCGCCTGCACCCGTGATCTCTGCGACGACGAGACCGGCGAGTGCGTCAACCTGCCCGAAGGCCCCGACTGCACGCCTTCCTGCGAGCGAAACGCCGACTGCGACGATGGCGTCGCGTGCACCCGCGATCTCTGCGACGACGAGACCGGCACCTGCATCAACGCACCGGACGGCCCGGACTGCCGGCCGCCCGAGTGCCGGCTGAACGCCGAGTGCGACGATGACATCGACTGCACCAACGACGTCTGCGACGACGAGACCGGCGAGTGCGTCAACGTCCCGATCATGGATGGATGCATGTCCGCCGAGTGCGCGACCGCCGCCGACTGCAACGATGGTGTCGCATGCACCAACGACACGTGCACGTCCGGCAGGTGCAGCCACGCGGCCGACGCGTCGATGTGCCCCCGCGATGGCTGCATGCAGAACGTGCAGTGTGATCCGACGATGGGCTGCGTCGGCGACGCGCGCGTGTGCGACGACGGCGTGGCGTGCACCGCGGACTCCTGCGATCCCGCGACGGGGTGCGTCTTCGCACCCGACGACTCGCTCTGCCCTTCGGGCAACACCTGCAGCACGACGGAGGGCTGCAGCGGCGGCACGTGCTCATCGGCGGCCGACTGCGACGACGGAGACGCCTGCACCACGGATCAGTGCAGCGCGGGCCGGTGCGTCCGGCCTCCCGTCGAGTGCGACGACGGCAACCAGTGCACCGACGACGAGTGCAACCCTGCAGATGGCCGCTGCACGAGCACACCCCACGCTCGGCTCTGCGACGACGGGAACGGCTGCACCGATGGCGACCGCTGCTCCGGCGGGAGCTGCCGCTCCACCCCGCGGAGCTGCAGCGACGGCAACCCGTGCACGGCCGACACGTGCAACCCGACGAGCGGCGCGTGCAACTCGACCATCACACCGAGCATCTCGTGCGAGGACGGCGACCCCTGCACGATGGGAACGACGTGCACCGCGGCGGGCGCCTGCACCGGAGGCTCCGGCGGCTGCCCGGACGACGGGAACCCTTGCACGGTCGAGACGTGCACAGGCAGCGGGTGCGCGACCAGCAACGCACCGAACGGGATGTCCTGCGGGACCGGCCGACAATGCTGCAACGGTGCGTGCGCGAGCACCGCGACCGACCCGATGAACTGCGGCAGCTGCGGCAATCGGTGCATGACGCCGACGAACGCCTGCGTGTCGGGCGCCTGCACGACCTGCGCGACCGACGCCGACTGCAACGACGACCGCGACTGCACGATGGACGTGTGCAACACGATCGCACGCCGCTGCGAACACCCCATCATGCCCGGCAGATGCTTCATCGGCGGCAGCTGCTACTCCGACAACGCGCTCAATCCCGCCGAGGAGTGCCAGCGGTGCAACGCGGCCGGCACGCCGACCGTCTGGGCGCCGCGGGACAACGCGCCTTGCGACGACGGCTTGTTCTGCACCATCGACGATCGATGCAGCCCCGACGGCACGTGCACTCGAACCACCCCCAACTGCAACGACGGCCTGGGGTGCACCACGGACACCTGCAGCGAGGCCACCGATGCCTGCATGAACGTCATCGACGCCGGCCACTGCGTCTACCCGGAGCCAGGAACCACGACCCCCGTCTGCCGCTCGCCTGGGGAGTTGTGGGGTGGGCCGCCCGTCTTCTGCAACGCCTGCAACGCCGCGCTGAGCCAGACGATGCCGACACCGGCGCGCAACGGGCTGTGCTGCGTTCCGGTCGGCGGCGGCGGTACCTGCACCGATGGCGAGTGCGTACCGACGGCGATGTGCGACACCGGCATGTAGCGAGCCCTGCCAGAAGGTGGGGTGACGAGGATTGTCTCCTCGAACACGCCAGTGACGAAAAATGGCACCTGCCTGGAACCCGATGTTGGGTGATCCGGCCGATACGAGCGTGCAGCGCTCCGGCATGCCCTCTGCTTGAATATTAACTGCGGGGTCAACCACGGCGCCTTGGCGCCCACACGGAGGCGATTCCCATGTTCACGAAGCTGCAGAAGCGTCAGGGCTTTACCCTCATCGAGCTGATGATCGTCGTCGCCATCCTGGGGATCCTCGCGGCCATCGCGATCCCCGCGATGGTCGGGTACATCCGGCGGTCGAAGACGTCGGAAGCTACCTCGAACATCAACTCGATCTTCAAGTCGGCCGTGACCTACTACGAGCAGGAGCGAGCAGCTCAGGGCATCGGCGCCGCCACCGCGGGCTACTGCCGCACGATCGACGGGGCCAACCCCGCCGCCCCCGGAGACGGCGCCAAGCAGGCGTGGGGCGCGCCTGCAGCGGCGTCGGCGTTCGGCACGAACGGCCTCGCCTTCACCATCTCGGATCCCATCTACTACAGCTACGTCATCAGAGACACGGTGGGCGGAGGCACGTGCGGAGGCCAGCCGAACAACCTGGTGTACACCTTCCAGGCGATCGGTGACCTGGACGGCGACACCGTGCTCAGCACCTTCGAGATGCCCGTCGGCGCCGACCTTGAGAACTCGCTCTACCACTCCCGAGGCTTCTTCATCGTCAACGAGACCGAGTAGGACGAGCTCGGTTTCGGGGGTGACGACGGGAGAGGGCTCGGGCGGCGCCCTCTCCCACACCATTCCCCTGGCGGAGCGGTCCGATGAGGCTGGGAAGCAGACCTATGCGCGCAGTCCGCGGATTCACGCTGATCGAGCTGATGATCGTGGTCGCGATCCTGGGCATCCTCGCGGCGATCGCGATTCCCGCCATGGTGGGCTTCATCCGGCGCTCGAAGACCAGCGAAGCGACCACCAACCTCAACACCATCTTCAAGCTGTCCGTCGTCTACTATGAATCCGAGCGCGCCGAGAACCGTACGATCGCGAGCCCACAAGTGGGCTTCTGCCAGGTGGGAAACGGCCCGCTCACACCGGCGACGCCCGGAGGCCACAAGCAACTGTTCGGGCCCGTTCTCCCACCCTCGTTCGGTCCGAGCGGGATCTCGTTCCACGTATCGGATCTCGTCTACTACGGCTACACGATCACGAGCTCGGAGCCGGCAGGCAACTGCAATGGCGCGCCGAATCGCGCAATGGTCTACACGTTTCGCGCGATCGGCGACCTGGACGGAGACGGGGTCCGCAGCACCTTCGAGATGGCCGTTGGATCCGCCGACGACAACGACCTCTATCACGGTCGCGGCTTCTACATCGTGAACGAGACCGAGTGATCTGTGCGGCTGGCGGGGGCTCCGCTCGCCCCGCGGCCCCTCGCGGCAAGAGGGGGCTGCGCTACCAGCTTGCCCCTCCTGCGACTCCCCGGGTCAAGAGTCTGTCGACGGACTTCGAGTGATCTTCATCGGCGCGGCGGATCGGGCCAGCGACGCCGATAGGCACGGCGAGCCGGCTCGTACGACGGGAACCGCCTGATCACTTCCAGCATCCGCCGCCTCGCTTCTTCGGTCTGCCCCGCCTCCGCCAGCAGCACGGCGAGGTTGAGCGCGACCTTCGGATCCTCTGGCCACCGTCGCGCCGCACGTCGATAGAGGGACGTCGCCTCCTCGAGACGGCCGCGGGCAGCGAGGATACGACCGAGGTTGTTGACGGCCTTGCGTCCTCGCTCGGAGCGATAGTCGTCGCGTCGCACCGCCTCGCGAAACCCCGCCTCTGCTCCTGCCATGTCGCCGGAAGCCTCGAGCGCCATGGCGAGCTGATAGGGAGCAACCGTGGAGCGTTCGGTTCGCAGGGTCGCGTCGCTCCACAGCAGGATGGCGTCGCTGAACAGCACGCTTCGATAGAACGTGGATGCGCCAGCAGCAAGGCACACCATGGAGGCGACCACGATGGCGCCGCGACCCGATGCTCGTCGCCGCCAGAGCGCCAGCGCCCAGGCGACTGCCAGGCAGGGGCCCAGCACCGCGACGAAGAGGTAGCGATCGGCCATGAGGTTCTGCAGCGGCGCCAGGATCTGCGACACGGGCGCGAGAGCCAGCGCGAACCACCCGAGCGCGAAGAGCGGCAGCCGGATCCCCCGTCGCCACGCCTGCGCGGCTGCTCCGCAAGCTGCCAGGATCCCCGCCCACGCCGCGCCCACGACGGGAACCGACGAAGCCCAGGCCGGCAGCTCCTGCACGATGCACGGTTGGACGATCCCGAGCGACAGCGCGACGTAGCGCCACGTCACCGGGCCCATCGTAGCGAGCGTCGCCCATCGCGAGCCCCCGTGGAACGGAGCGAACAACCCGACGT
>JADZFZ010001120.1 GCA_020854145.1 Deltaproteobacteria bacterium | reverse complement strand
GGGACGCGTGCGTCGACACCCGCTCGTCCAACGAGCACTGCGGCGCCTGCACGACCGCGTGTGCGCCGGGCTCGCCTTGTCGCGACGGCACGTGCGCGTGCGCGGCGCCGCTCGCGGTCTGCACGAACGCGCGCGGCGAGGAGGAGTGTGCGGATCTCGCGACCGACACCGCGCACTGCGGCACGTGCGGCAACCGCTGCGCCGCGGGCGCGTCGTGCGTCTCGGGCACTTGCGCGTGCGATGCGGGACAGACGGCGTGCACCCACGACGACGGCCGCGCGGTCTGCGCAGATCCGCGAACGAGCGTCCTGCACTGCGGTCGCTGCGGAAACCGATGCGGCGTCGGCGCGGAGTGTCTCGCCGGCGCGTGCGAGTGCCCGCCGGGCCGCGTGGCGTGCCCCTCGGCCGGAGCGCCCGATCGGTGCGCGGACCTGGCCACCGACGACAGCCACTGCGGCGCCTGCGGCCGTGCGTGCGGGTCGGGCGAGATCTGCTTCGAGAGTCGGTGCGTCGACGCCTGCCCCGTCGGAACGGCCTGCACGACGACGGCCGACTGCCGCGGGACGCCCGCTGCGATCCCGACGAGCGCGGGCGCGACGTGCATCCCCGAGGGTCGCGAGGTCGTGACGGTCGGCGACACGACGTGGACGCAGGTCGGTTGGAGCGGCGGCTACTGCATCGATCACTACGGCATCGCGAGCGCGACTGGATCGTGCAGCCCGCGCGACGATCGCACGTGCGACGCGTGCAGCCGGTGCGTCCCCCTCGCCAACGATCCGACGCACGGGCTGCTCTACGCGTGCGTGCGCCGATGCGACCCGGCGATCGGCGACTGGCGCACGACGCGAAGCGGCTGCCGCGAGGGTTATCAGTGTCACCTCACCGAGCAGCTCTGTGTGCCCGGCTGCTCGTCGGACGAGGAGTGCCGCGCGACCTTCCTCGACGCCAACGCCAACTTCCTGCGCGATCCCGGCGAGACGACGATCGATCCGACGAGCGTCGCGCGGTGCGACGCGACGACCGGCAGGTGCGTGGATCTGCCGTTCGATCCCGCTGCCACGTTCGGCGGCCCGTGCACGGACGCGCGCGATTGTCCCGAGGACGGCCTCTGCATCGCAGGATGGCCGGGCGGCGGATCCTGCGGTCGCGTCGGCTGCACGCTGCCGGGTCGCGAGTGCGGCGGGGGCGCGGTCTGCTTCGCTCCGTTCGGCTCCGTCGCGACGGGCATGTGCCTGGACGACTGCACCGTGGGAGACGAGACCGACCCGTCGCGCGTCGTCGGCTCGGGAGGCGGCGACCCCGACTGCCGCGTTGCCGGCTATCGCTGTCAGTCGCTCGACGGCAGCGCGCGCGGAGGCTGTCTTCCCGGCGGCTTCAACGACATCGTCGAGCCCAACGTCGGCGCGGAGTGCACCTCGCACACCGAGTGCTGGTCACCCTACGGCAACGGCGAGTGCCTGCGCGCACGCGGACGTGGCTACTGCACGGTGACCCAGTGCGGCATCACGCCGTTCGCGATCGGCGCCGCCGGCGAGAGCCTCGTCTGCCCGCCCGGGACGATCTGCGAGGGTGACCCCGCGACCTTCACGAGCTGCGTTCCGACCTGCGACCCGGCGCTCGGCGCGGCCGCTTGCCGCGACGGGTATCGCTGCATCGAAGTGTTCGAGCCGCGTGCGTACGTCTGTTACCCCGCGTGTCGCGACGGCTCGGACTGTTTCGACGGCCAGACGTGCGACGGCGGCGTCTGCCGCGACTGAAGGTGCGCGCGGCGAGACCGCGGAGCATGGCAGCGCGATTCGCAGGGCGATGGCTCAGCGTCACGACTCGCCGCGCATCGCGCGAAGCCCTTCGAAGATCGGGTCCGACACCGACGGTGGAAACCGCCGCGGCAATACGCGCTCCACCTCGACGATCGCGCGCTCGATCCGGGCGCGCGTCTCGTCCAGCACGCGCTCCATCTCGGAGCGCGGGAAGGCGCACGCCTCGGCAGTCGAGAGCCAATGCCGCGGTCGAACGTCGGCCCACCGATAGTGCTTCGACGTCGAGAGCACGCCCATCGCGAGCTTGATCTTCGAGCGATGCAGCTCCCTGCGCGCCATCGCGGGGTACGCAGACACGATGTCGTAGAGCGGCGCCAGGCGCATGCTGCCGCCGGGCAGCAGATGGAGGCTGTAGTTCTTCGCGTGTGCATCGATCGCCGCGAGAAGCCACATCACGACGTTCGCGCGGAGGAACGTCACCCGGTCCTCCGCCGGGATCTCCGACGACAGCAGGAGTGTCATCACGCGCGCGATGCCGGGCCCTCCGTCGGCCTCGTACTTCAGCGCGGGTGACACGCCGAGCGCTTGGCAGACGTCCTCTTGCGGCAAGCGGATGAGCCACGAGCGGTCGCGCGACCAACGACGATCGAATCGCTCGACGACCAGCACTCGCACGTCCTCGAACGACGCCATCTCGACGTTCGCGACCGGAAGCCCGAGAGCACGCGCGAGCCGCATCGAGAGCCACTCGTTCTCTACGCTGTCGGAGAGATCGGGGCCTCCGCGGGTGGGACCGATCGGCGGCTTCAACAGATGGGACGTCGGAGTGGCGCCTCGCGGTAGCCACCAGCCGTCGCGCCCCCGGAGGAGCGCTGTCTTCTCGTGAGCGCCCGCGATCGACATGCGGAAGTCGCCGAGGTCGCGCATCCCGAGCGGCGCCGTCACCGCCAGATCGCGAAGGACCGCCGCAATCGCGTGGTCGTCGATCGGCGTCGCGTCGATCCTGCGGACGTCGATCGGCATGTCGTCGGGAAGGAGCTGGAGCGCTCCGACACAATCGCGTCCCGCGATCGCGAGCAGATCGAAGGCGCGCGTGCTCTCGGCTCCGAGGGTCGTCTGCATGCGACGGCGGATCGGCTCGGCGTCGGGCAGAAGGTTCTCGAGGAACGTATCCACCCGCGCGTCGGTGTACGGAGCGTGGCCGAGTGGCATCGACATCGAGATCGCCGTGGCGCGGC
>JADZFZ010001119.1 GCA_020854145.1 Deltaproteobacteria bacterium | reverse complement strand
CGTTCTGGAAGAGCATCCTCATGCGCCGCAAGGCCGACGCGCCGGCCGAGCTACACGACCACACGCGCGACCTCTTCCACTCGTAGAGCAATTCCTTTGGCTCGAGCCCGCGTGAGCAGGCCGCGCCCAGCCACGTCCCGACGCAGCCCTCCGTCCGGCGACGCCGTCGCCGCGGCGCCACCACCCCGTTCGAATCGGCTACGCTCCTCACCTCCTGCGGAGACCGTGCCCATGAGAGACGTCGTCCGCCAGCTAGCGGCATTGGGCGCCTTGGAGTCCGAAGGCACGCTCGACGAGCAGAAGCTCGAACGATTCGAGCAATTGCTCGGCGAAGTCTCCCCACCTCTTACGGACGAGGAGGCTCGGATTCTCGTCCCTCTCTTTGGTCCAGACAATGCGTTTGGTCTCGGGTGGACTCTCCTGCACCTCATCGAGACGGCACCAGGCTGGCCCTTGTGGGACGCCTTGGGCGACCCCTCCAACGAGTGGATTCGTCGGCTCCGGAAGCGGCTCGAGAACGCTGGCATTCGGCCTCCCGAATGACCCATATTCCTGGTGACCACCGGAACGATAGACAGAGGAGAGAGTTACCATCCGAGGGTTTCACCGGGTCGGCACGACTCGGGAGCGGCAAGGTCGACGATCAGGCGATTCGACAGGCGATCGAGACCAACTGGGGACGCGGTTCACGCCTGCTCTGCATCCGCGCGAACTTGAGATGCACGTTCAGCATCGACTTCGCCGCATAGCTACGATCCCGACCGCACGGATAGGGAAGTCGATCGAAGCGCTCGAGCGCAATGGTCGATTGGAGCGTGTACCCCTCGCTCGCGGACCCGGCTATAGTTATCGGCTTGCACGCGGATGAGGCATGGAAACCGACCCCTTCGCGCGTCCAGAACCTTCACCCGAGGTCGTGTGGTGCTCTATCGGCACGAGGAGAACACGACGATGAACGAAGACCCCAAGCTGGAGACGCTCGCTAGCGTCCTTGCGGGACTTGAGAACTATCCACACTACTACGCCCTGTTCATCGGTGGCCGTCGGCCGTTCAAGTCAGATAGTCCTTGCGCAATCCTGGACCCACACGAAACCGACGATCCCGACGACGACCCGCCCTTCGCCGTGAAACACAGGCTCAAGAGTCATCTGAGCGTCCACACCGTCCGCCAGATCCTCATGAACGCCCGCGCACAGCGATCGAACCTCACGACCGACGACGCCGTCAGGGCGATCAACTACTACTACCGGAACGACGCCTTCATCGACTTTGGAGAGCTGATCTCGTGATGTCGAAGATCAGCGTCGTTGTCGAGCCGCCTGTCCCTCCTGCGGTTCTGGGTCGGCTGCATGCGTTGACCTCCACGCCGTACGCAGCGTTGAACGGCCGGATCGAGTGTGGTCTCCCACGCTATTCCACGGCCTGCATCTCACGCTCTTTCGTGACGCCACCGGGCTGGTCTCCCACTTTGCGTGATCATGTCCGGCGCGGGGAGATGATGACGGAAAGCGAGAGGCCGGGTACCAGACGGTGGGCCCCGGCCTCGATGGGATTGCGCGGCGACGACCCCGCGACTTCCTGAAGCGCAGACTGGACGTGCTCGGTCGTCAGCGTCTTGGCCTTCGCGAGGGCGGCGGCGAAGAGGGCGTGATGCGCGAGGAGGTTCACTTTGCGCGGCAGGCCGTTGGAGGCCTGGAGATGGCTTCGACGGTGGCGGGCTCGAAGAGCGGTAGATCGCAGCCGGCGAGGCGGATTCGGTGAGCGAGGTAGGGTCCGATCTCTTCGCGGGTCATGCCTCGTACGTGGGCGCGTACGACGATGCGCTGAGAGAGCGCGTCGAGCGCGGCCATGGCAAGGTCGGTGGGCGCGGCAGTCCCACGATGGTCGCTCAATCTCGCCTGATGATGATGAAGAAGACCCCCATGGACTGTACATCATCATCCTCACCACGATCGACGAGGCTCCCCGCGCATGGGCCGCCCCTCCGCCGACGACCTCGGCCGATGCAGACATGCCTCGGGCTCGTGCGCGGCGCGGTCTCGCGTTGGTCTCAGCTCAGGTGAGGCATCCGAGAGGCCTGACGGCTCGCTCGGACCGTCTCGGCCGGAGCGGAAGCACGTCAGCGCGGAGCCCGCGAGCGGTCCCGCCTTCGGGCGGTGCGAGCCTCGCGATAGCGCATTGCCGCGGCGTCCCATTCAAATCGACGGATCCGCGTGCGGCGCGCTCTACGTGGTCCCGGTCGATCGGGCTCGGGCCCGGTCACCAGGATCGTCGTCGGGCCGGGCGCGAACTCGAAGCTAATCGTCCATTCGGCGTCAACGCCCACCTCCTCGTCGCTTGTGAAGGCCGTCTGGACGTTCACGACCGAGGCGAACGCTCCGCGCGCCCATCGCCAGCCACCGAGGTAGCACTCGCTGGTCACACCACCCGTCGGGCAATACTCCGCCACTACGAGCAGCAGGCCGTCTCCAACGAGATCGCTCGCTCGGACCGATGAGAACCTGCCAGCCACGCCCCAGGCTCCCCACACCCGCCCGGACGATACGACGGCCCAGGCGGCAGGTTGCAGGCGATCGTCGCGAGCCTCGCATACGACCAGTGTTTCGCCTTCGATGTCGGGGACCAGGTTCACCTGGCCGACGACGCGGCAGTCGAGCGACTCGCGCGATCCATCTCCCTGGTCGCAGGTGAGGACGGGGGCCGGCGGTCCCGGCGAAACGGTGCAGGGGAGCGGCTCGTGGCCGGTCGGTGTGCTCACGCCGACGGCCTGCGCATGGGCAGCCCCGGAGAGGTAGCAACTGGCGGTCACCACCAGAGCGCCGAGCCTTGCGCCGAGTCGCCCTCCATCGTCCATGGCCGAGTTCGCCGCGTTCTCCCGCCGCCGATGACAGCACGCCGTCCGACCTCCGACAAGCCCACATGCGGGTCGCATCGCGGAGGTACCGGACGCCGACACGTCAGCAGAACGCAGACCACCATGGCGGCGTGAACGTCACGATCGGCGACGCGGACACGCGGCGCCAAGACGGGTACCCTCGCCCGGGATGGACAAGCGGGGGCTTTCCGAGCGCGACGTCTGCACGAAGTTCATCGGCCCGGCGATCGTGGCTCGGGGCTGCGACGTGCAGTCGCAGGTCCGGGAGAACGTTCATCTGACGAAGGGCCGCGTCATCGTGCGCGGCCGGCTTGTCACGCGAGGCAGCGCGAAGTCCGCCGACCACGTCCTCTGCTTCAAGCCGAACGTCCGGCTCGCGATCATCGAAGCGAAGACAACAACCATCGCGTCGGCGACGCGATGCAGCAGGCCGTCGCCTACGCGGAGACGTCCCGTTCGTCTCTCGTCCAACGGCGACGGCTTCCTCTTCCACGATCGAACCGGGCGCGCCGCCAAGGTCGAGGAGCATCTCGCTCTCGACCAGTTCCCGCCGCCCGACGAACTGTGGCGCCGCTACTGCGCCTGGAAGGGCATCACCCCGAATCCGTCTATTCGAGTTCTGGGTGCCGCCACTCGACTCGACACGCAGGACGAACTGTTGGCCGCCTGTGATCGGCTGCTGAAGGTCTGCGACGAACTCGAAGCCCGCCTCGCCCACGTTGAGGAGCGCGCCTCTAAGCTCGTTGAAGCCGTTGTGCAGGAGTTGGTGGAGTAGGCAGTCGTGTAGCCTTTGCCAAGTTCGGGCAGCCGGAGGGACCAGCGGATGGGGAAGGCGAGGAACGATAGAAGAAGAGCGCGCAAGACCCGAGCGTCCGCCAAGGCCGACCTCGATGCGGCTCGTCGGATGCTTGACGAGTGCATACGGCTCCATGATGCTGTCAATGCAGTCCACTGGCTCCACGGGATTCCCTGGAGAGACGCGCCTGAACAGGCCAAGATGACCGACCAGTTGGAGCGTTGGCGCCAGCAGTTCGAGGACGTCGAGCAGGCGGCGAAGCTCCGAGAGAGTGATGACCCAGCCCGCGGGGTGGTTATCCGGGTCTCCCAGACGCTGGTTCCGACGCTTCGAGCAATCATGCCGACTTTGAAGCAGAACAGACAGTTGTCGAGGAATCTCCCCCCGAAGATTCTCTGCTCCGATGATGAGTTGGTTCAGATCGCGCTACGTGTGAAACAGGATGGGCGCGTCTTGTTCTCCAAGGCCGAGTTCGATCAGAGATTCGACCTCGCGAGTGTTGATCCGTTTTGGCGCTTTGTGCCGGACTATACTCGTATTATGGTAGGGGGAGGCTTCTCCTTCATGTCCCCCGAGTACGACACGTTTCAAATGATGTGCGACGCCCACGACCTCGCGGTCCGGACGGGTCGTGAGTTGAAGGAACTTCGGCGACACGCACTAGACCCTAATCAAGCGATTGGGGGGTAAGCGCGCAGCCGCGCACGACGTCGCGATTGCGGCGATCACACGACCGGTGTCGGGCTGAGGTGAGCCCGTGTCCGGCTCTGCGATGTCGTGTTCGGT
>JADZFZ010001118.1 GCA_020854145.1 Deltaproteobacteria bacterium | reverse complement strand
TCGGCGCTTCCTCGCGCTCGACATCGCTCCCCCCGTTCGCGAGGCGGCATGAATCGGATTCCTCCAGCGCCCGACTCGTCAGCAGGCATGCCGGGATCCGCCTGCCCGAGTTCGGGCGAAGAGCGCGGATTTGGCTACACGTGCGCGCGCACCTCGTCTGCCGAGGTGCTCTGCTGGGGATTCAATGCATCGGGGCAGCTCGGCGACGGGACGACGGAGCGCCGAAGCGTGCCGGGGTCCGTGCTGCTTGCGCCGTAGGTGTTGACGCGCATCCCCCGATTGGCAGCATTGAGGCGATGCGTGTCGCCACCTGGAACATGGGCTACTGGTCGTATCGGGCGCGCCATGAGGACGCGTGGCGCTGGATCCTCGACCACCTGAACCCCGACGTCCTCCTTGCCCAAGAGTGCCTGCCGCCTGCGTGGCTCGGTCGCGATCATGCTGTCGTCTTCGACCGCGCATATCCGAGCGGCAACCAGACCTGGGGCAGCGCCGTCGTGAGTCGGCTGCCAGCGACGCCCCGGAGGCTCGTCGATGTGGACGACTGGTTTCGGCTCGTGCCGATGACCGTGCCCGGAAAGAACGGGATTGCTGGCATCCATCGGGCGGACGGCTGGATCACCGCCGCCGAGGTCGTGACGCCTGGTCTCGGCCCGGTCCTCACCCTCTCGGTCCACAGCCCGGCCTATCCCCTCGAGGACTCCCGACTCACGGGGATCGACATCTCGGGAATGAAGCTCAAGCGCAATCCCCACCTCTGGCTGCTAGACGTCCTCTTCTACTTTCTGCGCTCCCGGCTCGGTTCGCCGCTCCTCGTGGGTGGCGACTTCAACTACTCCCGGCTTCTCGATGACCGAAATGGTGAAGGCGGCAATGCAGAGTTCTTCGACCGCGTTGCCAGCGAGGGCTTCGTGAGCCTGCACCGAAGGTTTCACGAACAGGACGAGCAGACCTATTTTCACCCACGCCGACGGAAGCACCAGCTCGACTATCTCTATTCGAGCGCGTCGGTTGGGGAGCATGCAACGGCGTGCTCCGTCACGCCCTATGAGCAGGTGCGCGAGTTCAGCGATCATGCGCCTCTGGTCTGCGACTTCGACTCTCGGCTCGCCTGACCCTTCACGACCCCCATGCCCGCCGTGCACGACGCCGCGTCGCCCCAAGCGTCCGCAGCCGATCGTTGACCGTCTCGCGCACCGGTGGCAATCTCCATCTTGCGGTCGCTCGCCGCGTGACCCTTGCCGATCCTCCCCTTCCGAGGGTCGTTCCCAAGCGGGTCAAGACGGGTCTCCAGACCTGGAGCGTGGACGTCGTGTGTCTCCGTGCTGCCGCGGCCCAGGGAAGGGATGGGTGGCCGGTGGCGATGGAGGAAGCCATGACGAGTCAGAAGAAGTTCAAGCGCCGTGTTCGTGAGCGGATGGCCGAGACCGGCGAGACGTACATGCAGGCCCGCCAGCAGCTCGATCGCCCGGCTGGCGGAGCCGATGCGTCACCCGCGTGGCGGCCGCCGAGCTACGGCACTCACCCGCAGGTGCGATGTCCATCGTGCGGCACGTTGGATGTCGTGTTCAACCAATTCACCGGTGCATTCGTCGAGTGCTGCGAATGCGATGCGGGCACAGGTTTCGGCTACTGCCCTTCCTGCTGCAGCGACCGGCTCGCTGGTGTCGGGCAGGGCGGCACCATCACCTGCCACGACTGCGGGACGCGATTCGACGAGGCCGAGTGGGACGACGAGGACGTGGACGACGGCGCCGAGCACGTAGAGTTCAACTCGTGGCCGTTCTTCCCTCGGTCGCCCGATCCCGACCCCGAGACTGATGCGCTCACTGCCTGCGCCTTCTGCGGCGCCTATGTGTTTCGCACTCAGGCGCAGCCTCGTACGGTCTCCGGCGGCGACCCCGCGCTGCAGGGAGAGTACATCTGGTGTGGCCGGTGTCGGCCCGCTCGTCCAAACCGCGTCGCGCGGTACGCTGCCGCCGAGCGTGTAGCCGCTCGCCCTCGCCCGTGATCCCCGGCCGCACCCTCGCCCTAGGCTATCGACCTCGGGCTGTGGTCCGCAACCGATGGTGTCACCGTGCTGGTGGCCAAGCCCGAAGTGGCGCGTGGCGATGACCTCGAAGCGATCAGAAGGTTCGCGGCCTCGTCGCTTGCGCTGCCGGATCCGCCGTTCGGGCGCCCGCACCCGCTGGCGCTCGAATGGCATCGAGACGTGGCGTTTCGTCGAGCTGCGTAGGAGCATCGCGTCGTGACCACGGCCGACTTCGTCGCTCGAATGCGCGCCTTCATCGAGACCTTGCCCGACGCCAACGACGAGGGCGCGGCATACTTCACGCGGCCGCACCCGCCGCTCGCGGAGGACGAGATCCGCGCCGCGGAGAAGCGCTTCGAGCATAGGCTTCCGCCCTCGCTTCGCGCGGTGTACGCCGAGATTGCCAACGGCGGATTCGGGCCCGCCTACGGGATGCTCGGGCTTGTCGGCGGCGCCAAGCAAGAGGACGGCAACGACGCGCTCGCGCAGTACGAACTGTTCCGGCAGCCGGACGACGAGGACCCGCTGTGGGCGTGGCCGGACGGGCTGCTTCCCGTGGTGCATCTCGGATGCGCGATGTTCTTGTGCGTCGACTGCACGGGCGCCGCTGGCTACGTCACCTGGTGGGATCCGAACGCGCTCGTGGATGGGGAACCCTTGGATGACGCGATGTTCGAGTCCGACGTCACGTTCGAACACATGATGGACGCTTGGATGCGTGGCGAAGACGTGGAGGCGTTAGTAGCCGAAGCAAGCGAGGCGGTTCGCGCCCGCGAGGCGCCCACGTAACCGACCGTCTGCCGCATCCCACCCGGTCCGGCTCGCCGTACACGCGGCGGGCTCGAATTGAGACGCCGCAGCGCAACTCGGCGCGAGCATCGGCGACAACGCGGGCATGAAGCGAACGCACCCTGGGTGGCCCCTCCCGACGTCCTTCCGCGTGCTCGATCTTCGGGTGAGAAAGAAGCGCGAGGGCTTCGGGCTCGTGTTCGAGGTCGACATCACCGACGGCCGGACGATCTCGACGTGGCGCTTCGCGGGCGTCGCGCTCGTCGCGGCGCGACCGATCGAGATCGACGAGGACGGGCCGACCGCGAAGACCGCGCGACGCGCAGAGGCGTCTTGACGGCCAACAACGCCGCGCCCCGATGACAGCTGACCAGGTAGGTTGCTTCCGACTCGGCTCCCCCATCCGATTCGATGTGGCGCCGCGTCGAACCCCTACCTGGTCGGACCGCACGTGCGGCGCTAAACGGAGTGCTGATGGAGTACGTCGATGTTGCGCGGCAGCTCGCCGTCGTCTCGGACGACCACCTCCCTACGGATAGCGAGGTCGAGTGGCTTGTCCCCGGGGGACGAGTGCTTCGGTGGTCCGACGTACTGCACCCCTCCGAATCCGACGGTACCAGTCGCGACGCTCCGCCGCCGTGGCGCATCTTTGTGCTGCTCGGGCCCGCTGGGAGCGGTAAGTCCACGGAGATTCGGCGGCAATTCGAAGCCCTTCGAGACAGTGGAGCGCATGCCTTCCGGTGCGACATCGCCGAGTTGCTGTCGCGCGGCCTCGAGAAGGCACTTGTCGACCAACGTGACCCGCGTCGCCTCCGAGGGTGGCTCCGCGAAGACGAGGAGGCCGTGTTCTTCCTCGACTCTGTAGACGAGGGCGAGCTAATTGCCCCGGGACGATCCGTAGACGGGCTGGTCGCCGGACTAGCCGAATCGCTTGGCCCGGCGCTCCAACGAGCGCGCATTGTCATCACGTCCCGCGCACACGAATGGCAATTCGCCACCGACCGGCAGAAACTCCGGAACCTATTCACCTCCTGTTCCGACAACGCACCCGTCCTCACCTGCCGTCTTGTTCCGCTGGGCATCGCGGACGTGGTGGCATTCGCCACTTCTGCCGGACTGCCAAATCCAGAAGACTTCAGACGAGCCCTCGAGAACCACGCCGTTCAACCCGTGGCGCCGTGGCCGCAGCAGGCAATCGCGCTCGGGCGCTACTGGGCACGACACCGTGCGTTCGGGACCTGGGCGGAAATGCTGAGCGAAATGGTGGATTCATCGCTGAGCGAGGACAACCGAATGCATCGGAGGAGTACGCCATTCAGTCTCGACGAGGCCCGACGTGCCGCCGAGAGGCTGGGAGCTGCTGCGGCGCTCTCCGGGCGCTACCATGTCGCGCTGCCAGCGTCTGAGTTGGCACCAGACCTTGGCGCGACAGCCCTCGCCCCGAGCACGCTACTCGCAGAGTGGCCGAAGATAGCCCTCCTGGCATTCCTAGATCGGGGTATCTTCGAGCCTGCCTCGGCCGGGCGCGTCCGGTTCGCCCAGCGTTCCGTCGCCGAGTACCTCGCCGGCCGGTGGCTGGCTCGACAAGCCGCCAACCACGCGGCGGCCGCGACGATTGAGGATCGACTCATCGTGAGGCTCCGCGGTCGCCGGAGGGTGCCACCGTCTCTCCGAAACGTAGCCGGCTGGATGGCAGCCCATTTCGCCAACGTTCGGGCGCAACTCCGCGAGGTGGCGCCCGAGGTCTTGCTGTTCCACGGGGATCCCGCCTCAGTGCCAGTCGAAGATCGCCGAGCAGCGCTTGAGCGATACGCCGCTTCCCTCGCCGGTCAGTCGTACCTTGCCGAGTGGCCGTCACTGCTGTCGTTCCGCCGTCTCGCCGCGCCGGAGCTAGCTCCCACTGTCGCTAGCCTGCTGGAGGATCGCTCTAGGCCGGGTGCTGTGCGGATGTTGGCGGCTAGGATGGCCCAGCACGGCCGTCTCAGCGCCTGCGCACACACCGCGCTCCGCGTGGCCCTGGATGATCCCGACGACCACGACCTTCGCTCCGCCGCTATCGATGTCGTTGGCGCGACCGGCTCGTCAGCCCAGAGAGACGAATTGGCCCAGTGGGCGGCTACCCAATGGCGGCTTGATTCCATCGAGAGCACGGCACTTGTTATCGCCCTGTACCCCGTCTTCCTTGGAACACGCGGGGTTCTTCGGCGTCTCGCGAGTGCGCGGCCGCGCGGGGCGGCCGCGGCGGCGTTCAATCCCGATCATCTTCGACAGATCGTCGTCGAGCGGTGCCCGCCTCGCGACATGGAATTGCTGCTGCGCGGCGCACTACGCCTCGCACGCACGGTTCCGCTTGAACGTGGCGCGTCCCGCCGCCTACCGCATCGATTTCAGTGGGCGCTGGATTTGTTGCCACAGGTCGTCCGACGAGTGGTGGACGCTGGCGCTCCGGTGGCCCTCGACGCCCTTCTGGTCGCGCTCCGTTTGCTCGACGACGCAGCCGACGCGGGGCTCGTACTGTGGGAGCCGGAGCGAGAGCTACTCCTCTCCGCGCTCGACCGTGCTCCGACCCTCAAGCAGGCGTTCTTCCGCAGCGTCGTCCTGGGAAGTAAGCACCACCCGGAAATCGTCCTCCGGCGTGCGCACCTGTGGCGACCGGATCAGACTGACATCGAGTGGTTGGCAGCTGCGTCGAAGGACCATTCCGAACCGCGAGTTGCCCGGGCGGCCGCACAAGCGCTCCTCTTGCTGTGGGGATCGGCTGCGCCCGCTCAGCGATCCGCTCTCCGGCGCGAGATCGTCGGGAGCGCTCCGGAACTCCGTAAGCTCTTTCGAGAAGCGACGGCTCAGACCCGGGCGTCGGAGCGCCACCGGGAGCGGCGTGATCGGTCCGACAGGCAGCGAGCGGCGCAGTTCGATGATGGACACCGCCGGTGGCTGCTGAGTCGATTGGATGGGCTTCGGGCGGGCACAGACAGAGAGGCTTTGCGCGCGGCGGTCAGTCGCGTTTTGGGCTCCGACGGTTCGAGCTACTCCTCCGGAGATACTGCCAATCTCGACGCGCTCGGCTCAGATGTGGCTAGTGCCGCTGTCGAGGGGCTCACACGCGGTTGGCGACCAATCAACCCGGACGCTCTGCGCGCTCGGCCGCCCGAGATACCAGGCGAAGCTGTGATCGGTATTGTCGGGCTGGGAGTTGCGATCCGCGCGGGGCTCGACATCGCGAGTCTGACCCCCGCGGACGCGGCTGTTGCCGCCCGTCTCGCCACCTTTGACCTCAACGGATTGCCGCCATGGTTCGCAGGCCTTGCGGAGCGTTGGCCCGATGAGTGCCGCTCGGCGTTGACGCAGTGTGTGCGGGAGGGCTGGTGCAGCGAGCACGGCATTCGCCTGCTGGCCTTCGGCGCGATCGACGTTCCAGCGGCAGTCTCGATGATGGTCCACGCGTGTCGCGAGCACCTACGCGGGGGTCGCCTTCCATCCGCTGCGACCTTGGAGCAACTCGTCGGCTTTCTTGTAGGGACCGGCGAGCACTCGAGCCAGGTCACGGACGCATTCGCAAACTTGGCGAGCCGGTCGCATTTCCCTCTCGCTTCCTCCGATTCGTGTCGCGTGCATGCCCTTCGCGGTTGGCTGCACCTGGACCCTTTAGGTGCGTGCTCCTGGATTGAAGGGATGGTGTCGCGGCAACCATCGCAATCTGCAGCTCTGATCCTGGCGACCAGCGCGGAAGTTGGAAAGGACTTCGACCACTTGCGCCGGGACGTCATGGCTAGGAGTCGGCTCTTGGAGCCAATGGCAGCTGAACGCTTTCTCAGAATTGTCTACGCGCATGTTAGGCCAGAGAACGATGTTCGACACTATGGAGGGTACTCTCCGAATGAGCGCGACTACGCGGAGTCGGCGCGCCGACACCTCCTGAACGGATTGGCACGCCAGCCCACCGACGCAGCGCAGGTCGCGCTCGGTAATCTGGTCGCGTCGGGCGTCATGTCCGTCCACTCGGAGCACGGACGGGATCTCCTCGAAGCGCAGTTCGACGTTGCGCTGGACGCCGCACGCGTCACGTGGACCGAGAACGATGTCGTTGATCTTGAGCGCAAGTATTCGTGCGTCTTGCGCTCGGGCGGCGAACTCTGTGCCACTGTTCTCCGACACCTGCTCGACGTCGCCGCCGAGATGGAGCGTGGCGACTTCTCGTATCGCGGATTGTTTTCGAAGGACGTCTCGGAACCCCTCGTCCAAAGCTGGCTCGCTCAACACCTCAAGCTGCGAGCCGGTGATGCCTATCAGATCGTTCGCGAGAGCGAAGTGGACGGCAAGAAGCGCCCAGACCTACTGGCCGTGTGTTCCGGATTTCCCCGAATGCCCATCGAGGTCAAGGTCCTGGGCCCGGAAAGGTACAGCTTCAATGACCTGCGCGACGCGTTGTCCACGCAGCTGGTCGGCCGCTATATGCGCCCCGAATGCGTGCGCTGGGGATTTCTCGTGGTTGTGCGGGTGGGGCGCTGCGAGTGGATAGTCGAAGGCGCCAAGATCGACTATTTCGGATTGCTCCAGCGACTAAGACAGGAAGCCGACGCGCTGGTTCGTGACTCGCCCGGTGTCGACGGTCTGGTGGTCGTAGGCGTGGACCTGATCGCTCCAACTATCTCCTGAACGGCAGGCCCGCTGGCGCACGAGAGTACTTCCGGCTTCGATTGCGTGGAGCTGGCAACACGGTCAATCGTCATCGCGCGTCACGTCCACCGCCGCCGCAATCGGCAGATGGTCGCTCACGGTCCTGTAGAACTCGCTGGGCGACGCTGCCACGCTCCGCACGTCGAGCACGTCCGCGGCGCCGCCCATCTCGCTCATCGACGAAGGATCGATGGTCACGAAGTGGTCGTACAGGTTCGCCGTGATCGCGCCGCTCGAGTTGAGCGTCGAGCCGGAGCCGGCCGTGCGGTCATTGAACGCACCTGCGGCCGCGAGGTCGGCAGGACGGAGGTTGAAGTCGCCGACGACGAGCAGATCAGCTTCGCCGGGAACGGCGGCTGCCATCTCTTGAAACACCGCAGGCAGGTGGGCGACCTCGGCTGCGATCGTCGGCGTGTGGCCGTTCGACCAGGTCGCGTGGTACGCGGCGATCACGAAGTCCGCGCCACGCTCGCCAGAGGGTGCCGTCGCCTCGAAGCACATGTACGCCGGCTCGCGCGCGAAGTTGTCGGCACCCGTGCCCTGCGCGCCGCCGTCGTTGTCGGCGGCGAATCGAAGCTCGGTCCATCCGGCGCATGGGCCGACGAGCGCGTGTCGCCAGACGAAGGCGTAGAACTCGCTGTTGCTCGAGCTGGTGTTCGGTCGTGGCGTCGGCGTGACTGCGCCGGCCCAGGCCGCACCGAGCTGCTGCACGAGCTGCTCGTAACCAGGATGGGCGCCTTGTCGCTGCATCACCTCGAGGACGGCGGAGAAGTCGCAGTTGTCCTCGAGCACGCGCGTGACGGCGGCGTAATCGGTCGCGGTTCCGTGACCGAGCTTCTTGATGTTCCACGAGCACACACGGAGGGTGCGCGTCGGCTCGTCGGCAGGACCCGCGTCCCGGAGCGCGACGACGTCATCGGGCGGAACGCGAGACTCCTCCGCGGCCACCCGAGCTGGACGTGGCGCGGCGCGCTCGCCGCCCGTCGCTGGTTCGACTCGGGCTCGTGCGTCAGCGCCGTTGCAGCCCGCAGCGACAAGCAGTGCGAATACACCGGACGCAGTCCTGGCTGAGCGGGCCGAACGCATGACACTCGTTCCGAGCCTATTCGAGTGGCTGCCCAAAGTCTGCGTAAGGTGATCGCCCTCGCTTCGTTGAAGCACACGACACACTCGACGATCGGTGGGCTGCGTCGCGCTGGTCACGGGAGTTATGGGAACCGCTGGGGCGAGGCGGCTTTATCCGGCGTCTCGAGGAGCCCGAAGGAGGAGAGGAGATGACGGAGATGTGGATGCACCGCCGCTCCAAACTACCCATGAGAACTCCCATGCTCGGTAGGGTGCTCCTTGGAGGTCGGGACGCCAGCGCGCTGAGTCGCGTGGCCCAGCGCTCGGCGTCGAGCCGAACAACTCGGAGCGCGGAGGGCTGCTCGCGCAGGTGAACGACGAGAAGCACCGTGTAGTAGGTCAGCATCACGCCGCCCATGAGGGCGAGCTTCGGAGCAAGCGCAGGCGTGCGCGCGATGGCGTGGCTCACGCCGTAGATAGCCAGCGAGATCGGAAGGGGCGCATACGTCACGAGGAGCTTGCCGGACAGCGTTCTGCGTGCGGCTTGAAGCTCTCGCACCACCCCGGTGGTCGCGGCGGTCTTCAGCATCGAGAGCACGAACTGGAGCGCTGCGGATTTCAACGCTTCCGAGACGGTCGGCCCGCGTGCGAGCGAATCGAGGAGAACGACCGACCCGTACGTCAGGCCAGATGCGAGTCCCGCTGCAACCGGCACGCGCCAGGACTTCGGGATCACGCGGCCATAGCCCCAGCGGAAACCGGCTCCACGTAGCCCCCGACTGCGTACCGGACGATCCCGTATTCCGGCACGTAGAGCGGGCCCGCGGCCACCGTCAGCGCCACCCTTGCGTCGGACATCGCGATGCAGATCGAGCCTCCCGTCCCACGCTTGCGTGAGAGCTGCGAGAAGAAATCGGCATCCACAATCCCGCAGACGTACGTCAGGCCGCGCGAATAACAGAAGCCCGGGATCAGTGACCACATCGCCCGAAGAACGGTGGCGCCGCCGAGCTGCGAGGCCACGCTCACCGTCGCGATCTCCAAGCACTCGTGGTCGGGAAGCGGGAGGCGCATGACCGACGACGCCCGGAGGGAGAACGCGCTGCCACGGCTTCGACGGTCGTGGAGGAGGCGCGTCGTGCCCACGATCGACTCTGTCTCGTCGAACGCCAGGATCCACGTCGTGTCGTGTGTCCACGCGCCATCGTCCTCGGGAAAGTCCGTCCCGTACTTCCGCGAGAACAGCGTCTTGCGAAACGCGTACGCGCGTTGCGACAGAACCGAGTCGGACGTGAGCAAGAGCCTCATGCGGCGCCTCCTCGAACGAGACAACGCACGGGTCGTTCCATGTGGCGAGGCTCGCCCAGCGCAGGCCTTCTCAGCGACCGCTGGCCGGGCGCGAGCACGACACTGCACACGATTGTGCAGAGCGCGGCACATCGGGCCATCCTGCGTGACGCCACCCGCCCGTTGATCGATCTCGCGCCCCGATGCCACGCTGACCGCGATGGCTGCGGGGGACGAAGCCGACCGGCGGGCACAGGCCGTTGGGGTCGCCGCCGCCGGAGCGGTCCGGTTCGGCATCTCGGCCGACGCGTTCCGGGACTCGGTCGAGTCGGTGCAAGAGCGCATCGACCGGTACCAGCGCGCACGGCACGTGATCGAGCGCGAGCACGACGTGCCTGTTCGCACGACCTGCGCGACGTGTCTCGGCGGCGGCTCCCACGCGTGCACCGTCTGCGAAGGCACCCTTCGCGCGCCGTGCGACGAGTGCGACGGCTCGGGCAAGGTGCCAGGCGTTCGGGGCATGAAGAACTGCCCAACCTGCCGCGGGAAAGCCGACCGAAGATGCACGAGCTGCGAGCGCGGTTCTGTTCGCTGCGGGACGTGCACGGGTAGCGGCAACGTGTCGGCGGGCACGCGAATCGAGACGACGCGACGAACCGAGGTCACGGTCCATCCTCGTGACAGCGTTGCGGCACGCCGGCACGTCAGCGTGGAATCGCCGGGCGACTTCGACGCTGACCCATCGCGGTGGCCCGCGCGTCTCGAGCGCGCCGGGAGAGTCGTCAACGCGAGCGAGTTGCCGTCTGAGCTACGTCCCTCCCTCGGGCCGCGCGAACGCATCGTGTCGAGCGAGGCGCAGTCCTTCGCGGCGAGCAGCTATCGCATCGTCTACCGGGCGGCGTTTCGGACGGGCCACGTGATCGTCGAGGAGCGACCGTGGCGCGCCGTTCAGGGTGATCAGAGCCCGCTTCTGCGGCGACGGGCAGCGGGCCGGCTCGCCTTCGGGGGCGCCGCGCTGATTGCGCTCTTGGTAGTCACGACCTTCTACTTCAGAGACAGCTGGTACGTCCTCTTCGGATTCGGCTCGCCGCTGTGCGTCGCGAGCATTGCGTTCGCGTTCGCTGCTCGATCGGCCGCACGAGGCCTGACCCTCCATAGCCGCGCGTGGTCCGTGACCAGAACGTGGATCCCAACGATCGCGACGTTTCTCCTTCCTGTCGCGATGGCGTTCGCGTTCGCGTTGCCGCGCCCGTCGGTCGCGACTGCAGAGGCGGCTCTGGCGGCGGGCGACCTCGAACGCGCGGCGATCGAAGCTCGGGCGCTCGCCGAAACCGACACCGATCCAGTCGCCGCCGACCGGCTCTTCGATGAGGTTCACCTTCGGCGCGTCCGCGGAGGCTGGAGCATCGCGGACATCGCCGCTTCCGTGCGACAGCCATGGAGAGCAGCACGCTACCGAGCCGCGGCCGTTCGACACCTCCGTGAGACCTCGACTGCGAGTGCCGAGACGTATGCGCAGGCGCGGGACCCGCGTGCGCTCGTCGAGATCGCGAATCAGATCCGTGACGTCCTGCCTGACGTCGCCGCGGACACGCATCGCAGGGCCGTAGCGATTGCGGCCCACCTCTGCGCCGAGCGCCGCAGCTTCGCTTGCGCCGAAGACAACGTCGGCCAGCTCGCGCAACTCGGCGGTCCACCAGATGAAGTGCTCGCTGTTCGCGAGCGCGTCGGCCAAGTCATGCACGCCACGCTCGAGGCAGAGCAGATCGGCAGGGGAGCGAGCCCGAGCGTCCGAGTCCAGTCCCTGCAACGAGCGCTCGACACGGCGCAGCGGTACACGCGAGTGACCGGACGCCCGTCGTCGCCCACGGTCGCCGAAATCGAGCACGACCTCGGTGCGGCACGCACGGCAGCTGCTGCCGAAGAACGACGCGTCGCTGCCGAGCGGGCTCGGCAGGACGCTCGCGACGCGCGTCGCGACGCCGAAGCACGCCGCGCGGAAGCTCGCAGCGCCCCGAGGCGGCAAGCGCCTGTGGAGGCCCAGCAGGACGAGCGCGCGACATTGCGCCGGGAGACGCGCGCGGCGGCGAGACAGGAATCGCAGAGGTCGCGGTCCAGCCGTGCCGACGCTCCGCTGCTCTGCCGTGACGGCACCCTCTCGCCAACCTGCACGTGTGGGGGACCCCGTCGCGGCTGCTGCAGCTGGCATCGTGGCGTCGCGGGGTGCAGCGAGTAGATCGGCTCGCTCCGCTCGTGTAGCGTCGGCTCTGGGATTGGGGGGAACATGCCGACGATCAAGGTCGCGAGCTGGAACATCGAGTGGATGAACTTCTGGTTCACGCCGGACTCGGCCCCGGCGGCGCTGCGCACGACATTCGTGCAGGACCAAGTCGTCAACGACACGAACACCACGGCCACGCGCGCGGTGAACGTCATCACCGCGATCGACCCCGACATCCTCGCCATACAGGAGGCGCCGAGCCGGCTCGAGGAGCTGAAGCTCTTCGTCGACACGTATCTCCACGGGCAGGGGCCCGCAAAGTACAAGTACTTCCTGAGCGACAGCGGCGGCGCGCAGAAGGTCGCCGTCATCTACCAGCACGCGAAGTTCGCCGCGGTCGCCCTCGAATCGAGCGCGAACATCGCGCCGCTGATCTCCGCATGGGAGGCCGACGTCGACGGCGACGGCTACCTGGAGCCGTACGAGTTCACGCGTCGCCCGCTCGTCGTCAACTTCGACGTGAGCGGCACGAACCTCCAGCTGGTCGTGCTGCACACGAAGTCGAGCTACGTCAACCAGGGCGAGGCCCTCTGGAACGACCCCGCGCGCAGGCAGGAGTACGTGGTGGCGGCGCTCAAGGCGCGCCGCCGGAACGCGGCCGAGTGCATGCGCACGCGCGCCTACGTGGACCGCGTGCTCGCGAACGACTCTCAGGCGAAGCTCATCGTCTGCGGCGACCTGAACGACGGCCCTGGCCAGGACTACTTCGAGGAAAAGTACCTAAGCCACAACCTGACCGACATTCTCGTCGGCTCGGGCTTCGAACCCGAAGGGCTATTCGAGCACGCCATGCGCGACGTTCCGGCCGCGCAGCGCTACACGGCGGTGTTCGACGACTTCGTCCCGGTGAAGACGCCGAACCGCCAGCTCTTGCTGGATCATCTTCTTCTTTCGCCCGGGTTGACGGCCGCGGCCGGTCTAAGGCGCCGCGCCGGCTCCGGCACGATCTGCCACACCGAGCACAACGCCGAGGTGCCCCCGGGTGGCAGCGCGAAGCGTGAAGACCGCCCGAGCGATCATCGGCCCGTTGCGGTGTTGCTCGAGTACTGACTCATGAGGGAACCGCACCGACCGATACGCGCGTGCCTGCGCGACTCCACCTTCGGGAAGCTGCGCCGGCCGCCGCGCCATTGAAGAGACCGCGGAAATGGAAATCACCGACGAGAACCTTGAGAGCGGGCGATGGACCTTGCCCCACGGTCACGAGGTGTGCGTGCCATGAGCGGTCGATGTCTCCACTGGATCGCCCTCATCATGACCGTGGCGGTTCCCGCGCATGCGCACCCCGGCGGGCTCGATCGCAACGGTTGCCATCACGACCGGCGGCGCGGCGGTTACCACTGTCACGGCGGTAGCGGTGGCGGTGGTGGTGGCGGGAGTCCGGCGCGCGGTCGCCGCGCTCGCGGTGCACAGGTGGTCGACCGTGGTGCTGGCGATCTCGATGTCATGATTCGTGGGCTTGAGCAGCCAGCCGAGGTGCGCACCGGCGGTGGTGTCACACGCGTTGGCGGGCCCGGAACCGCTGTGCCCCCGACGCCCGCGCCGTCTACCGCATCGCCGTGGACCAGCCCGGAGGCTTGCGCAGCGCTCACACGCGCGATGCCTGCACGTCCCGCCGACGATCCGATTCGCGTCGGCTCCTGGAACCTGCGTTGGTTCCCAGACGGTTCGCCCGGCAGAACGAGCACCCGAGTACAGCCCACGAATGTCGAGTGGCTCGCATGCACGATCGCCGCGATGCGCCTCGACGTGCTCGCCGTTCAGGAGGTCCTGCAGAACGAGTCGGGTCGACGCGGGCTCGCGCGGCTCATCGAGCAACTCGATCGGCACACCGGCGGGCAATGGCAGCAGGCGCTCGACGGCTGCGCGGGTGACGGCTTCCTCCATGTCGGCCTGCTGTGGAACCGCCGACGGGTCGAGGCGAGCCAGCTCGCGGTGATCGGCGTCATCAACCCGAGAGGTTCGATAGGACCCGACGGCGTGGATCGCCCTGCTGCCGGGCCAAGCGGCGGAGCGTGCGTGGGCGGACTGCGCCCCGCAATGCGCGCGTACTTCCGCCGGACGGGGGGCGGCGCGGACTTCGCGATGTTGGCGGTTCACCTCGACTCGGGCACCGAGCAGCGCGATTACGACAACCGAAGGCGCTCAGTCGCGGCAATCGCGCGGCTCTTCGGCGAGGTCGATCCCGGGCGTGAAGACGACGACGTGATCGTCGCGGGTGACTTCAACACAATGGGCTGCGCCGACTGCTCACCACGCGTGAGCGCGGAGGAAGAGGTCGCACTGCTCGAGCGCGAGCTTGGATCACCGCGCCGTCCGTTCCGACGCGCCCGTGCATCGGGATGCACGCAACGCTCGTCTCGCGGCCCCGCGAGGCTCGATCACGTATTCGCGACGAGCTGGATGCGCGAGTTGCTCGATTCGCCCGCGCCTCGCGTGGACGGGTACTGCGCGCTGGGCGAAGCGCCGGGTACCTGCGGTCCGAGATCGCCCGCGCGCGCGGAGACCGAGCTGAGCGACCACTGCCCCGTGGTGGTCGCGGTGCGTCCGACCGATGACGACGAGACGCCGTTGCCCGAGTCGGCAAGCAGGACGGACATCGCCGAGGTGCTCACGCGCGCGGGCGATTCCGTGCGGGCATGCGCCCCGGGTCGGCAGGGGATCGTAACCGCGCAGATCGAGTTCGTGTCGTCGGGCGCGGTGAACGACGTCATGATCAGAGGCCCGTGGGCAGGTACACCCGAGGGCGCGTGCATGGAGCGGGCACTCCGACGGGCGAGACTGCCGCCGTTTCGCAGGCCAACCTTGCGCGTGTCGTTCCCGTTCCGGCTCGATGAGCCGAGACCTTGAGCCTGAAGGAGGGAAGCGCATGTCGAGTCGAGGACACCCTGGGAGTGGGGCACGGGCGGCCGGTCGGACTCGATGCTTTCCGTAGTGAACGACTCCGGCGACCTACTCGCGCTCGTGGGCGCGGTCGGCAAGTCTGGGAAGCTGTTCCTCTGCACCGACGGCTGCGACACCGACGACGCCGTCCAACAGGTCGTCGGTTGGCTGCAGCTCCATGGCGCGACCGGCGTCGCGGAGCGGAGGATCAGCGCGAGCAGCTTCGACGGCAGGGACTTCGAAGCGATGCGCGTAGCACTCTGTCCGGTGCTCTGGCGGATGCTGCCCGGCGTCGCGACGGTCGAGAGCCTCGACGATACCGAGGGCAGCCTCGTCGGGCGTCCCGCTCGGGTGCCAGATCCGACAGCCGAGGAGACCGCGATCGTTCCGCCCTCGCCAACCGCGGTGCGCAGTCCGGCCAGTTCTTGTGGAGTGCTACGGCGCCAAGCAGCGACGTAGCCACACGGCCGTCCCGTCCGAGCCGCCGAATGGCTCCCAGCCGGCAGGCACCTCGCAGGTGGCGCCGGCCTCGAAGTTCGGATTGGGATCGCACAGCCGGTACGTGTTCCAGGTCGTGAACTCCCACTGCGAGCAACCCGTGACGGGCTGCGCCGCAGCATCCGATCTCGACGCATCGCGCAGCACCGAGCCCGCGTCCATCATCCCTTCGCCGACGATCGCCATCATGCCGCGGTCGGTACCGCAGGCAATGACGAACGCAATCGCCACGAAGTAGCCAACGCGGCGCTTCCAGTTGTCGTCTCGATTCATCCTGCACCTCCGACGTCGGAGTGTGCCGGAAAACCGCAGCCCTCGGGAGCACGGGCCGCCGAGGCCGCGGCTTGTTGCGCCGGCCCCGTCGCATCCGACCGTGCGTGTAGACTCCGCGGCGGGAGGGACGACATGGCACGGGCGAGCCTCGCGGAACGTGAGAAGCAGAAGGTCCGACGTGAGAAGCAGAAGGCCGAGCAGAAGGCAGCCGAGCGAGAATCGCAGAAAGCGGAAGAGGAGCGGCAGTGGCAGCGACGCAAGCTCCTGCTCCCCACACCGGTAGCGGCCGAACGGCTGGGCCTGACAGCGTCCCAGTTCCGCAAGCTCGCCACCGACCTCGCCCTGAAGCCGGAAAGCTGGTATCGGAATCCAAACCATCTCACGGGTCCCGAATGCCCGCTCTGGCCTCCCGAGCCCATCGCGGCGCTCGTGGCTGGTCCCGAGGTAACCGCGGTCCTTGAGCGATCGCGGCGGGCCAAAGAGGCTCGAGCACTCAAGCCTGAGAAGCGTCGAGCAGAGTTCCGGGAGCGCTACGGCGATTGGCGCACTGCCCTTCGGGACGCCGCCGAGGCGATGTTCTCGCTGAATCGGTACGCGAAGCACGCCAGTTGTCGCCCAGAACACCGGGACGAGATCTACAGCCTCAAGTCAGGTCTGCTCCACCTCCTCTGCGAGGAAGGGATGGTCGTGGAGGTGAAGCACCACGATCAGCATCAGGCCGGCAAGTCGTGTCGGGCGTGCAATCCCGACGGGGTGGAGGATGACGGCTCGGCCGGCCATTCGTCGTGCCGACGGTGCGCAGGTACCGGTTGGTACCTTCCACCTCGAATCGTGCGCTACGTGGCGTTCAGGTTCGTGGTGGATGGTCGGCGGTTCGCGTGGCACCAGCCCTCGATCGAGGTCGGCTGGGAGTATCCCCAGCCGACCGAGTCTTCGGAGTGGACGCCCGAACCAGGCGGGAAGCCCACTCCGATGCCGAGGAGGAGGTTCGCGGAGGCGAAGGACCTCGTCGGTTGGGTCATCGGTGAATCGCGTCGGGCGCGCAGCAATCCCCCGTCATGACGAGCAAGGGCTTGGATCCGGGTCTGTGCGGCTGGTGGCGAATCACGGACACCTCAACCTGGGTGAACGACGGGCTCGACGACCTGGGCCCGGCGATGATCTCCATCACTGGCGGCGCGGACCGACTTCGGATGCATTGCTTGCTCGCGTACGTGAACGTGACACCCACGAAGACTGGGGCGTCGTTCACCTGGGAGGGCGCCTGGGAGTACGACGAGATGACCGGCACGGGCAGCGTCAGGCTCGGCAAGGACGGCAGGCTCCGCGGTCGCATCAAGATCACGAATGGCGACGGCAGCACTTTCATCGCGGAACGAGCGAGCGAGCCTGTTCAGCGGATTCCTGATCCTCCCCAGTACGGTGACAAATGGGGACCCAGACGACGCCGGTGAGCGGGCTTCGTGATGCCGAGCCGAGCGTCTCGCACGGGGGCTTACGCAGGGGGGTCACGCCGCGTGTACCATCGCCGACCATGACGCAGCGGCCGACGATCGCCGACGAGATCGAGCGGTACATCCGCACCGGCAAGTACGAGACGCATCACGCTGCGTGGCCGGGAGGCTTCTTCGAAGGCTCGAAGCGCGCCCACGACGATCTCACCGACGCGCTGGCGGCCGAGGTGGAACGTCGCGCTGATGCGGCACCGCGGTTGCGCACGATACCCAGCATCGACACCGTCGCGCTCACACGACGGAAGGTCGCCCCCATGGTTCGCGGGCTATTCCCGCGGGCCGAGCAAGACCCCGTGCTGGCCGTGTTGGAGAAGTCGGTCGTCTTCCTCACCAGGGAGAACATCGGTCGGCTCTTGCGAGATTCCCATTGGCTTCATTCGAGCTGGGTCCTCGCGAATCTCTTCCTGGTCAGCATTGGCGCCGACGTGCTTGGCGACGACGCGCCACGACTTGTCGGTCTCTCCGAGGAGACGACCTGCTACGTGTCGGCCGAGTACTTCGAGGACGACGATCCGGAGACGACCTGCTACGTGTCGGCCGAGTACTTCGAGGACGACGATCCCTTCGCTGATTTCCTCGTTCACGAGGTCGCCCACATCTTCCACAACTGCAAGCGCGGCACGGTCGGGCTCAAGGAGACGCGACGTCGCCAGTGGCTGCTCGATATCGAGTACCGAAAACGAGAACTATTCGCCTATTCGTGCGAGGCGTTCTCGCGAATTGTAGAGCGGGCGAGGTCGCCGAAGGAACGCCTCGCCCTTGGGGCCGAGTATCGCAGAGACCCCGGCATCTCCGAACACCACGTCGATCTGAATCAACTCGGGGCGATTGTCGAAGAAGCGAGTGGCGCGCGCAATGGTTGGAAGCTCATTCACGCGCGATGCGCTCCCGCAAGAGTCGTTCGGCGGCGAACCGGTGCTGCATCAACCGTCGCGCCTGAATGAGCTACAGCCGGTGCTCGCCGAGCGCGATGGCAAAGCCGAACGTCACCAGCAGCCTCGAGCGAGCCCGACCCCAACGGACAGGAGCTGGCGCTGCGGCCGTCACTCCGCGACATCAGCTCCCGCGAGTGAGCAGCGGCAGTTCGTGGCGCTCGCGCAGTTGGCGACCGGCAGCAGCCAACCCAGCCTCGTGCTCACGGAGACGAGCGTGCTCGACCGGGGCCCCACCCAGACGCTGCCGGAACCACGACTGTTGACGCCGAGCGTGCCGCTCTCCGCCCTCGCGGAGACGCGGGCGACGACCGGCACCGAAGCGTCGCTACGGACGGAGCACGTCACGTTGATCCGACGGTTCGGTCCGCACTGGCACCCGACGGCGACGGCGCCTTTGGCCTGCTGGTTGGATTCTCTACCCCCGAATGCCCTCGATCGTGGCAGCGCGGTTTCGGGCACTCGACACCGAGACACCGGCCATACAACGGCGAACGTGGTTCAGGTCAAAGCCGGATGCTTCGTGACGACGGCAGAGGTAGGCTCGTAACCGCGGAGGACTCATGTTTCGCACCATCAAAGCTGCCAAGAGCGCTGGGTTTCGGGAGCTACGCAAAGGCGAGTACGGAGGGGAGCAGATCACCCTGAAAGGACAGCTGCTTGCGCGAGACCCGAAGGCCGCGCTCTCCGCCACTGCGTGGGGCGAGAAGGGCTGCCGGGTTCGCGATGACGCCGAGCCTCACGCCACCCTGACCGGTCACGTTGGCGGCGCGGCCGGCGGCAAGACGAGGTCGTGGCACGTCTACCGCGACGATCAGGTGCTCCCCAAGGCTCAGCGGAAGCACAGCCCCGCCAAGACCGTCGACTTGCTGGCTGCCCTCTGGGCCGCGAACCGTTCCGCGAAGCGCTGGCGCAACGCCGCGCGAGGGCAGTACAACAAGCGTGCGCATCAGTTCGCGTCATCGTCGAAGCGAAGGAAGGAGTCGCTCTACGCCTTGAAGGCCCAGGCGCTACATCACCTCGTCACTGATGGTGTGCTCCAGCATGCCGGATATCATCGCTTCCTCGATGGAAACTACGCCGAGTTGCTTTCGGGCGGCGGCTACACCTTTCACAGGCCGTGCCCCCATCCGACGGATGGTGCCATCGTAGAAGATCGCGCAGACATCGACGCGAAGCCGCGACAGTCGAGGGAGGTACGGCTCAAAGACGCCGAGCACACGCTCACCAGCTACCTTTCTGGCAGGCTCCGAGTCGGCGTCTACGAGTGGCCCCCTCGTCCGCGTGACGAGTACCCGCGTCGCCATGTGGACGATATCGGCGACGCGGGTGGCAGGGACGACGACGATCGCGGTGACGAAGACGACATCTGAACGACTGGCGGCGCGGTGTCCGTCGCCGAAGTCTCCTGCGTTACATCCGGGGACCATGGAGGCACGGCGTTGCACGAGCGTCGCTCCGAGTCGCAACGCGACAGCGGCCCGTGGGCGGGCGGCGTTCCCGACGGCTGCGCGCGGCCAGTGGCCCGGCGCCCGACGGCGAGTTCGCAACTCGAACGGCGGGCCGCTCCCGTGCTCGATGACCCGCTTCCCATCCCCGCACAGGACCCCGAAGCGGAGGGGCCGCCGATCGCCTTGGACCCTGTTGACCCCAGGCCAAACCGCGATTCGGGAGCTGTCGTCAATAGGTCATTTCTGCAAGCTGACACGGGTCACGCCGGGAAACAGGGTCAACAATTTCGGGGGCCGATCGGGGCACTTTGGCGGTGGCTCCGAAGCCGATCCGGCGTGCCACAATTGAATTCCGTGACAATCTTCGACAATGGCGGATTCAATCAGTCGGTGGGAGCCGCCGGACTCCCAGTCGCGGCTGGGGCAACTCATGGCGCGCCTCGAGACTGAGAAGAGCCGCGAGACGATTAGCGCCTACCGGAAAGACCTTCAGCACTTCGCCGCCTTCATGGGGGAGCGAGATTCGACACGAGCCGTCATGCGACTCTTGTCGCTCGCGCGTGGCGACGCCAACGCCGCCGTGGGCGACTACCGAGACGCGATGATCGCGCGCGGGTTGAGTCCCCCGACGGTCAATCGGCGATTGGCGTCAATCCGTTCGGTCGTCGGCGTGGGAAGGGAATTGGGCGTCGTGGACTGGCATCTCGACGTGGCGCAAGTCCCCGGGACTCGCGTCCGTTACAACACGAAGGGACCGGCGTTCGGCGTCGTGCGTGACATGCTCAACAAGGCTCGAGAAGCAGCGGCTGCCGGCGCGCCGCGGGACGTGCGCAATTTCGCGATTCTCAGGCTGCTCAGCGATCTCGGCGTCCGACGGGGTTCCGTGATGTCCCTCGACCGGGAGCGCGTCAACCTCGCGAAACACGAAGTGTCCATGCGCCTCAAAGGTCAGCGAGAGGGCGAGTTTGAGACTTGGTCCTTGCCTGCCGCGACCGAGGCGGCGCTCGTCGCGTGGCTTCGGATCCGCGGTGACGCGCCCGGACCGGTGTTCTGCGGCGTTCATTCCGCCAGCAAAGGCAAGCGGCTGACTGGCAGCGCGATCTTCCAGATCATTCGCGAGGCTGGCGCGCGCGTCGGCGTCGTCGTGCACCCGCATTCGTTTCGCCACTCCGCGATTACGGCAGTGCTCAACGCCACTGGGAACCTCCGAACGGCGCAGCACTTCGGACGCCACAAGAGCAGTCGGTCGACCGAACTTTACGACGATGCCGCCCGCGAAGTCGGAGATGCGGCCGCCCGTCTCTTGGTCGACGAATACGAGAAGAAGTGAGGTCGTTGCGTCGGAGCTGCCTGCGACCCTCGGGTGCCGATTGGGAACGATCGCCCGGGCTGGACGCCTCGGCGCCCGTCCGACTTGCATGAAGAAACCCCGACACGATCGTCGGCGACGGCACCACTGACACTTCTGAGCCGGCCGGCGGGTCGTGGTATCGTCGGGGGGACTGGGGCGGCAGTGAGGAGCGCGTGCGGATGGGCGCTGGCCGTCGTTCCTTCGGGATGCTCTACCGCCGGTGGAATGTCGAATCGCTGGGTGCTCGTCAGCATAGAGTCGGCCCGTATTTCGGAGACGCTCTTGTCCGGAGGAACCTGGAACCAGGATCCTTCCGCGGCCACCGCGGAGCGAGACGCCTAATCGACCGAGGCGATTGCCGGGCTGCTGGGCCTGGCGCATCCCGCTCTCGGCCCACTCTTCTCGGCGCTCTCGGCGTTCTCGGCGCTTTCGTCCTCTCCAGCGCCCGCCGACGCACCGGCCACGCCCTTCGTTCGCATGACGTTGGACTCATCAGGCGCGACCCCGGCCGTGGAGTCGTCCGTGTTGTTCGACACCGTGCGGCCGAACTGGACATTCGCTTCCTACGCCTCCCCCGATTCCCTGGCCCCTGCTGGGCTCGAGCACCGCGAGCTGCAAGGTGCACCTCACGGCTCCGCCGTCGTATTACCCGGCTCCGGTCCGGGCGTGCGGGCGATCAGCGTAACGGACGGCGCCCCGCCGGAGCCCTGCTGGAATTCCTCGCACACCTCCACGGCCAGCTCCTCGTCGGCGTCAACGACAGAGATCTCGGCAACGACCACGGTAGGCTTCTGTTTACCGTGACAGGTGCTCCTCCGCCCGACGACATCGAGCGGCTTGCATGCGGATCTGCGGAGGCCACCCAGGCGCGCTGACTCGCGCGCCGTCTGCGTCACGGCCGTTTGGGGGGCAGTTCCCGATTGCCGCGGGGGGGTGGCTTAGGAGCGCCCGCCCACTGATCCTGCGGATTGGGAAATTCCGGGCGCCAACACCAGCCCTCCGCCGGAGAGCCCCAGTTTCGCTTCGGAACTTCGACAACGAAGACCCCGGGACCAGCCGGCGGAGTCGGAGGATCCGTCGTGCCGTCCGGGAAATAGGCCGCGCTGCCCCCGCCGCCGAAGCCCTGCTCGGCGGGCCCAACCGCGTTACAGAACACGACCGGAATCTGTGCCTTTCCGGCCACCTCGAGGAGGCGGCTCGGCCACCTCCCGTCGCTCGGGTAGTTCGCCCTTGCCGACACGAGGAAGACGTCCGGCTTCGACGGCACCGCGCATTGGAGCGCACGTCGCACCCAGTCCAGGTGCGCACCATAGGCGGCGTCTTCGGACCCGTAGATGTCAGCGCCGATCAGCGGCACGCAAGACCCAGATGGCCAGCTCCAAATGGTGGAGCGGTCCACCCCCGGGATAGTCAAGTAAGGCCAAGAGTTCTCATCCCTCCCCAAGCCTCGCCACGGCGTTCGCTTGCTGTATGTGTACGACACGACCCCCCCGTGAACGTGGAACACCGCATTACCCAATCCGTCAGAGAAGGACACGTACCCACCCGCAACGAAAGCGACGCCTGGCGGGCAATCGACCGACGCGAGCGCCTTGTGCGCTTCTGCCGTGCTCGGGGCCAGACACTTGTCGCGCCAGAAGGGGAAAGTCTCGGGGAACACGACGACATCAGCCTTGAGGTCGGCGGCAACCTTCAGATACGTAGGCATTATCCTCAGGGACCAATCCCCTCCGGCGTCCGCCTGTACCAGTGCAATACGCAGTGCAGTCATTTGGCATTCCGCTCTGGCGCGCCGCGCCTTCCTGGGTTTGACGCCCTGGCGTCGAAAGGAAACATCCGAGGCTGTGCGCGACCTTGCGCCTAGCCTTGCCCATCGTGGCAACCGGCTCGAAGAGCTGGACCGCGGACGTCTACCACCCTGGGCACCCGCGCGAGCCCGGCGAGGCGTGCGCGACGTCGAAGGATCTCGCCGACCGCCTCCGGTCGGAGGGCGCGAAGCACCGGCGCGCCGGTGTGGCGACGGACCGGCGCGATCAGCGGACCGTCCTCCGGGCCGCGGTGCGCGACCCACGCCTCCATCGCGTCGATCGTCGGGTCCGCGAGCCGAATGCGACGCACTGACTTCGGCAGCCGGACAACGAGTTTCCGGTCCTCCCAATCGCCGAGTCGGAGGCGGACGATCTGGCCTGCGCTCAGTTTCTCGCGCAGCAACTCGACCACCAGACCATCCCGGCACCCCAGAGGGGTCCCGTCGTCGCAGCCGTCACGCAGCCGGCCAAGCGTAGCGTAGCCGACGGGCTGAACGACACGGCTTGCCGGCTGCGTGACGGGAAGCGGCTCCAACTCGAGCGGCGGTAGATCGGGGTACAGCCGTCGCATGGAACGCAGCGCATATGCGCAGCGTGCGACGGTAGTTCGGGAGTACCCCTGATCTGCAAGCCTACGTAGAACGTAGTTGCCGACCGGCGAGCTGATCCGCGCCCACGCGAGTGAGTGCCTTGTAAGCAACTGATCATTGCTCAGCGTTCGGGCGATGAGATCCATCGCCGACGCCATCGTGCGCCTCGACGATCGGGGGTCCAGGCGCTCTAGCACCACCGTCACTTCATCGGTCTCGGCCGACGGGCGCGGTCCCGCTCGAGCGAAGCACGGCAACATCGATCACTCGTCGTCTTCCTCGTCGTCCTCGAGATCGTCGTCGAGATCGTCGTCGTCGAGATCGTCGTCGTCGCCGTCGGCCTCAGCCTCGCTCACGTCGTCGTCCTCGTCGACGTTCTTCTCGAACCACTCGACAGTCGTTGTCTTCCGGCGGATAATCCTTGGCATTGTGCCTCCTATGAAGGAGTCAATATCGCCCCGCCGTCCGATTGGCCAGCGTCCACGGGTCGGGTCGAGTGGAATTGCGTGACGGCTGTCACCGAATTCTTGGCTGGTTCGACTTGCGTCCTGATGCGAGCCACGCCGTCGCAATGAGACTCCTCGCGCTGAGTGCGTACTCTTGATGTGATAGTCTCGATGGGGGAACGAGGAACGCCTCTCGGGTGGTCAGCCGGTTATTGGCCTCCGCGCACCCGGTGACGCGGGCAGACGGCGGCTTCCACCCCGACTCCGGGCTCACATCCCACCACTGTCAGCGGCGTCTGTGCCGGCGACGGGACTCGCGCTTACGTAGGCACTGTCGCAGTTCCTGGTCGGCAGGCTGGCCCGTTGCCCGGGCCACAGCGTGGGTAATCCGGCGCCACGGCACACCCAACGTGCGAAGGCACCCGACGGCTTCGTCCACGAGGTGCTGCGCCTTGGCTCCCTTCCGCTTCAGCGCTGTGAGTCGCCTTGCAGCTGCGGCAAGCGCCGCCATGGCGCCAAGGATTCGGGGATCACGCCTATCCAATGTTCCGAGCGTTTCATTCGCCGTGTTGGATCGGCGGCTTCCGTGCTGATGTGGTTCCGGTTCCATCGGTCGCCTCGCGCTCTGTGACGCAAGTTGGGAGGTGTCGTGGGTGTCACGGGCCGGGACGGTGTCCCGAGCCCCGGCTTTCCTGGCAATTGGTCACCCGCTCGTGCATGTTCCCCCGCGTCGGGACTCTTACCATTACTACCATTACCTCATTACCACTTCTCAAGAGGTAGGAGAGTCTCGCGCAAGGCATCGCTGCCAACGAGTTCTCACGGCATCGTCTCGTACATCGCATTGGTCGGTAGATCTCCCCTCCACTGTGGAACTGGTACTTGTGGTACTCGGCCCGGGTTCGATGCGTTCGGCGTCGCTCCCAGGAGCACCCTCAAGCACCTCGATCGGGAGCTTCAACACACGCTTCGACTTGCCTCCGACGTTCAGGACACGGCCCTGGTGCTTGCCGTCGGGATCGGCTACCAGCCATTCTCGGGCGAGCATCTCCTGATAGAGCATGCGAGGCGAGACCGGGAGGCCGGCGCCACTGACCTTCAGCGCGCGACTGACTTCCTCCCAAGCGACCGTAGGCAGCACGTACCCCCACTCGTCGTCACGCCACCCAACCGTCCTGGCGCCGCGGGGAGGCTCCGCCGCCACGCTCGCGCTCCGTGGGGCGAGCCAGAGAGCACCCGATGCAAGTAGGCCGCTGAGCGTCCGGACGTACTGCTCCGCGGGCGACTCGTCCTCGGCGAGCGAGGCTTGTCGCCGGCCGACAGCGACGAGCGCCTCGAACGCATCGTTCCGGAGTCGGTCTCTCTCGGCGGCATCGAGAGCACCCGCCTGGTTGGCGACGTCGCTCACCAAGAGGATGCCGACGTACAACTGCGCGACGTTGCCCGCGGTGCGGGAGTGCGCCTTGGGGCCGAGCCGCGCCGATAGGTTCCTGGTGGCCTCGGCCTGCTGGCTTCGCGCGTACGCCACCCACGCATCGTAGTGACCGCAGATCGAGGCGACGACTTCGGCGAGGGCGTGCGGGAGGAGTTCGGGGTACCGCTGCACCGCAGACAGGGCATTCAGGTCGACATCCTGCACCTCGACCAGCAAGGTGCGCGCGCGGATCGAGGCAATCCTCGGCGCATCCTCCCCGGTCGAGAGGAGGAGACATCGTGGTGGATGTGCCGGTGCGAGGCTCAGGTCTGCGAGCATGCGCTGTCGTCCAGCCCGGTTGCCCGCGTTCCTCACGATGCGCTCCACCTTCGCGTCTTGCTCTTGGCGCGCAGCTGCGCTCGAGGCCGGCGCATAGTCGTCACACACGACCAGCGCGTCCTTCGCGAGGAACGTGGTCTCCTCGAGCGCGTTGGCCGTCGACGTCCAGGAGCACGGGAGGTTACGGCGGTCAATCATCGCCGAGCCGTAGTGCGCCTGTGCGATCGCTGCGAGACTGCTTTTCCGAGTGCCCGACTGCCCAAACAGCCAGAGCACCACGTCGATCGGGAGGATGGACGCGAGGAGTGCAGCGTACACAGCACCGAGCAGCGGGACAGTGATCGCCAGCGGTGCGCACGCCAGGATCCCTATCGACGCACGCAGCGCATCGGCCGCGGTAGCAGTGGAGCGGATCAGCTGGAACCGACGTAGATCGTGCGGCACCTCGACACGCGCCGCTACGCTCGAGGCGCTGCCCCCGACATCGAGATAGGTCCAGACGCCATCGACCTTCCGGAAGCCGAGATGCGAGTAGACTGTCTCGCGGGTCGGGGTGGAGCGGAGCTGGATCGTCTCGCGCAGCCTGTCTCCGACGCCAGGACCAGCACCGACCACCGCACGTGCGCCCCAGGCTGGGTGTACCCATTTCATCGCAGAAAAGTCTGCGGCGGGCACCTCTACTGCCTCGAGTGCCTCGCCCGTCGCGAGGAGGCTGCCTGTGATGCGGTAGCGCTTCCGACGGTCAACACCATCGTCGTGCGTGACCTCCGCCTCAATCCGCGCGTCGAAGTTAGCCAGCCGCAGTGGTTTCCCGCGGTGGCCTGTCGCGCAGAGCCAGCCGGCCTCGAGGCTGACGCTGTCGACGGCGGGGTGGGTGCTCCCGTCCTGTCCCTGTCCCTCGTCCGAGTCTTGGCCCTCGGTCGCGCGCTCGAACGCCTGTAGGCGCTCCTCGACTGCAGCCTTGGTGACGCTCGTTCTCTTCGTCAGCAGTTTGATGGCGCGTTCGCGTTCGGCGCGGTCCTCGAGGGCGAGCGCTGCCACGTACGGCAGATCATCTAGCAATTCGCGCGCACGCGCGCTCCTGCGCTCGTGATCGGTTTCGCGCTCGAGGACCGCCACGGCGTGCTCCCGCGCCGTGGCGGGACGAGCTACCGCCAGGAGCCCTCGGACTCGCTCCACGCTGGACTGGGCGACCAGGTCATCGGGGCAGAGATCGTCTCGACCGCGCGGCGACCAGGCAACCGGAAGCGACGGGATGGGCTTACTCACAGCGCACCTCCTCGCTCCAGGGTTGGCAGCTCCGCGACTAGCACCTTGGCGCCGCGTCCCAGGAGGTCGCGGGCGACCCGCACCTCACGCAGAGCGACGTCCGCGTTCCACGCCCGGCGGCCGCTGTAGAGGAGAGTGGCGCGCCGCCCGCGCCACTCGACGCTCGGCGCACCGTCGTCGCCAATGTCGAGAGCCGCGATTCCGGCGGCTGCCAGGGCTAGCGCTGCGATGGGCGAGTCGACCACGACCAGCTCAGCAGTGGGATCGCGCCATGTCTCTCGGGTCACGACGGTCGGGAGGTAGGTGGGACGAGGCCTCCCACGCGGGCGCGCGCAGTGCGCCTCTCCCGGCGCGACGTGGTCCAGCCGGACACAGCAGATCTCCCGGTGCCCCAGTCCTGACGCGTCGGAGATCCAGCATGCGACGGCGATGCCCCAGGACGCGACGGTGTCCCCCAGTAGCTCCGAGGCTTGCTGCGGGTCGACCGAGTACAGCTCGGCGCTCGCCGAGAGGTCCGGCGAGATGCCCCGAGCCGCGAGGAACGCTAGGTGATCTGCGGACAGGAGCGGGGCGGACGACACGGCGGCGTTCGCCGTCGGAGCCGGACTGGCATGTGGTTGCGCATTTTCGACATGAGAAACAGAGTAGGTGTACATGATCCCTCAGCAGTAGGGGTTGTGCAGCGCGGGTCGGGCGGTGCCCCGGCTCGCGCAGTTTTTGGAGCCCAGTCTCTCGCCGCACCGTTCAGTGCAGCGTTATTCGCGAAGAGACGCGCCAGGCCCCCTCACTCCGCCGCACCCTTCCGCCCGTCGTTTGCGGGTCGCAGGACTGGTGTGAACAGCTCGTCCAGGTCTTCCGCTGCGATACGCGCTCGTCCAGCGACGGTCCAAGCACGCAGCTGTCCACTCCTCATCATCCGGTAGATAGTTGCGGGCGACAGCCCGGTTCGGGCGGCGGCCTCGACTACTCTTAGCATGGATTGGCATTGCTTCGCGTTTGTTGTCATATTGTCTCCTTACACGCCAAAAGAAGCAACAACATACGTTGCTCGCAATGGCGCTGTAGGAGAGCACAATGTCGAAGTCAGACGATTGTTCAACAGACACATTTGTCGCTAAGGCCGGTGGGGGAGGCGATAGCGGCGCGCCGCACGCTGGGACCACCGCGGAGGAGGGCGCGGAGGCTAGTTCCGGTGGGATCGTGCCCTTTGTGCGCCGTTCTGGAAACTGGAGTATCGCGGGTGCGATAGGCACGTTCGTTGGAGTTGCCTGGAGGTTCGCAGCGAGACCAGAGACGCCCGCGATCCGGGTGGCCTACACGATGGAGGTTCCCGGCGCGCCCCTCGAGAGCGCCAGAGGGCCCAAGCCTGGACAGCAACTTGTGGATGTGTGGAGGCTGGTGGAGGAGTTGTGGGGCGAGGGCGCGGACACAGGAGTGATGGTAATTGCTAGGCTGTCCGTCGCTATCGTCCGTCGCGAGTATCCCGGGCTTCGCGGAGAACTCGATCGTGCACTGGCTTGGCTGGAGGCCACTCGGACGTCGTCGGGCCGGGGAAACCACTTTCGGAGCATCACGACGCTGCTTGGTGGCCTTGACGATTATTGGGACCACGAGGCCTCGCGCAAGACCAGTGTTCGGCGACGCGCCGACGGTGTTCGCGAGAGCCCGGAGGCGGCTGCGCTAGCTCGGGCGCTGCGTACGACCGCGTTTAAGCTACAGAAGGCAAAGGACCGTCTCAGCAGACCGTTTCGAGAGGTCGAGCCGAGTGCCGAGCAATCGCAGTCGGACCGAGGCGGGCGCACCCCTGCTGGCAGTTGGACGGACAGTCGGCCGTCTGCCGGCCCATCGAATGGGGCCGTTGGGCAAGGTGATTCGGACCCAAAGGGGCGTTTGGACAGGGGCGGTATCGCGCTTCATCGCCCCAGGCGCGCGCCCTCCTTGCCGGTGATGGGTATGCCGGCGGCGTGGCCGAATTGCTGCCCTCCGGTGTCCTCTGACCCTGACGCTCTGCCACCGGGTCCCCATGCACACTGCGAGATCTGCGGTGCAGTCTGTTCGCACGAGTGCATCTTTGGCTTTCGGCGTGGTCGGTCTCGACGCGCCGCCGGGAGTCCCTACCTGGGCGCCCAATTGGGCCCAATCGAGCGCGTCGGCTGGGCGTGTGACGCCCACCAGGAGGTGTTGGCCACTCAGCGTGGGCTTGTGCCTTTCGTTCGGAGGCAACTCCCCTGTGCGAGCTGGCGATTCCGTCCACCGGGTCTCTAGATCTAGAGAGGAGTGGAATACTCTTGGACTGCCTTCTCGCATGTCGCTGGCGACTTCGAGGACCGCCGCGCGCTGCCGTTCAGAAGCCGCCCTGGGCTCCACGCCAGCTTGAGGCCCTTGGGGCATCCGGCTGGGGAGCCTTTCGAGTTAAGAATCTAGCCACCGCGGCCCCCCTTCTACGTTGGAAGGGATCCCCCCGGGCACTGGCCGTGGCCCTGGTAACGGCGCGAAACGGCTGGAGAAAAGTGACCCCAGGGTCCCCTAGGAGGGCGGGCCGCGGGCGACCCGCCGCGGTGATGTTGCGTTGTTCAAGTGCGGTCTGGGTGGGTAAACAGGCGTTCAGTGGCCTCGCCGCGGGTCTCTCGAGGATCTGATTTGGGGCCGCATTCTGGACCGGACCTCGGACGTTGAATTGTGTCTGAAGACTCGGTCGTGGATCCGCACAAATCTGCGTCTCGGTGCTTCTCTCCGACTCGCAGGCTTCGCCGACAACTTCGCCGTTCTTGACGACGGCCGAGGCGGCGCTCTACCTCCGCTACCAATCGCGCGGGGGCGTGCTCATGGCCGTTCGCCGCGGCGCCCTCAAAGCGGTCGGCAAGCGTGGACGCATCTTGCTGTTTCGGCGCGAGGATTTGGACGCTATGATTCGTCCTCGATCGGTCGTGCGCGCCGGGGAGTTGATCGATGGCACGCACAAGCAAGAAGAGGCGCGTAGCGCCGGGTCTTTGGCAATTGGAGAAGGACAAGTTCGAGTTTCGCGTGAAGGCGCGCAGCTCGAAGACCGGCCTCGTCGGAAGCCGGTGGCAGCAGTTCGACGGAACGAAGGCGGAGGCGCTGATCGAACGCGAGAAGGTGCGGGCCGAACTGGCGGCAAACGAGCCGGTGAAAGTACAGAGCCGCGAAACCGTGGAGTCATTCGCGCGGTCGTGGATGAGCACCGGGCTCGCACTTCGAAGATGGTCGCCGAGCACGGTGGACCGCTACACCACCGCGTTGGACCAGCACATCCTGAACACGGTCGGGCTCGACGGACAGATTAGGCCGGCGCTCGGGCAGATGATCCTAGCCAGGCTCGAGAAGGCCGACGTGGTGGCGTGGTTCAAGGCAGAAGCAGAGCGATGGCAAGCCACGTCGTGCAACGGCTGGCTGCGGGTGCTGGTAAGCCTGCTGAACGACGCCGTGGGCGACAAACTCATCGCCCGCAACGTGGCCGCCCTGGTCAAGCCGATCCCCGAGGACGAGCACCCCGACGACGGCGACAACACGTTCGAGCCCGAGGAGCTGGGTGCGATCATCGAGGAGTGGCGACGGCGATGCGCTCTCGTGTGGCCCGACGCGCCGGAGTACCTCCACCCTCGATTCCACGGGCGGCACCGCCGTGATCTCAAGGTGCAGGGCTTCCTGATAGTGCTTGCCGCGGCCGTCACCGGTATGCGGTGGGGGGAGGTCACCGCGCTGCAACCTGCCGATCTCGACAAGGCGGAGCGAGAGGGGGCGCTCTTGGTTCGGCGCGCGCACTATCGAGGTCAGCTCAAGGGCACCAAGGGGCGGCGGCGGCGCTCGGTTCCATGGCCCCACGCGCTCTCCGAGCTGTTCCGCGAGTACCGGCGGTGGATGGTTGCCGTCGAGCATCCCGGCATCGCGGCGGGTTACCTCTTCACGACGGAGAAAGGCACGCTGCTCGTCAACGGGAGCCTGTCAAAGGAGTGGCGTGACGTCCTGAAGGCCGTGGGCATCGAGCGGCGCGTCACGTTCCACGGACTGCGGCACACGATGGTCGACCTGCTGCGGCAGGCGGGAGTCGACTCGTTCATCCGACAGTCCATCGTCGGGCACGAGAGCGACGCGATGCAGAGGCGGTACTCGAAGGTGCGGCCCGACGAAGCTCGCGCCGCAGGCGAGCAAGCGCTGCGGCTCATCCCCGGAGGTGTCCACTCCGGTGTCCACCGAGGCGAAGACGCCGAGGCGCGCCGGCACGACATGGCTCAAGAAGCGAAGTGATTTCAAGAATGTGTAGAAGTGCTCAGTGGAAACGGGCTCAACCTTGCCAAGGTTGAAGTCGAGGGTTCAAATCCCTTCTCCCGCTCCGGCGTGATCGCCCCGGAAAAGTAGGCCTCCGAGACCATTAGGGTCTCGGGGGCCTTTTTCATTTCCGTCGCCGGCTCCCACCGATTCTCCCACCCGCGAGCCCGGCCATTCTCACGACCTGGTCGCCGGCAGCGCGCGCCTCGGCGGGCAGAACGGTGGAGTAGCGTCGCCGCATTTGCTCGGTGGTGTGGCCGATGAGAGCGGCCGAGGTCACCTGGTCGACGCGCGCGTGCCGCAGCAGGTCGGTCATCGTGTGTCGGAGCCCGTGCATGGTGACTCGCTTCGCGATCTCGAGCTCGCCGAGGACCTCGCGCCAGGGCTTCGACAATCGACCATTGTCGAGGAGCGTCCCCTCGCTCGAGGTGAACACCCAACCGTCCTCGAAGCCCGGTCGCTGCTCCCGGAGGCACCGCTTGCGGTGCTCCTCGAGGACGCGCGCGAGCACGCGAGGGAAGGGCACGATGCGCCGCACGCCCGTCTTCGGTTCCTTCACCTCTCCGCGATGGTGGGCGCGACGGATCGTCAGCGCGCCTTCCGCGGCCGCGGCGTCGATGTCGCTCCATCGCAGCGCCGTGATCTCGCCCCACCGCGCTCCCGTGAGCGCGAGCGCGAGCACGAGCGGATACTGCTCCGGCCGCGTCGCGCGCCAGTGCTCGAGCACGCGCCGGAGCTCGTCGGCCGTGAGCGCGTTCGGCTCGTCGCGCGTGCGTTCCTTCAGCGGTGCGACGCGCGTCGCGACGTTTGCGGGCACGAGCTCGTCGGCGACGGCGCCCTCGAGCACGGAGCGAAGTACTCGCAGGTACCCATTGCACGTGCTCGGCTCCTGGCCGACGCCGGCGAGCCATCGATCGACATCCGCACGCGTGAGCTCCTCGAGGAAGACGTCACCGAGGGCGGGCAGGATGTGATCGTCGAGAGCGCGCGCGTATCGGTCGGCGGTGCTCGTCGCGAGATCACCGCGTGCGATCTTGAGCTGCAGCCACGATTTCGCGACAGCTTCGAGCGTCTGCCTCTCGCGCTGGACGACGTCGCCGACGAGCTCGAGTCGCCACTGCTCGCGCGTGGCAATCGCCTCCGCTCGCGTCCCCCGAAACTGCTCGAGGCGCTCCCCGATTCTCCCCGTCTTGCGGCTCCGCGCCTTGACGCGAATGAGCCACCTCTCCGTATCCAATTGCCAGAGACCCGGTGCGATTCGTCGGTTCGGTTTCGTCGTGGTGCCCATTGGAGTCCTCTCCTCTGGGGCGCACGACCGGACGGCCCCGGAGCATACGATCGACGTCCTCGAGCAGGAACAGCACGCGGCGGCCGCGGCGATAGCCGACGAGCTCGCCGCGCCTCACGGCCATGTGCACGCCGGCGCGCGACCGGTAGTGCAACATCGTCGCGACCTCGTCGGCCGTGAGCCACCGCGGGAGGTCGGCGGTCATTGCTCGAGCGCGAGCACGTCGTGCATCGCGCCTCGAATGGTGTCGAGCACCAGGCTGCGTACGACGTCGCCGTGGCATCGCGCCGGAGCGCACCAGCACTCGAGGGCGATCGTCTCGCCGATACAGACGGCCGCGATGATCTCGAGGATGGCGCGCCTCGCCGCCGTGTCCGTGTCGAGCTGCCGCTCGAGCCATCGGGCGTACCGCCCGAGGACATCGTCGGGATCCCGCGCGACGTCGTATCCGGGGGCGATGCGGTAGGGATTGCCGAGCGCGCTGGGTCGTCCGATGTAGACGACCCGTGTGCCGCTCGGATGTGGCCGTGCTCGACGTGAGACGACGACAACTTTCTCCTCGAGGTGATCGAGCACGTCGGGCTCCACGAGGATGGCCGGGAGCTGGCGCGTCACGGTGCGGGCTCGTGCGGATCGAAGGCGACGACTCCGTCGAGGCACGCGAGCACGTCGCGCTCGAGCTGCTCGAGGATCGCCTCGACGGTTGGTGTGTCCGTGTGCTTGTGCGCCCGACGCCAGCCAGCGGAGAGGCCCTCATTCACGGCGCGCTCGATGACGGGATAGGCCCGGATGCGAATCGTGCCGTGCTCGACGACGTGCAATCGTCGGCGCTTGCGCCGCTTACCCATGCGCCGCCGCCTGGTGTTCCGCGCCAATCTCGTCGTAGGCGCAGCCCTCTGCGCGAGCGACGCGCATCCGCTCGATCCAATTGCGCGCGTGCTCCATCGACGCGTATTCGCGCCTCGCCTCGCGACGTTCACGGGGATCCCGGATCTCCTCGATCTGCTGCAGCAGCTCGTCGCGCTTCGCATCGACCTCCCGCGCCAGGCGGGCGAGGCCATCCATCACTCGATTGGTCAATCGGGGTCGAGCCATTGTCATCGCCTCCATTCGGGGTCGGCCCACGGGAATCCGCAGGCTGCAATGAAGTCGCGTTCCTCCGGCGTCGCACGCTCGACGGGAGGGACACTGTCGTCGTTCCGGATGAGCCGGCCGTCTTCGCACCGGAGGCCCCGCTTGCGTGCGCCGACTACGAGCGCCTGGGAGTACTCCGCGGGGCCGGTGCGAATTGCCAGGATTGCCCCCCACTGCGCGGGCGGGCGGACGCTGAACAGGTCAATCGGGATCCAGCTGTCCTCGTGCACGAGGGCATAGCGGCGAGGGCCCGTCGCCATGTAGCCGCCGTCGCCTCGGCGTCGCCATCGCAGCGTGCCGGCTGCTCGGAGCCGCGTCACGAGCGGCTCGAGATCGTCGTCGAGCACGAGGCCCGCGAGGTCGCGTCGGACCCTCGGCAGCGCGACGATGTCGATGTCGGCGACCTCGAGCTTGCGCCGACGGATCGCGCCGGCGATGACGATGCGCTCGCAGGCCGGCGCGAGGATGCGCACGAGCTGCTCGGCGATGGTGCGCGCCCGCACGAGCGGGACGCGCGGAGCGGCCGCTGCGCCCACGTCAGCGGCCCTTCTTCGCTGGCGTCTTCTTGGCGGCCTTCGCCGTCGACTTCTTCGCTGGCGTCTTCTTGGCGGCCTTCGCCGTCGACTTCTTCGCTGGCGTCTTCTTGGCGGCCTTCGCCGTCGACTTCTTCGCTGGCGTCTTGGGCCGCTTGGGGTCGACGCCCAGCAGCTTGCAGAGCTCGCTCCGCATCGCGCCCGTGTAGTCAGTGAGCGCGAGGACCTCGACGGCGACCCCACGCGCGATGGCCGACTTCATCGTCGGCAGAGCACGCAGCAGCGCAGAGGCGTCTTCCGCGCCGTCGAGGCCTCGCCGCTGCGCCATCTCGGTCTCGTCGAGGTTGTCGGAGTAGCCCTCGCGCTCGATCGTGATCAGGTGTGCCGCGACCAGCGGCCAGAGCTGCTCGCCGCCCCCCGCCTCTGCCGCAGCGACCAGGGCGAGCGCAACGTCGCGCTGTGCTCGCTGGTCGGCCTCAGCCTTCTTGTTCGCGCGCTCTAGGTTGGCCTTGGCCTCGTCTCGCGCTCGCCGCTCTTCTTCGGTCGGTTGACCGATGCCGTGCTCCTTAGCGACCGCCTCGAGTCTGTTGCGTTCGATGAGCTGCACGGCGTCGCCGGTGCGAGGGTCTCTCGCGATCACAGTCGGAGCGGGGGCCTTCTTCCCGAGCAGCTGCTTCCAGGTCTTGCCTCTGCCGATGACCCACGGGGCCTGTTGGTCGAGGGCGGCATATCCCGAGGTCTCCTTGGGGCGTCCGGTGGGGCCATATGGGTCGATCGCGTTCTTGGCTTCCTTCGCACTCAGCACGCGCAACCCGGTCCTGGCCGCCTTCTCGGCGGTGCGATTCCAGTGCGCTTGGCTCTTGCCCTTGAAGCACTCGGGGTCCGTGCAGACGTCTGCACGCTGGATCTCGGGGAACAGGTCGCGCGCGTTCCCCGACAGCTTCGGGCACGTGATGCAGGGCCCAGCGACGGGATCCAGCGTTTCGTCTGCAGTGTCGAAGCGAGCGCGCTCATCGAGCGCGATGGTGTAGTGGTGCGCGATGTGAGCTTGCGCCTCGCGCGCGCTCATTGGGCCATCGTTGAAAGTGCCCTTGGTGATCTCTTCGAGCGCCTGCTCCTGCAACGCCTGCGTCGGGATGCGCGCGAGGTACAGCGCACGGCTCGCGTCGAGCTCGCCGTTCAGCCATGCGTCACGACACGCTTGCCCGAGAGAGCGCAGCTTGAGGCGCGCGTGGATCGTCGCCTTCGAGACGCCGACCTTCTCGGCGAGCGTCGCCGGCGTGTAGCCGCACCGCTCGATGAGCTGCGCGTAGCCGTCGGCCTCGTCGAGCTCGTGGAGGTCCTCGCGCTGCACGTTCTCGATGAGCTGGATCTCGAGAGCGTCGGAGTCGGAGAGCTCGCGCAGGATGACGCGCACGTGCTCGACGCCGGCGATGGTGGCCGCGCGGAACCGCCGGTGTCCTGCGACGATCTCGGTGTCGGGCTTGCCCGGCACCGGGCGCACGAGCAGCGGCTCGAGCACGCCGTGTCGCTTGATGCTGACGGCGAGCTCGTCGAGCTTGCCGAAGATGCGTCGCGGGTTCGTCGCGCTCTCGCGCAGGCGCTTGAGAGGGAAGCGCTCGATGTACTCGCCCGGTGATGACGAGCTCGTCGAGGGCTTCGTTGACGACGCCACCGATGAGGTTGGCAATGGCGTCGTCGTCGCTCCAGCCACCGCCGTCTCCGGGGGCGCGAGCGCGTTCACTGGACCCTCCCCGTCGCGATCGCAGCGGCCGCGTCAGCGGGGAAGCCACGGCCGATCAGCTGGCCGAAGAGCTCGAGGTTGCTCGTCTGCGCGCGGGGGTGGTCGTAAGCGCCCGCCTGCATCGCGCGAATCTGGAGCTGCTCGACGAGCCACGCGATGAAGCGCGCGAACGCGATCACCGCGGCGACGTCGGCGACGAGGACCTGGCGATCGGCGCGAGTCGGCCAGCCTTCCGACGTGGACGCGCGGAACAGCGTCGAGATCACGACGACGCCGGCGTTGCGCTCCCCCGCGAGCGCGAGCTCGACGGCGATCGCGCCCGCGTCGGCGAGGGCGCTGCTCCACGACGTGTGCTGCTCGACGATGACGGATCGCGCGTCGGGCGCGCAGACGACGACCGCCGCGAGTACCGAGAGCTCGTGACCAGAGCCTTGGTCGATCGCGCGGAGCACGCGCTCAGCGCGCGAGATGGACGGGGACGAAGCGGGCCTGGGCATGTGTGCACCTCCAGGCCCGATGAGTATCCCCGTAACGGTATACCGTCAAGGGTACACCTCGACGGGTCGATTGATCAGCCGCGGTGGACCGGCGACCGTGCAAACATGGAAACGGGGGATCGCCAGGGTTTCGGAGACCAGCCACCGCGCCCGTCTGCGCCTCCACCGGTCGGCCCGCCCGTGGTCGATCTCGCCGTTCCGCGTGACTCGAACAACGTCGTGAAGGTCACCGTGACGGACGTGGACATCAGCTTCGGGTCCAGCATCGGTCTAGCCTTCAAGCTGATCCCCGTGTTCGCGATGGCGGGTCTCGTGATGGGCTCGTGCACGGCGTGCGGGATGGGCGCGTGCAACACCTTCGAACGCAGCAGCCGGGCGCCGGCCGTCTATCGCTAGCCCTCGCCGACGGCCTCGTCGTATGCAGCGCGCGCCCCGCGTGAGTCGAGCTGCTCGCGGTCGACGAGGACGTAGGTGACGCGCCCGCGTCGCTCCTCGACGACCCACGCTCCGGCGCCGATGTCGTCGCGCCAACCGGGCTCGCCGGCCGTCACGCCCTGTGCAACGGCGTCCCGCTCGGTCACCGACAGCGGTGCCGCGATGCCGCGCTCGTAGCGGACCAGGAGTCGTCCCTCCGGCCACACGGACAGCACGAGCTCGGGGTACACGTCCACGAGCCGGCGTCCGACGACCTCGTGGCTAACGGAGTCACCGAAGGCCCAGCGGACCATTGGGATGTCGCGCCCGACCCGACGCACGACGCGGAGGACCTGCGCACGGGGCATCGCAAGGGCGGCCGCGACGTAGCTGGCAGCCGCCTCGCCGTCGCAGCGATCGCGCTGGGCGAGCAGGTGGCCGAGCTCGTGGAGCAGAGCGAAGTTGACGACGTCGGGGGGCCATCCCGGGTGGTAGTAGACGACGCCGCCGTCGAGGCAGGCGCGCCCAGCGGCCCGCGCCGCGTCGGGGATCACGCGCACGCCGGCGATCCAGAGCTCCTCGGCACCGGAGACCGGAGGCTCGCAGTGGGTCTCGGCGCGCCAGCGCTCGGCGATCGCCTCGAGGTGCGCCTCGTCGGTCGCGAGATGTCCGCGGGTCCCCCGATGGCGCACCGCCCGATCGAGCCAGGAGGCGGCCGTTCGGTCAAGCCGTCCCCTAGGGGCCCGTCTTCTGCCGCGCCAATCGTCGTCGCTCTGCGCGATTTGGCGTGGCGGTCGGGCCCGCGAGGGCAGCGGCTCGCGTCGCCGGTACCATGATCGCGAAGCTCCCGTTGGGGCCATCGTACCCGAGCTCGAAATTCGCGAGGAAATCGCGCCCCAGCAACCCGCGGTGCTGGTCGTGGGGCCCGACGGGCATGCCGATCACTTCCGCGCCAAATACCGCGAACGCGTTCTCCTGCGCCTTGGGATGGGAGCTCAGACCGAGACGAACGCCCAACAGATACACAGGCCAGCTCTCGGGTTTGCCAGAGACACCAACGATCTCGTCGAACCGAATCGGTGGCAGCCCGAGTTTCACGCACAACGCGTCGTCGACGAGGGTGCGCTGTGCGCCTGTGTCGATCATCAGGCGGACCGGGCCGACGTCGGGCACCGAAGCGCGATGTTTGGGATGCGCCACCAGCCTGACGTTGACGAGCGGCCCGATCGCGACGAGCCCGTGGGGAGGATCGTTGACGGCGCCCCAGTGCGCGATTCGAGTCACCGACCGAAGGCGAGCGCAGCCGTCATGAGAGTCGGCTTGATCGGCACGACAGGTGCCACGACGAAGCCGCCATCGACACCGAACGCATCGATGCCAGCGCTGTAGGCATCGCCTTCGTCGTCGTGGACGCTCTGGATGTGTCCGTCGCGGAACACGACCCACTTGCCGGCGTGCGTCGTCAACAGACCAGGGAGCGCGGCTCTGAAGAGCATCGTCTCGGCGCGGACTCGCTCGGCGGCGGTGGTCACCCTGGCAGCATGGCCCGCGCGTGGGGCGTGCTGCAAGCGGTCAGCGTTTGGGACGGGGCTTCGTGCGAGGTCGGGGCGGCGGCGGTGACTTCCCGTCGCCGACGAGCACGTTGCGGGGGCGGCCCTTCGCGATGCGGGTGCGCTCGAGCTCCTGCTCCTGCTCGGTGAGGGGAGGGAGCCCGCGTTTCTTCGCGTTCCGGATCATCGTGCGGAACGAGAAGAGGTCCTCGAGTGTGAGCTCGAGACCTTCGCGCCACCGCCGATCTTGCAGTCGCTGCTTTTCCTCGTCGGTCGTGTCGGCCCCGATGGGTGATGCGTAGAACGCTGCGAAAATCACCGGGAGCTCGGCCTCGACGTGGGCGACTGCCGGCGCACCCGCTGCGCCGTCCTGACCCATTAGGCGCTCGGCGGTCGTGCCGTAGAACTGCGCCAGCAACACCAGGCGCTCGGGCGACGGTGCCATTCCCTGCTCGTACCGCTTGACCGTGTGCCACCGGGCTCCGATCGCATCGGCAGCTTGGGCAATGGTCTTGCCGGCGGCTTCCCGCGCGTCGCGCAGCCGAACACCGCGAGCCTGGTCAACGTCGGAGCGACCCACGAGGGCACCATCCCAAGGCGGCCGACCGCGAGCAATCGACCCCATAGGGTCTATCTCAGCAATGCTTGACACGGTGGACCCTATTCGGTAGACCGCTTGCGGTAGGTGAGAGATGCGCTTTCCGGAGTGGGTGGACAGTCAGGGCCACGGCGTAATGACCCGGATCCAGCGGGACACCGGCGTCGGTTACACGACGCTGATGCGGGCCCGCCGCGGCGAGCTGATCGGCGAGTACGCGACCGCCAAGCGAATCTCGGAAGCCACCGGGGGGGCGGTCAGCATCGCCGAGCTCTGCGAGCCTGCAGAGGCCGTCGAGCAGCGAGCCGCGAGCTGACCCATGGCGACCGTCGAGCAGCTCGTCACCGCCGCCAATGCCATCGCTGCACGGATGGCTCTCTACGACTCGCGCGCACGCCATGCGCTCGAGGCCGGTGACCGCCGCTGCTGGCGGCACTGGATCGAGCGCGCGCTGCGTGAGCAGGCGGCGCTCGATTCCGCGAAGGCGCGTATCACCGAGGCGAGGCGCGTCGAGACGCTGCGCGGAGGCCTGCGCGACGTCGCTCCCGGGCGCCCGGGTGCGCCCGCGGCCATCGCCTCCGCGGCGTCCAGCGTGTCGTCCGTCGAGGCGCGCCGAACGCGCGCGCTCATCGGGCAGTCGCAGCTCGTCCTCGAGGAGGGCTGAGAGATGGGGTGCTCCGAGGACCTGGGCGAGTGGCTGTTCGACCTTGCGGCCGACGTGCGCGCGGACGCGCCGTGGTCGCACGAGTACATCGTGCTCGAGCGCGTCGCGGTGTCCGCGTCGGCTGCTCCGGATCTCGACGAGGTCCTCGTCGACTTCGGTGGGGAGGGCTGACATGCGCCGCCCTCTCCGCGAGCTCGTCATCGACTGCACCATCGTCGGGATCGCGACGTTCGGCTGGTGCGTCGTGGCGCCGACGACCGTCATCGCGTGCGAGCTCGTCGAGCTCGTCGAGGTTCTCCGCGCGCGCGGGCGCGAGCTGCTCGCGCCGATCGATGGAGACGCGTCGTGAGCGGTCGCGTGCGGCACTGCGTCCACGACCGCGCCCGCGAGGGCTGCGACGAGTGCGATCGCATCGTGCTCTCGCAGCGACGGGCCGCGCTCCTCGTGCTCGGCCTCGACGACGAGGACCTCGACGTGGTGCTGCGCGTGCGGGCGATGCGCCAGCTCGCAGCGAGCGACCGGAGCGCGCACGACGGGCGCCCCGCTCCGGTCCGGATCGCAGTCCAGCGCGACTACGCGCGCAACGTCGCCGCCGGGCACCGAACGCGCGCGGCGAGCACCGGAGGCCTCGATCGCGTCGCGCACGAGGCCGCGAGCGCGACCTGGTCCACCGAGGCCGACCTGCTGGAGGGCCTGCTCGAGCTGCTCGGCCACACGCCGAGCGTCACGCGGAAACCGAGTGGAGACCAGGCATGAGGGCACCGACGGGAATCGCTGCACGAGAGATCAGCCCGGACGACGCGCCACGACGCGAGCTGCAGCGCTGGAGCTCGCAGCTGCTCCGGTCGCAGCTGCACCTGCACGAGGTCCATCAGCTCGAGCTCGCCACGTGCGTCGGCGTCGAGCAATCGCGTGTCTCGCGGTGGGCCAGCGATGCCGAGACCGAGACGCTGCCGACCTTCGCGCTCCTGGCGTTGCTCCGATCGGAGGTGCCGCGGCTCCGTGCGCTCGGGCTCGGGCTCATGGGCGAGCTCGCGATGGAAGGGCGGGCGATCGTCGCGCAGCTGCCGCACGTGGCCAGCGGCGACGACGACGTCGACACGCTCGGCAGCGGGGCGAAGGAGTACGGTGAGGCGGTCTCGCACTTCGGCTCGACGCTGCGCACGACGGATCGCAGCGCGCTCCTCGAGGCGCGTCGCCAGGTGCGCGAGAGCATCGCCGCCGGCGTCGTGATGGAGCGCCGGCTGACGGCGCGCGTGGCCGAGCTGGACGTCGGCCGCGGCGGCCCCCGGAAGGCGCGATGAGCGCCGTCCTCACCGATGTCGAGCTCGCGGAGCTCCGCAGCAACATCGAGTGCGAGCTGCGCGAGCATTCCGGTGACGGCCCTGCCATGGCCGTGCTGCCGGCAGCGGTCGTGCTCAGGCTCATCGAGACCATCGAGACCGAACGGGGCCGTTCGCGCGTCGCTCCGCGACGCCCAGGTGCTCGTGCACCCCGCCGGGGGGGGACGTGCCCAGCATGACGCAGCCGTTCCTTGGCGGGCTCGAGCCGGAGCACCATCCGTGCGCCGAGCTCTCGCAGTGGTACACGGCGCCCGAGCTCGCTCGACGGATCGTGCGGTGGTCGCTGCCGGCGATCGGGATGCGTATCCTCGAGCCCGCCGCCGGGCGGGGTGCGCTCATCGACCCGCTCGTGCCGCTCCTCGAGTCGCGTGCGATCGAAGTCGTCGCGTGCGAGCTCGACGAGGCCAACGTCGAGGTCCTGCGGGCCCGCTACCACGGGTTGAACGTGGACGTTCGACACTGCGACTTCCTCGCGACCGACGTCGGCCGCTGCGACCTGGCGCTGCAGAATCCGCCGTACGAGGACGACCGCGACATCGGCTTCGTGCTCCACGCGCTCGAGCACGCACCGCGCGTCGTCGCGCTGCTGCGCTCCGCGTTCCGCCACGGTGCTCGTCGCCGTAACCAGGTGTGGCGATGGGCCGAGCTGCTCCGCGTCGTCGAGCTCGCGGAGCGGCCGCGCTTCGAGGGCCCCGTGTCGGGCTCCCCGCTGAGCGACTTCGCGGTCTTCGAGCTCTCGTCTCGCCCGCTCCCGCGCGCGCCAGGCGAGGCCGATCGCCCGAAGGTCGAGTGGTGGTGAGCGATGCCGACCTTCGGCCGCACGCGCAGCGGGATCGCTGCTCCGCCCGCATCGGTGACCCCGCCGCGCCTGATGCGCGAGCGACCGACCACCCTCGACGTCGTCGCCGGCGTCGAACGGTTCGTCTGCGAGGACCTGCGGTGCAAGCTGACGCGCTTCGACTGCGCCACCCGCTGGCGTCAGGCGGGCGCGCTGCGCACCAGCGATCGCGGCCTCGTGTCAGCGGCGCTCGAGTCGGCGCACGGTCGCGCCGCAGGCGCCCTGAAGTTCGCCGCCTGCCGCGGATGCCCGGTCGGAGCGATTCACGCGGATGAGCTCAAGGGCGTCCGCCGCCCCGACCCCCCGCGCGTCTACCTGCCTCTCGTCGAGGACGACTCCGAGGACTCCGGCATCGCGCCGCCGCCGCCCGTGCCCGCGCGCCGCCTGACGACGTCCCTGGCGAACCCCGACGACTGGAACCGAACGGACCCGATGGAACCGCAACCGGAGGAGGAGCCGATGTCGAAAAAGCCAGCGACGATCACCCACGAGGGACAGACGCACACCGTGGCCGAGTGGGCGAAGATCAAGGGGCTCGGTGAATCGCTGATCCACTACCGGCTGTCGCGGGGGAAGCCGCCAGCCGAGATCCTCGCACCGCGCAGCGCATCGGGTCGTCCGGCGTCGTCGGCCGAGAAGCCGCCGCGCCGTCGTCGCGCGCCCGCGCGCCCCGCGGTCGCCACCGTCGCCGATCTGCCGCGTGGTCGTCATCCCGCGATCGAGGTCCTCGAGCTGGCTGGCTTCGTGATCGCGAAGCAGCTCGAGGTCCCGGCGGGTCTCTTGCTCGTCGTCGGCGGGAAGTAGGACGCAGGCCCGCGAGCTCGACGTGGTCGAGATCCCGAGCTGCTGCTCGTCGTCGGCGGGAAGCGCGTAGGCGCCCATGTCGAGCTCCGTCGACGACATCGAGGTCGTGGTGTCCCGATTCGTGGCCGAGTGCTGCGAGCGTGACCCCGAGTCGAGCGTCTCGACATCAGCCCTGCTCGCGCTGTGGCGGTGCTGGGACGGCCGCGTCGAGCTGAGCGACAACGCCCTCGCGCGCGCGCTTACGGTCGTCGTCGGCCCGCCGGTGCGTACCAAGCACGGCGCCCTCCGGCAGGGGATCCGCTTCCGGGTGACGGATTCCGTGGGTCCGAGTGAGAATGCGTCACCGGTGACGGATTCCGGGGGTGAGAATGCGTCACCGGTGACGGATTCCGGGGGTGCGAATGCGTCACCGGTGACGGTATCCGGGGGTGCGAATCCGTCACCCGAGGGTGAGAATGCGTCACCGGTGACGGTATCTGGGGGTGCGAATCCGTCACCCGAGGGTGAGAATGCGTCACCGGTGACGGTATCTGGGGGTGCGAATCCGTCACCCGAGGGTGAGAATGCGTCACCGGTGACGGATTCCGGGGGTGCGAACCCGTCACCGAATCCGTCACCCGCCCGGCCCGGGTCAGGTGCGCCCTGCGTGGTCCGCATCACCCGCGCGAACGACTTCGAGGTCGCGAAGGCCGCCGAGTACTACGCGCACATCGGGTTCCGCGTGTTGCCGCTCTTTGGGATTGCAAACGTGCCGTCCGGGCGCTGTCAGTGCAATCAGAAGGTGCACGACGCGGCGGGGAAGCATCCGCGGATCAAGGAGTGGCAGAAGCACGCGTCACGCGATCGGAAGACCGTCCGCGCGTGGTGGGCGCGATGGCCAGGCAGCAACGTCGGGATGGCGATGGGCGGCGACGAGCGTCTCGTGGCGCTCGACGTCGACGGTGCGCCCGGACGCGAGAGCCTCGCCGCGCTCGAGGCGGCGCACGGCCCGTTGCCGGTCACGCTGACCTCGCGGAGCGGCCGCGCCGATGGGGGCGAGCACCGGATCTTCCGATGTCCCGAGGCGCTCGAGCTGCCGCACGTGAAGAATCGCGCCGGCAAGATCGGGCGGGGTCTCGACGCGCGCGCGCAGGGTGGGCAGATCGTCGTTGCGCCGTCGGTGCACAAGAGCGGCGGCCGGTACGCGTGGACGGTCGAGGCCGAGATCGCGGAGCTACCGCGCTGGCTGTACGATCTGATGGTCGGCGTCGGCGCCGACACACCGCGAGCTCGCACCACGCCAGCGGCGTCCGAGCGCACGACGAAGTACGGCCGCGGCGCGCTCGAGCGTGCCTTCGCGATCGTCGTGCGAGCCGATGAGGGAACGCGCAATGACACGGTGAACGAGCAAGCGTTCGCGATCGGACAGCTCGTCGCCGGCGACGAGATCGATCTCGAGGAAGCGCGGGCGACGCTGCGCGACGCTGCGAATCGCCAGGGCGCGTGGCCCGCGAAGAAGCTCGAGGACCTGCTCGGCCGCGCGCTCGAGGCGGGAATGAAGCAGCCGCGTCGCGCTCCCGTATCGCTGCGCACGCGCGCAGGAAAGGGTCGCGAGCCAGCGGGCAGCCAGGGCGCGAGCGGTGGCACTGGTGCGCCGCCGCCGAGCTCGTCGGGCGACGGAAACGGGCCCGCGCCCGATGAACGCACCCGCATCGTCGTGCGAACGGAAGAGGACGAAGTCACCGAAGAAGCCCTCGGCGCGCTCGTTAGAGCGCGTCCACTGTTTCGGCGTGGCTCGGCGCTCGTCACGATCCACAAGCCCCGCAAGCTCCCGCGCGGGCTCATTCGCGACCCTGACGCGCCGTCGATCGTCGCTGCTCCGCAGGCCCGCGTGCGCGAGATCCTCTCGAGCGTCGCCAGGTTCGTCGAGGAGCGCATGACGCGCGATGGCGAGGTATGGGACCGCGCCGCGCACGTGCCCGAGTGGACCGTGCAGGAGATCATGGCGCGCGGAGACTGGCCCAACCTCCGGCACCTCGAGGCGATCGTCGAGTGTCCCGTGCTGCGCCCCGATGGGAGCGTGCTCGCGACCAAGGGCTACGACGCCACCACGGGGCTGTTCCTGCTCGACGATCGGATGCCTCCGGTACCGGAGGCGCCGACGCGCGCGCAGGTCCTCGCGGCCGTCGAGCTGCTCTGCGAGGTCGTGTGCGACTTCATCTTCGAGAGCTCCGCGCACCTGGCCGCGTGGGTCGCCAGTGTCCTGACGCCGATCGCACGATTCGCGTTTCGGGGGCCTTCGCCGCTGTTCCTCATCGACGCAACTACGCCGGGCACGGGCAAGGGCCTGCTCGCCGACGTCGTCGGTCTCATCGCGCTCGCGCGCCCGCCGGCGCGCTCGAAGTTCGCGGAAGAGGACGACGAGATGGACAAGCGGATCCTCTCGTGGGCCATGGCGGGCGAACGGGTGATCCTGCTCGACAACGTCAACACGACGATGGGGGGCGCCAGCTTCGAGAACGCCCTCACGGCAACCGCGTACGGGGGTCGAGTCCTCGGCGGCAACACGAGCTGGACGGGCCCGCTCGTCGTGACCTGGTACGCGACCGGAAACAACGTCTCGATCAGCGACGACATGCACCGCCGTGTCTGCCACGTGCGCCTGCTGTCGAAGGTGGAGCGACCCGAGGAGCGCACGGACTTCAAGCACTTCCCCCTGATGCCCTACGTGCGCGCCAAGAGAGCCGAGCTGCTCTGCGCCGCGCTCACCATCCTCCGCGGCTACCACGTCGCTGGACGCCCGTCGCAAGGGCTCGATGGGTGGAACACGTACGAGGATTGGGGCGCGCTCGTACGCGAAGCGGTTGTGTGGGCTGGTCTCGACGACCCTGGCAAGACGCGCCCAGGTCTACGGGCCTCGGCCGATTCGCGCGGGGCCACGCATGCACGCCTCTTCGAGGGTTGGGCGCGCCTGCAGGAACGGCTCAAGGAGCCGGCCATCAGCGCGAAGCGCGCCATCGAGGTCCTCTTCCCCGAAGGGTCGCCGCCGGCGGACTTCGCGGGCCTGCGAGAGAGCGTCGAGGAGCTGTGTCGGCTCAAGAGTGGCCAGGTCCCGAGCTCGACGCGCGTCGGCCAGGCGCTCAAGAAGCTCCGCGGACGGGTTGTTGCCGGTCTTGTCCTTTCCTCGGTCTACGAGAGCCACGAGAAGATCCTGCAGTGGCAGGTCGTCGAGGCGACCGAGGAGAACGTCAGGGCGGCCGGCACCGGAGGGACGATTGCGGGGGTGCGGGGTCTTGCGGAGTCTCCAAACCCCCACGCGCGAGAGATTCAATCAGGGCCACTGCCAGCGGCAGTGGCGCAGACTGAGATAGACACACGCGCACGCGAGGGGGAACAGACTCCGCAAACACCCGCAACCCCGCAAAGCGGGGAGCACTTCTTCGGGCGCGGCGAGGCCGAAGAGGATCCCGAGGAAGTCGGCAACGGTGCCGTGCTCCTCGAGGAGCTGCGGGTGCTCGGGCTCCGCGTCTGGGTGCGCGACCGTGACAAGTGCTTGGTCGTCGAGGGCGTCGTCGACGCCGAGCTGCGCGCACACATCGCGACGCACCGCGCCGAGCTCGTGCTCGCCGTGCTCGCCGAGCCACCGAAGGAGGGCCGCTGATGCCGACGCAAGAAGAGCTGCTCGACGTCCTCGGGATCGAGGCGCCCAGGAAGCCGGCGAAGCGGAAGGCGCGCGGCACTCCGCGCGCCCGCGACCGCTTTCCGGAGCCCGACGATCTGCGGTGGCCGCGGTCGCTGCACGAGCCCCTGGCGCCGCGCCAGGCTGCCCTGTGGCGCGAGGTCCTCGAGGGGCTCTGCGACGAGGTCCTCGGTGAGTGGAGGGGGCCGCGCTGTCAGGGCGTCGAGCGTGGGTGGCCGTCGCTGCACGCTGCCCTCCTGACGTTCGCCGCGCGTCGGAGCTACGACCCCTCTGCGAGCGCGCTCGGTCGTCAGCTCGCCGCGCTCGAGGGCGGTACCGTCGGTTGCGGATCGCACCGGAGCGACGGGACCGAGACGGCGCTCGTGCGTGGCATGTCCAGCACACCCATCGAGCGTGCGCTCCTCGAGGCGTACCGACCGGCCGCGCCGACCTACGAAGCCCGTCAGGGACTGCGCTACGAGAAGTGCGTCGAGCTGCTCGTCGAGGCCGTCTGCGGGCTGCCCGAGGTCACGAAGCGCAGCTATCGACGTGTGGTGAAGCTGCGCGAGCTCGCGGCCGTGCACGGCCTCGCAGAGCACGCCGTGCATGCCGTCGTCGAGCATGGCCGACGCGTCGTCGTCGTCGAGCTCGCCGCGCGCGACCTGCTGCCGATGCCAGACCCGCGAACGGGGCTGCTGCAGGCAATCCGGGCTCGTGCCGACGAGCTGCGGGAGCACGGCGAGTGATGGCCGCGCCCGAGCAGCCCACGCCGGACGCCGGCGCACCTCGGCGGCTCATCGTCGGCCGCGACGTCGGCGTGCGCGACCTGAAGGGCTGGCCGGCAATCGCGGCGTTCCTCGGGCGTTCCGAGTGGTGGTGCGTGAAGCAATCGAGGAAGCGAAAGCACCCGCTTCCGGTCTATCGTGAAGGCGATAGCCGCATGGCCGTGGCCTACAGCACCGAGCTGGCGGCCTGGCTGACGACGCACCACGAGCAGAATCGGTAGGTCGGGCAGCCCGGTACAGGGCCCCGATGCTCTCTGACAGTCGAATTTCCGCGCCGAACCACGGGGAACCACGGGGCATTGCCCGGTTCCACGGGGTTCCGCGCGTCCGGGCCAGTTGCGCGCACCCGGAACAGGGCTATCACCTGCTCATTCTCGCGAGACGTGGGCGTCAGCTCGGTGCCCTCCTCGCAACCTCCTTCGTGAGCGGTTCGGTTCGGCCCTCCTGGCGTCGAGCGGTGTCCGTGCATCCCACGGCCCGCTCGACGCTGGGGACTACTGCGGTGCAGGGGCGAGTGCCCCACTGAGGTTCATACCCTCGGGCTGCGAGTGCGACTCTCGGCGCCGCTACCTACAAAGTCCGGACTGTCGGCCCCGCAGGGTGGGCAGCTCCCATGGAGCGGGAGATCGGACATCGACGCGAGCTCCTTGAGGACGAGCACCAGCCCGGTCGGGCTGTTACCCCGATGCAGAGCACGGGTGCCGCTGTCGCGAGACGCTGCATCGATACCGTGCTCCCCGCGTGGCCCATCGCGCGGGGAGCGACCACGGTGCACGATAGGTAGAGTGGCACACGGGGCATGTCGGAAGTGATCGACATGACAATCAAAATGCCTTCCTCGAATAGTGCTCGTGCCGTGGATCAAGCGTGTTTCTGGTACCGAGCCGATTCCGGTACCAGGTACCAGTACCAGGGACGCTGGTACCAGTGACCACGCGCGATCCGTCGGAGCCCGGCGACGCGTGGGACGCGTTTCGGGAGTACGCGGCACTGCCGCCGAGCTCGCGATCGCTGAAGCGGCTCGTTCGCGACGGCCGCTCGATCACGACACTGAAGCGGATGTCGCTGCGATGGCGCTGGCAGGCGAGGATCGACGCGGAGGACGGCCGCCCGAGGTCCCCGCAACAGACGCTGGCGGCCGTCATCCCGCTGCACGGCGGACCTGCGGGGGGGGCCACCACTACGGTTAGTACCCCCGACGAAGCGAGCGGGTCTGCGGGGCTGACTTCCGCGAGCGCAGCGAATGACGACGCCACGCGCGTGCGTGCAGACGTCTGCACAGGTGACCTGCTCGAGGTCGTCGAGACGACACTTCGCCGCGAGCTCGGCCGCGAGGGCGCGTACACGGCAAACGAGCTGCAGAAGATCGCAGCGACGGCGACCGACGTCGCGCGCCAGCGTCGCGAGCGAGAGATAGCCGACGCGCACGTCGAGTACGACCTCTCTCGTCTGACCGACGAGGAAGCCGCGACGCTCCGAGCGCTTTGCGCGAAGGCGCGGATAGCGAAGCCGCAGGTGGCGTGACGTGCGACTGCCGAGTCAAGTCGAGCTCGACCGCGACGAGGTCCGGCGCGGCGGGCTCTACGCGTTCCTCCGGCTGTGTTGGCCGATCATCGAGCAAGGTCGGCCCTTCGTCGGAGCGCGACACCTCGAGCTGATCTGCCGGCACCTCGAGGCCGCTTCCCGGGGCGAGCTCCGGGGCCGGACGCTCGTCATCAACATCCCCCCGGGTCTCGGCAAGTCGTCGCTGATCTGCAGGGCGTGGACGGCCTGGCATTGGGCCGAGATCGACCCATCCGCCAAGTGGATATTCGGCAGTTACAGCGAGCGTCTCAGCCGACGCGACTCGAAACGCACACACAAGCTCGTTAGCTCGGAGTGGTACCGAGCTCGCTGGTCTGCGCGGCTGGATCACGACACGACCGAGAGCGGGCAGGAGTACTCGACGACGGCCGGGGGGTTGCGCTTCGCAACGACCATGGTCGGTCAGGTCACCGGCTGGCACCCAGACTTCAAGGTCGCTGACGACCCCAATCCGCCGAAGGAAGCGGACGCGACCAAGGGAGTCACCAAGAAGGCGCTAGAGGCGACCGCGGATGCGTGGTCGGGCACGTGGGGCACGCGCGGCGAGCCCTCGCACGTCACTTCGGTGATCGTCCAACAGCGCGTCCATGAGATGGACCTGACGGGCGTCGTCATCGAAGACGAAGACACCGTGCAGCTCGTGCTGCCGATGGAGTACGACCCGGAGGAGCACAGCGCGACGCCCTGGGGCGAGGACTGGCGGCGCGACCCCTATGAGCTGCTCTGTCCCGAGCGTCTCGATCGAGAGGCTGTCGAGCGCCTGAAGCGGAAGCTACGCACGCCGGCGAACGTCGCCGCTCAGCTACAGCAGAGACCTCAGGCAAAGAGCGGGGGAGTCTTCCAGCGCGCCTGGTTCAAGATCGTCGATGAGCTGCCCAACAAGCCGGGGGTGTGGATCCAGGCGTGGGACTGCAACTTCGGCGACAAAGACGATCCGGACAAGCGGGATCCCGTTGTCGGCACCACTCTCGTTCTCATCGAGTCGGACATCTACGTCGTTGACGTGGATTGGGGCCGCTCGACATTCGATGAGACGCTCGTGCGAATGGCGCGCGCCCGACAGAAGTGGCCGAAGGTTCTCAAGTCGGCAGTCGAGCGGCAGGCCAACGGCGCGGCGTGCGTGCAGACGATGCGGCGGAAGGTTCCGGGATTCGTAGCTGTCGAGAATGGAAACAAGGCCACCCGCGCCCATTCGTCGTCGGCAATCTGGCAAGCGGGCAACGGCTACCTGCTGCGCGGATCCTGGAATCAGGCCTTCATCGACGAGCATGTGGGCTGGCCGCGGCTGAAGCTCGACGACCGCGTCGACTCTGCATGTCATGGCATCGTCGAGCTCGCGCCGGCGGACATCTCTCGCTATGTCGAGTTCGTCGAGCGCCTGACTGGTAGGAAAGCAGGTTGAGCATGTCGAGAGCCAGCCTGCGACTCGTCGAGGATGCGGCCCGGCTGCGCCCCGGCGAGGCTTACGCGGCGTCGATGCATCCGTCGCGCCGCGACGGCTGGCAGAACCTCGTCACCGGCCTCGGCACGTCTCGGGACAAGGCGACCTATCACGAGTTCGCGCCGGGCCTCTATCTCACCGATTACCAGCTCGATGCGCTCTACTCCGAGGACGACTTCGCGCATCGTGGGGTCGGCGCCATCGTCAAAGAGGCCTTCAAGCTCGGTTACAACGTTGTCGTGCGCCCGAGCACGGCGAAGAGCGAGGACGATCCGGGGGAGGCACAGGAGCTCGCCGGTGACATCATCGAGGACCTCGACGAGTGGGACCTCGATACGAAGTTCGTCGATTGTGCCGGATGGGGTCGATTGTTCGGCGGCGGGATTCTGTACTTCGACTGCGACGACGGCCGCTATCCACACGAACCGCTCGATGAGTCGAGCATCCGCGCGATCGACGGGATCCACGCATATGACCGGCGCTCGTTCACGGTCAGGTCGCGGTACCGCGCCCCTCACCAGAAGGCCGGACAGGCCGAGACCTACTGGCACCATCCGATTGCCGAGGAGGAAGGTCGGGTCGGCGTCATTCACGAGTCGAGGCTCGTCGTCTTCGGTGGTGCTGCGACGACGCGTTTCCGCTTCTGGCAGAACGGTGGATGGGACGACTCGGTTCTCGTGAGGGTGTACGCCACCCTCGTTTCGTGCAGCGCAAACTGGCAATCGATCTGCCACCTGATGCACGACTTCTCGCAGGGCGTCTTCGGCCTGAAAGACCTCGTCGAGCTCATCCGCAGCGGCCAGGAGGCCGTCGTGCAGAAGCGGCTCGAGTTCCTCGACAAGAATCGGGCGTCGAATCGGGCCATCGCGGTCGACAAGGAGCATGAGAGCTTCGAGCGCCGCAGCTCGGAGATGAGCGGCGCCGACAAGCTCGCCGACAAGACCTGGCTCCGGCTCGCGGCGGCATTCGAGATGCCGGTGACTGTGCTCATGGGTCAATCGCCGACGGGGTTCGACGCTACGGGTACGAGCGATCAAACCGTCTGGTACGACACCGTCGGACAGTACCAACGGCAACGGCTGCGCCGACCGATCAAGCGAGCAATCTCGATTCTCCTGCTCGCCCAAGATGGGCCGACCGGTGGCCGTGTGCCGCGGCGCCTGTCGATCGCGTTTCCCCCGCTCTGGACGGGTACGCCGAAGGACAGGGCGGCAGAGCAAGAGGCGATCGCGAAGAGAGATGCCCTGTACGTCCAGGCACAGATTCTCTCCCCGCACGAGGTCGCGCTGTCCCGGTTCACCGATCACGGCTGGAGTCCGGAGACGACAATCGATCGCCACGCTCGGCACGAGCTCCGGGAGCTCGACATGAAACGGCGTCTCGAGGTGGCCCGCAATCCGCCCGCGCCGCCCGTCGCTCCTACGGGCGCGGCAGAACGTCCGCAATCACCCGACGCCGGGACGTCGGAGCCCAGCGACGGCAGCACGCCTGGCCGGGTCACTCCCTGAGAGGAGCACACATGACCGAGCGGGTGAACCGCTACGACCGCGGCTCGACGGGCAAGGTCGAGACGATGGCGGACGGGGGGATCCGCGTCCCTGCGTTCCTGACGCGCACGGGTGTCTTCACCTACACGCGCGGTGACAACTCGAAGGTGCGCGAGCTGCGACTGCCCGAAGAGGTCTTCGCGGACGATGCGGTGAAGTCGCTTCGTGGCGTGTCGGTGACCGACCTCCACCCCGACGAGCTCGTCTCGCCGACTAACTGGAAGCAGTACGCGGTCGGGCACGTGGAGAATCCACGCCGGGATGAGAAGTACGTCGCGGCGAGCCTGGTCATTCACGCCGAGACGACGCGTGCAGCGGTCCTCCGCGGTGACCGCGTTGAGGTGTCGTGTGGCTACACGTGCACCGTCGATCCGACGCCAGGCGTGACGGCCGACGGTGAGGAGTACGACGCGATCCAGCGCGGCATCGTCCACAACCACGTCGCGGTCGGGCCGCGCGAGTGGGGACGCGCTGGACCCGAGGTCCGAATGCATCTCGACGCGAGAGACGCGATCGAGCAACCGGCCGCGCACCGCGACGGCAAGGAGATCGACATGAGCGACAAGACGAAGGCCGTCCGCGTGGACGGTGTCGACGTCGAGCTCGCCGTGTCCGTCGCACCGCTCATCGAGCGTGTGCTCGCGGACCTGGACGAGCAGACGAAGAGGGCGGACGGCGCCACGGCCCGCGCCGACAAGGCCGAGGGCACGGCGGCCGCGGAAAAGGCGCGCGCCGACAAGGCCGAGGCCGCGCTCGCTGAGGCGAGCGACCCGAAGCGATTCGACGGCCGCGTGCGTGCGCGCGTGCAGCTCGAGCGGGACGCAGCCCGGGTCATCGGGCCCGACGACACGGGCAAGGAACCGACGTTCGATGCTCTCTCCGACGACGAGGTACGCCGTCAGGTGATCCTCGCAGTCGATCCGGAGGCGAAGCTCGACGGCAAGAGCGGTGACTTCCTGGTCGGCGCGTACGAGGCCAGCGTCCGCGCTCATCGCCACCACGCTCGATCGGTGACGTTCGATGCCGGCTCCGAGGGAGTCGGGCAGCGCGACGCCGAGCCATCGATCGAACAGGTTCGCGCCGATGCGATCCGCGAGCGCGCAGCGCGCTACGACGCGCAGAAGGGGAACTGACCATGCCGCAGACGAGCTACCTCACCGCTCCCGCGATCGGGCTCAACGGTTCGCCGGCCGATTGCGGGATCAAGAAGGACCTCGCTCTCGCAGCCGAGGGTACCGTCCCCGTCGGTATCGCCGTCGTGCGCGGTACCGCCGAAGAGCAGGTCAAACAGCCGGCCGCTCCCGCGGCCGCGTCCGCGACGGCGATCATCGCGTCGGGCTTCGCGACGGCCGCGACCGCAGTCACGAAGGGCACGGCGGACGCGAACGGCGCCATCGGAGCGACGAGGATCTGGCCCCCTCGCAACCTGACCGCGACGTTCTCGAGCCACGCCGACGTCGATGCCGGCACGCTCCTCCTGAAGGGCATCACGCCCGCGGGTGACGTCGTCGAGGAGACGCTCTACGTGCCCGATGCCGGCAACACGACCCTCGTCGGGAAGGTGTGCTTCGAGTACTTCCTCGAGGCGCGCCTCTCGCCGATGGCTGGCGTGGGTGGCGCGGTGACGATCGGCATCGGCACCGACATGGGGCCCATCAGCGGCCGCGACGTCGTGGGCGCGTCGATGTACGACTCGGGCAAGGTCACACAGACGGACTACGCCGAGGACGATGTCGTTTCGGTGCGCCGGAAGGGGAACCTCTTCGTAACGAGCGAGACGGTCACGACCAAGGGCGAGCCCGTCTGGGTGCGCTTCGTGGCCGGCGGTGCCGAGGTTCGCGGTGCGTTCCGAAAGGACGCGGACGGCTCGGCGGGTGCGCCCGACGCATGTCTCCTGAGGGGCGCGCGCTGGGCTCGGACGATCACTGCAGCGGGCGTCAGCGAGATCGAGCTCGACCTGGCGGCGGGCTGAGGAAAGGGACAGACGATCATGCAGACTCAGAACGCCACGCCGCTCGTCGGCGAGAAGCCGGCACGCCGCCTCATTCGCAAGGACGAGGCGCCGCCGCAGATCTTCTCTCCCAAGCGTCATCGCGAGGTCCTCCGCATGCTCGGCATGCAGGGGGGCATCATCGGGGGAGAAGGGCGCAACGACGCTGGCGATACGTCCACGTTCTCCCGCGAGCTCGAACATGTGCTCCGGACGCTCTACATGCAGGAGTACCCGGAGCTGAAGGCGCGCCAGCTCATCCCGATCAACGGCGAAGCTGGTCCCGGTGCTCGTACCGTGACGCACCAGATCTGGAACGTTCAGGGAAAGGCGCGGCTCGGCAACGCGAAGGGCGACGACATTCCGCTCGTGCAAACCACGGGAGCGGAGGCCAGCTCGCCCATCGTCGGCCTGCGTCTGGGGTACGCCTACGACACCGACGAGCTGCGTGAAGCGGTGATGACGGGCCGTCCGATCGATCGCATGCGCGGCGACGCGTGTCGCGAGATCATGGAGCGAACCGCCGACGATGTCGCAGCCGTCGGCGACTCGGAGTTCGGCCTCGTCGGCCTCTTCAAGAACAGCAACGTGCCGACGGTCTCGCCTGTCACGGGGACCTGGACGGCGAGCACCACCTCGGCGCAGATGCTGGGCGATCTCACGAAGCTCCTCAACTCGATTCCGGCAGCGACGAAGAACATCCACTACCCGAACGCGCTCATCCTCGGCACCGACGAGTACAACCTCGCCGCGGTCAAGGAGGTCGACACCACGAACCGCATCACGGTCTTGCAGGCGCTGAAGGACCAGTGGAGGGCGGCGACGGGTCGTGACCTCATGATCACGTCGTGGGTCGCTGCCGACCTGGCCGACGCGGAGAACGACGGACCTCGCGCGGTCGCCTACGTGAAGGATCCGAAGGTCCTCTTCTGGCACGTGACGCTCGAGTTCGTCGCGATGCCGCCACAGCTTCGCAACTTCCAGTTCGTCATCCCCTGTGAGATGCGGCTGGGAGGTGTGGACTTCATCCGGCCGAAGGCCGCCGCGTACATGGACGGTCTCTGATGGTCACCTTCACGAACGTGCACACCGCCGATGTCGGTCTGCCTGGTGTGCCAGACACGCAACACGCGTCCGGCTACACGTTGCAGCCCGGCGCGTCGGTCGAGATCGACGAGGAGTCGGCCGCGAAGATGCTCGAGAATCCCGGCCTGCGAATCTACGTTGCCGGCAAGATGGTGGCGGTCGATGGGATTCAGGCGCCGAAGCCGTCACGCGGCGCCAGGTCGGCACCCGTCGTCATCGGGCCACCGGCGCCGATCGTCGTCAGGGCTCCGGAGCCGGAGGAGCCGGCTGGTGAGCGCACGCAGCCGTCGTCTCCGCGCCGCACCAGCGGTCCCCGCGGTCGCTGACCGCCCAACCCGCGTGCAGACGTCTGCACGCGCTCGATGAGGTGCTCCGATGGCCGTCGTCACGTACGCCGACTTCGTCACGAAGCACCCCGAGTTCGCCAAGGTCGAGGAGTTCCCGCAGGCCGCCGTCGAGGCCGCTCTCGCAGACGCCGAGCTCTGGCACTCAGCCGAGCTCTACAGCGCCGCGAAGCTCGCCTATTCGGTGCGCCTGCGGGCAGCTCACGCACTCGCGATCTCGTCGTTCGGCGAGAAGGCGCGGATGACGACCGACGTCAACGGAGAGCCCCCGACGACGTCGACCTACCTCGCCGAGTGGGAGCGCCTCCGGAAGACGATCCCGGCGGGTCCACTGGTCGCGTAACGGAGGCTTCGATGCTCGAATTTTCGATCGATGTCTCCGGAATCGAGCGGGCCGCTCACGAGGCCGCCCGCGAGCTCGACGGCGCCATCGTGGACGGCATCGAAGCCGGTCTCGAGCCCGTCGCCGAGAACGCTCGCGCGACCACCGCGTTTCACGACCGCACTGGCCGACTGCGTGCATCGATCCAGGCCGTGGACGATGTCCGTGAGACCGCGTTCGGTGCATCGGGCTTCGTGACGGCCGACGCGGGGCACGCGCTGTTCCTCGAGGGCGGCACGAAGCATGTTGCGCCGAGACCGTTCCTCGCGCCGGCGATCGAGCAGGAGCTTGGCCGTGCGACCGACGCGATGGTCGGAAAGCTCGACGACATGCTCGAGCGCTCGGGCTTCTGATGGGCCTCGACGCTGCGAGCGATGTCGTCGTTGCGGCCGTCGCGACGCTGGCGAAGCTCGGGGTCAATGCCGAGCTAGCGTCGTCGCTCGGCACCGATGCGATCCGGACCGTCTTCGGGCACCCGCGCCCGCTCGAGTTCGGTCTCGCCGACACGGACATGCCGGCGCTCTCGGTCTACCGGGCTCGACAGCAGTCGGTGCGCCGAGGACTGCGCCGCGAGCAGGAGATCATCCTCGGGCTCGACTTCGTGTCGCCGATGCGCGGGCACAACAAGGTCGCGCCGCGATGGGACCTGCTCTCGATGGTCTGGGAGCACCTCATCGAGATCCTCGCCAGAGGCCGGCATCCAGCGGCGAGCTCCGATGCGCCGTTGCTCCAGCTCGTCGGCGTCGTTGCCACCTCGATGGGCGACCCCACGCTCGATCACGAGGACGTTCGTTACGACTACGAGCGCACCGGCGCGCCGGGAGTCGCCTATCCGGGCTTCCGGGGCGCGTTCGTGCTCCGCGTGCGCCCACCCGCGGACCTATCGGCGTTCTCGGACCTGCTGTCGGTCGAGGTCCGGTACCTGAACCGCGAGGATCCGGCGCATCCGGCTGGTGAGCAGCCCATCGTGCACGACCGCATTCCGCTTCACGGCTCGCTCGTCGATTCCGATGAGCAGACCGACGACGAGCTCGACGAGGACACATGACGGCATCGCTCATCGACGTCGCAAAGGGCTCGGTCATCGGTCACCGCACGGTGACGATCGTCGGGCGCCGCACCGACCTCTCGACGTCGGAGCACGACGTCTGGACGGGCGGCGAGAGCGGCGGCACGACCACGCGCGCAGTGCCCTCGAGCGCGGGCGCGATGTCGATCGTGTCGAGCTCGGCGGACGACGCAGCAGCCGGCACGGGCGCGCGCAGCGTCGAGATCGACTACCTCGACGGCGACTACCTCGAGCAGACGAAGGTCGTCGCGCTGGCGGGTGCGACGCCCGTTGTGACGACCGAGCTCGGACTCCGCGTGCAGCGCGTGCGGGTGAAGGAGGCGGGCAGCGGCGAGGTGAACGCCGGCGCGATCTCCGTGTCGATCGGCGGCTCACTGCAGGCGCACATCCCCGCGGGCCTCGGCGAGTCGCCCCAGGCGCTCTGGACGGTGCCGGCCGGCTACCAGGCACTGCTGCTGCGCGAGTGGATCGAGAGCTCGAGCGCAGCGACCGGTCGCCTCTACCGTCGGGCATCGGGCGCGACATCCGCACGGCAGATGCGGCGCGAGCATCGCACGACGTCGCCGCACGGAGGCTCGAACGCACGCGCGCTCGAGGCGTTCACGCAGAAGACTGACATCATGTTCCGCGCGATCTCCGATGGCGGGGCCGCGCATGTCGTCGCCGGCGTCGAGCTGCTGCTCGTCGCGCTCTGACCGACGAGGAGAGGACACCATGAGCAACGAGACCATCCGCGTCGTGCGGGTGCCGGGGAAGGTCTATCCGGACCCTCGTCCCGGCAGACGCTTCGTCGGCGTGCGGCGCGCGCTCGCGCGCGAGCTCGAGGCGGGTACGCCGCCCGTCGTGTACGCGGTGCCGGGCGGCGACCAGTACGTCGACGACGGGCCGCAGGAGCTGCCCAACACGCGCGAGATCCGTCAGGCACTGACCGACGGAGATCTCGCGCTGGCGCCCACGGCGCCCGCCAAGTCCGCGCGCGGCGGACGTGAGGAGCGGACCGGATGACCCTCGCGAGCATCCTCTCGGCCGACGACAAGCGGCCGGGAACCTTCCTGCAGGTGACGCTCGGCGTCGGAGCCACGAGCGCTGCCGATGCACCGCGCCTCGTGCTGCTCTGCGGCAACAAGACGGCGGCGGGGACCGCGACGGTAGCGACCCGCTACGCGGTCACGTCGGAAGACGACGCTCGGACGCTCTTCGGGGCGGGCTCCGAGCTGCTGCTCGGCTGCCAGGCAGCATTCGCAGTCTGGCCGGGCGTGCCGTTGTACGCGATTGCGGTCGCCGAGAGCGGCGGCACGGCCGCAACGGGAGTGCTGGCCGCCTCCGGTACCGCGACTGCCGATGGCACCATCGACGTCAGCTACTGCGGTCAGACTATCAACGTGCCCATCGCGTCGGGCACGACGGCCGCGAACGTTGCGGTCGCGCTCGAGGCCGCCCTCGAGGACATGACCGATTGGCCGCTCGACAAGGGCACCGCGATGGCGGCAGCGGCCAACTGCACGGTTACGTTCATCCACAAAGGCCCTCGCGGCAACCGCGCGAGCTTGCGCGTCGTGAGCAACACGCCAGGCATCACGATCACGGGTCCCGCGACGGGCTACCTGACCGGCGGCGCGACTCCCGACAACTCGCAGAACGCACTCGATGCAGTGGCGGCGCTCCGGCATCACTACATCGTCGCGGCGAGCGATGGCGAGGGTGCGAGCGCGACGCCGGACACGGCCGACCTCACGCGGTACCGGACGCACGTCAACACGTACGCCGGGCCCGATCACGGCAAGCGCCAGGTGGTGATCTTCGGCTTCGGGGGCACGCTCGCGGATGCCACGACGGTCGCGACGGGGATGAACGCCGCGCGCATGCAGTGCGTGTGGCAGAAGAAGCCCGAGCAGCTCCCGTTGCAGATCGCCGCGGCGGCCGCCGCGCTCCGTGCGCGACACGAGTCGAGCGATCCGGGAGTGAACCTCGACGACCTCATCGTGTCGGGGATCGCGCCGAGCTACAGCCCAGCGGATTGGCCGACGGGCGCGAATCTCAAGAGCGCGCTCAACAACGGCATCACTCCGCTGCGCGTGTCGGCGGGCGAGCAGCTGCTGACGCGCTCGATCACGACGCGCTCGCAGGACGCCGCTGCAAACCCGTCGTACTCGGTGCTCGACACCACGAAGGTGACGGTGCCGGATTTCGTCGCCGACGACTTCGCGGTGGGAGTGCCCGCCGAGTTCGGGGCGCATGGCACGACGCCCGGCTTCAAGGCTGGCGCCGACGATCCGGACGGCGACCCGCCGCCCGACGGCGTCGTCACCCCGCTGATGCTGAAGGACTGGATGTATGCACGGCTCCTCGGGCACGAGGCCGCTGGGCTCCTGGAGCCCGGTTCGGTCGAGCTGCGCAAGAGCGAGATCGTGGTCGAGCTCGCGCCGGCTCCGGCGGGGCGATTCAACTGCTCGGTGCCGCTCGACGTGATCGAGGGCGCGCACCAGTTCGCGATCGACGTTCGCCAGGTGGCGTGAGCGGAGGCATCGAATGGCCGACTTGGACAACTACGAGGGCCCGGGCGAGGTCTACGCGAACGGGCGCCTCATCGCCGAGGCGCGCAACGTCCGTGTGACCACCACGACGAACGACCGCGAGGTCACCACCATGACGAAGGGCCTCGCGGGCTTCTCCAAGGGGCCCACGAGGAGCGAGGCCAGCATCGAGCAAGCGGTGCCGAAGGCTGGCTTCCCCGTCGATTGGGAGGAGATCACCATCGCGCGCACGCCGATCCGCCTCGTCGTCGTGCACGGGGGCAAGCGTCGTACGCACGTCGGGCGATTCACGCAGTACGAGGCATCGAACAGCGTCGATGACGCAGCGTCGGCCAACCTCTCGTTCGTCGGCAAACCGCGCGGCTCAACCTGATGCCCCCGGACTTCACCGACGAGCGTCTGCAGGCGATCCTCCGCGGCCGTCGCGACGTGCGTCGCGTTCCGTTCCCGGGGGCCGATAGCGTCGCGCTCGGCGTTCGGATCCTCCTCGACGTGGACCTCGATCACGCACGCATCGAGGCGCAGCGATACGTGAAGAAGCTCGGCGCCGACCTCGACGTGGATCCCGAGCTCCTCGATCGCGAGATCGAGCGACAGGTGATCTGGCGCGCGTTCGTGGTGCCCGACGATCCGGAGCTGCCCCCGTTCTTCCCGTCCGACCGCGACGTCCGCGTGCTCGACAGCGTGACGGTGCGGGCGCTCTTCAACGTCTACCGCGAGCACCAGGAGTGGGTCTCACCGCTCGTAGCGCTCGATGAAGGAGGGCAGAAGGCGCTGATCGACGCCCTGGGAAAAGGGCTCGAGCCGGAGGCAACCTTCTCGGCCTTCGATGCCAACACGCTCCGGCGCTTGTGTCTTTCTATGGCGTCGCAACTGCGCGCGAATGCACCAACGAGCAAGTCCTCTTCTTCGGGCTCGCCCTCGCCGAGCTGAATCGGAAGGCCGATGGCAAATCGAAGCGCGCTAGCTCGCATCGAGCTCCGCGCCGTCGGCCGTGAGCGCGTCCGCGCCGTCCTGAACGGCACCGTCTCGGATGCTCGGGGCGCGCAGTCGAAGATTCGGAGCGAGCAGAGGCGCACGGCGAGCGACACGGCAGCATCCGCGCAGCAGCAGCGCAACGTCGCGACGACGGCGATCGAAGCGGTCGCAAAGCGATTCGTCGAAGCGGAGCGCCGGAAGCAGAGGGCCATCCGGGACACGCTCCGCGAGGCCGAGCAGAGTTACCGCGCGCAGCGGCGGTCAGACCAGCAGGCGCGTCGCGAGCAGCGTCGATCTTCGGGTGGAGGAGGCCGCCGCGGCGCTCTTCTCGGCGCTCTCGGTGGCGGTGCGCTCGCTCTGGGTGCGACGGCGGTCAACCGCACGAGCGGCTTCGCGTCCGCCGCCGGCATCCCATCGCGCGACGAGCTCGTCGGCCGCTCGATCGCATTTCAGCGCGGACTGATTCGACTCGAGCGCCAGTCGGGCCGCAGTGGACTCGGTTCGACCATCCGCAACGTCGCCACGGACACGCGCACATCACCGACGGCTTTGCTGGGTGGGCTCGAGGCCGCGCAGGCGCGAACGCCCGAGGCAGTTCCTGGGCTCGTGGCGAATGGTGGCGAGGGGCTCGCTGCGATCGCGGCCGCTGCCCGTGCTGCGAACGCCGAGATCGCGGACGTCGTTGCAACATGGGGCATCGCGCGACAGCAACTGCAGCTCCGCGATGACCAATTGCCCGAATTCCTGGGCCTGGTCTCACAAGCAGCTGCCGACGGGGCTGTAGAGTTCGCCGACTTCGCGAATGCCTTCGGATCCGTGGTCGCCGCATTCGGTCGCGAGTCCCCGCTCCGCGGAATGGAGGGCGCGAGGCAGGCGGTCGGCATCTCGGAGGTCACAGCGACGGGGCACTTCGGAGCAGAGGAGACCGCGACGCGCGTTCGCCGTCTGCTGACTGAGCTGAACGACGTCAATACGCAGGTCTCGGCAGCCGCAGCCGGCGTGAGAATCGTTCGCGAAGGGACGGGCGAAGGCCCTACCCGAGGGCAGGCTCGCCAGCTGCGCGGTCGCCGCGCGCTTCGGAATGCCCGCTTCGGTGGGGAGATTCTGCCGCTCGCCGACATCGTGGATCAGCTCATCGCCAACCCGCGTGCGTCCACGCCCGCCGCGCTGCAACGGATCTTCAAGGAAGAGCGCGCCCGATCGGCAGTCGGCGCGCTGCTGCAGATGGAGCGCGTTCAGCCGGGTTCAGTGCGGCGGCTGCAAGGTTCGGATCCCGAAGCGGGTCAGCGCCTCATCGGGGACATCAACCAACGCCTCGACGCCGACCCGATCGTCGGGCGCGTCGATCGCGCTATCGTGGACGCCGAGGTCAACTTTCAGCGCAACGCGCAGGGTCTCTTCGACGCGATGATGCCGGCCGTCGAGCTCAAGACGTCGATTGAGACGCAGTTCCCGCTCCTCACGGAGGCACTCGGCGCGTTGACCGACACGCTAGGCGGTGCGGGCGCCGGCGGCCTGCTCGGCGGCGCGCTGAAGGGCGGCGGCGCCGGAGGGACCGGCGTACTCGGCGCGCTCGGTGCTGGTGGAGCAGGGACAGCGGGCGGCGCCGGCATCGCCTCTGCGGCGGGTGCCGGCGCGTTGGGCGCCGCGGCGCTCGGAGGCATCGTCGGGGCGGGCTTTCTGGTCGCGGGGCTCGGTGGCCTCTACATGGACCGCAAGGAGCTCGGCACGATGGACGTGACGACAGCCGACGCGTACCGGACAGAGGAGGCCAATCGCGCCCTCACGCGTGCTCGTGGGTCCATCCCGAGCGCGGGCGGCTCGCTCGAGCCGGTTCGGGCGGAGCTGCCGGCCGAGCAGCTGCGTGCGATGCAGCAGGCGGTGCGTGAGGGCGCCCTGCAGGGCCTCTCTAACCTGGTCGTCCAGATGCCGGGCGAGCCTGGGTCTGGCGCTGGAACGGCCCGCGTCGCCCCTGCGCCGACCGCCGGCTCGGGTGGCCGTCGTGGCCCGCGGGGGTGACCTGTGCCGACCTTCGAGGAGGAGCTGCAGGAGGCCGCGCTCGATGGCATCACCTTCCCGGTCTCGTCGCGTCGCGTTGCTGGCGGCCGCGCATACGGTCGCCACCGCTACGCGTACCGCGACGGTCAGGCTGGAGAGAACACGGGCCTGGAGCCCGTCGTCATCGAGATCGAGGCACCGATCTTCAACGGCGTCGAGTGGCCGACCGAGCTCTGGCCCGCTACGTGGGATGCGCTTCGACTGCTCCTCGAGGACACCGAGTCGAGCGGCCACTTCGAGTTCGATGACCCGGAGTTCGGTCCGATCCAGTGCATCGTCCCTGACTGGTCGTGGGAGACCACGGCCGACGAACGAGACGGGGGCCGACTCCGGCTGACGATCGAGCGGGCCGAGCTCGACGAGGGCACGCTCGCGATGCGCGACAGCGACGCGCAAGGCACCTCGGCGCGTCTCGCCACGCAACTCGACAGCGCGCTCATCGACGCAGGCCTCGACGGGGACGACATCGCCACAACGCTCGAGGCCTACGGCGTGCCGTTGGCTGACACCGATCCCGTCGATCTCAGCGCGGGCAACGTCTTTGCGTCGCTCGTGACGGACTTCACCGGCGCGCTCGACGAGGGCGCGCTCATGCAGGACGAGGTCGCGGCACGTCTCGACGAGATCCGCTCCCGGATTGACGCAGTGCGCTCGCTCCCCGAGACGCAGTCGCCGAGAAACTGGTCGCTGCTCTACTCGGCCGAGCGACTCATCGCGTCGGTCACCGACGTCGCCGAAGCTGCACGCAGGACGGCGCCGCCCATCGGCGACTACTACGTGCGCGACATGATGAGCATCTACGAGATCTCGGCCGAGCTCTACCGCACGAGCCTCCGCGCCGAGGAGATCCTCACGCGCAACGTGGTGCCGGATCCGCTCTTCATCCCGCGAGGCACGGTGCTCCGGGTGGTGCGCGAGGACTGATGCGCTTCAGCGACCAGGTCGAGCTCGTCGCCGACGGCGTCACGCTCCGGACCTGGCTCGAGTACTCGATCGACTCGAAGCTGCTCACACCGGCGGACGGCTTCCGCATGTCGGTGGGCGCATCGACGCGCCTCGATCGCGACGACATGCGCCGCCGGCTCACGCCCGGCAAGCGCATCGAGCTCTTCGTCGGCTCGCCGGACGTCGGCACCGGCGCGACGATCCGCCAGCGTGGGAGCCTGCAGCTCACCGGGATCATCGACGACCTCAAGATCACGGGCGAACGCGGCGGCGGAACGGTGCTCTCGGTCGAGGGCAGGGACCTCGCGAGCGCGCTCGTCGATGCGAGCGTTCCCGTCGATCTCCTGCGCAGCGCGGGCACTCGATTGGTCGATCTCGTCGCTGCTGCGATCTCACCGTGGAGTGGTGACCCATACCGACTCACGACGGTCGCGACGGATGACACCGTGGGGCGCGACATTCTCACGGGCCGGGGCGATGGTACCGATGCAGGGCGGCGACGCGGGCGCCAGGCGCGCGCCCACGGATTGCCGTCGGACCGCTTCTCGCGTCGAGCGCGCCTCGCAGCGGAGGCCGCTCGAGCGCCGATCTCCGAGTACGCGCTGGCCGAGGTCGATGCGCGCACGCGAGCGGGGAGCGCGTCGGGGCTCGTCGCCGACGACATCGCGAGGCTCACGACGCGCGAGGCGCGTCCGCGCGCCGGCGAGAGCGTGTGGGAGTACCTCGATCGGCACGCGCGCCGGCTCGGCGTCCTGATGTGGATGGCGCCTGATGGGCGCCTCGTTCTCGGTTCGATCCGCTACGACCAGGAGGCGCTCTATCGACTCGTGCGTCGGGAGCGCAGCGACCCGAACGACCCGAACAACATCCTCTCTGGCGAGGTCGTACGAAACGCAGCCGACCGCGTCTCGAAGGTCACGGTCTACGGACGCACGCGAGGCGATGACCTCGAGCGCGCGTCCGTGCAGGCAAGCGTCGAAGATCCCGAGATGACCGCTCTCGGGCTCCACCGTCCGCTCATCGTGCACGACAATCAGATCCGCACGCAGGCCGAGGCCGAGCGACGAGCGAAGCGCGAGCTCGCGAAGGGCCGCGCGAACGCGCTGGTGCTCCGATACACGGTCTCTCACCACGGGCAGGGCCGGCGCGATGGCACCGGCCCCCTCTATGCGACGCACCGGATCGCAGCTGTGGACGACGAGATCGCCGGCATTCGAGGCGAGTACTTCATCACCGACCGGACCTTCACGAAGAGCCGCGAGCACGGCACGCGCACGGAGCTCGGGCTCGTCGAGAAGGGCTCGATCGTCCTGTGAGAGCGAGGCGCCATGCTGGGATGGTCCGACGTCGAGCGCGCGTTCGGGGGGCTCTTCGACTTCGCGCGCGTGCGTTCGAGCCGGCTCACCTCGGGCAACTCCGTGCTCGCGACGCTGCGCGGCACCGAGGGGAGCGAGGGCAACGAGGAAGCGCCTGACTGCGAGGTCTGGGGCGTCGCCGGCCTGCAATCGCGGCCGAAAGCGCCGACGGCGAGCGGCGGTCAGACTAGGAGTGCCGAGGTCCTCATCCTGCGTCCGGGCGACGAGCTCGTCGGCGTCGCGTCGCGCGACCTGCGCTTCCAAGTGTCGGTCATCGAGGGTGAGGTCGCAGTGCACGCGCTCGGTCGCGACGGTGCGACGCAGGCGGTGATCCGGCTGCAGCCCTCGGGCGTCGTGAAGATCGAAGCGACGCAGGTGCTCCTCGATGCGTCCAGCTTCGTGCGCGTCGAGCCAGGTGGGTTCTCTGCGGCGATCTGGGAGAAGGTCCGCGACGCGTTCAACGCGCACACCCACGCGAGTGCAGGGGCGCCTCCCGACGCAGCTTCGATCGCGACCATGGCGACGGCCGGCTCGAGCAAGCTCGGAGTACCTACCTGATGGCGCTCGCGATTCGCCGCTACGCCGATCCCGAGACGCTCGACTTCGTGCTCGAGCATGGCGCGCCGAAGGGCGACCCGACGCTCGCGACCGACGTGCTCCGACGGATCGCGACGCGCCGCGGCTCGATCCCCACCCTCACCACCTTCGGCTCGCGCCTTCACACGATCCGCAAGCTCGGCCGCGGCGTCGAGCGTCAGGCCGCCCACTACATCCGCGAGGCCCTCGCCGATCTCGTCGCATCGCGTCGCATCCGCGACCTCGCCTCGAAGGCGACGGCCGATCGGTCTCGCGGCGCGCTCCTCGTCGAGGCCAGCTTCCGCGACCGCGGTGGCTCGACGCAGACCGTCCGTTACACGCATCGCGTGAGGTGACATGGCTCTCGAGACGCTCACGTTCGACGAGCTGCACGCGCTCGTGCTCGACGGGATTCGTACCCGGATCACCGGCGCGGACGTCTCGCCCGGGAGCGACTATGACCTGCTCGCGCGCGCGGTCGCGATCGTCGCACAAGGCTCGCAACGTCGAGGCCTGTACATCGCCGACCAGGTGCTCCCGAGCACGGCCGAGGCCGCCTTCCTCGAGCTGCACGCAGCCATCCGCGGGCTGAGCCGATTGCAGCCGACGCGCGCCTCGGGTCGCGTGCTGCTCGTCTTCGACGAGACGCCAGCATCGAACGCCAACACGACGCAATCGTCGGGCTCCGTGCTCACGCACGCTGACGGTCGCGGCTACACCACGACGGCCGACGCGACGAGCGCGAAACCGGCGTGGACCGGCAAGACGGTCGGTTACGGCTCGACGCCGACGCGCATCGTCGTCAATCCCGACGTCTCGACGATGGCGGCCGGCGACGTGCTCGACATCTCGGGCGTGCCCCGTGCCATTCGAGAGGTGATCAGCAGCGTCAACGCGATCGACCTCTATCACCCCCTGAATCAGTCCCCGCTCCCCGGCGCCGCGATCACCGCGCGTCGGGGAGTCGTCGCGCTTGTGCAGGCCGACGATGCGGAGGCTGCGGGCAACAAGGTCGTCGGCGACACGCTGACGCTCGCGTCGCCCGCGGGCGCGTCACCGAACGACTTCCAGGCCGCGACCTACGTGCAGGAGCTGTCAGGCGGTGGCGATCTCGAGACCGACGACGAGCTCCGCGACCGCGTCCGCGCCTACATGGCGAACCGACCCGGCTCGGGCAACCCCGAGGACTTCCGCTCGTGGGCTCGGGAGACGCCCGGCGTGCGCATCGCCGACGCGTTCGTGTACGCCGGCTTCCGCGGCCTGGGCACCGTCGACGTCGTGCTCTGGGGGCCGACGGGCGAACGGCAGCCGACCGAGACGACGCGGGCCGCGGTGGCGACGCACCTCGCGACGGTCGCGGGCTTCGCCGACGACGTCACCGTCAAGGTGCCGACGTACAAGGCGACTCCGACCCCGATCACGCTGCAGCTCCTGCCGCGCGTCGGCTACGAGCCCGACGGTGCCTGGTCGGCGAACGCGATAGCAGCGGCGCCGGCGAGCACGGCGAGCCGCATCTATCTCGTGACCGCGCCGAGCTCCGTGGAGATCGGAGACCGCGTGCTCGTGCCTCTCACGGTCGCGGGCCGCGCGCGTCTCGCACACGTCGAGGTGCTCGCGGTCAACGCGAGCGCGGCTCCGTACTACCTCGACGTCGTCGCGATGGCGGCTGCGCCCGTCTCGCCGCTGACGATCCATCCGGGCGGGCCTCTCTGCGATGACGTCATCGAGGCCGTCGAGGGGCTCTTCGACGCGCTCACGCCGGGCATTACGACGGGTGGCGTCACGTACGCGCGGCACCCGAGCACCGGGCCAGACCACAAGCTCTATCCGTCGCACGTCTACAACGCGCTCGCGTCGCTCGAGGGCGCCGCGAAGGTCGTCGTCGTCGCGCCGAGCTCGAGCGGCGACGAGCCCGCGGCACAGGAGATCCTCGTGCTGGGCCGCCTCACCATCGAGCACGTGACGTCATGACGCTCGGACAATGGGAGCGGAGCGACGACCTCGCGAAGGGGCTCGGGCGCATCAAGCAAAACGCGCCGGGTCGCGGGGTGCCGTCGCCTGATTATGAGGTGCCGGCGTACGTCTGGAACAACGTCGTCACGGCGATCCTCGAGCTGCAGGCGGCCATCATCGGGGGCAGCTCGACCGTCGCGATCCGCGTCAATGGAGGCGCGAACGTCGGGTCGCGCCCGCGGCTGAATCTGATCGAGGGCTCCGGGATCGACTTCACGGTCGTCGACGACCCCGCCGACAACGAAGTCGACATCACGGTCGACTGGCTCGGCCTCACGGTGCGGAAGAACGGGGCGGACGTCGGAACGCGTCGACGGCTGAACCTCATCGAGGGAGCCAACATCACGCTCACGGTGGCCGACGACGGGGCTGGCGGTGAGGTCGACGTCACGATCACCGGCGCGGCGGGCGGCGCCTCGGTCGGCGCGACCCTGCCGGTCACGATCGAGCCGGACGCCACGGCGAGCGCCGGCGTCAGCGCCGAGGCCTCGCGCGTCGATCACCGGCACGCGATTGCGGCAGCGGCGGCGGGCGCGATCCTGATCGGGGACAGCGCCGCGGAGGGCGCCTCGACATCGTTCGCGCGCGCCGATCACACACACTCGGTCGCAGCTCCCGCGTCGCCCGCGCAGCTCGGCGCGGGCGCATCGGCCGCAGGCGCAGCGACCGGGCCCGCACGGGCCGACCACGAGCACCGGCCGCGCGTGACGATTGGCGCGGTCAACGTGCTCGACATCGACACCGACGGGCAGATCACGCTCGTCGGCGGCACGGGCGGTGCGGGACTCCCTGGCGAGCCCGTGGCGATCACGGCGGGCGCGGGTGGCACGGGCAACACCGCTGGCGCGGATCTCACGCTCGACGCAGGCGCGAAGAGCGGCTCCGGGCTCGCGGGCCGCATCTACCTCGGAGCGTCGACGGCTCGGCAGATCATCGCCGGTAGCTCTGCGACGACGCTCGTCCAGGTGCAGTCGGACGCGCTCTCGCTCATCCCGCCCGGAGGCACGGAGGGCACGCGCGACGTCGCGACGGTGCTCTCGGTGTCGCCCGCGAGCGCGGTGGTGCCGTGGTCGCTCATCCTCGTCGAGGGCGACCCGAACGGGCAGCTTGCCGCTGCGACCGCAGGCTCGCTCGCCGCCGACCTCACGAACAAGCGGCTCTACATCAAGGCTGGCGACAGCCCGTCGACGGTCTGGAATCGCGTCGACAGCGGCGGCGCTACGCTGCAGACCGCCTACGACGCTGGCGAAGTAATCGCGGCGACCGACGCCGACGGGCCGGTCGAGATCAACGACAGCGCCTACACGGCCGCGAGCGACGCGCTCTCGCTCCTCTCGGTCGGTGGTAGCTCGCTCGCGACGGCGACGGCGCCCGCGGTGACGGCGACGGCTGCGGGCACTGCACGCCCGGCGGTCTATCAGGCCGTGCCCGCGATGGTCGACCCGGCGCAGGGCGGCAACTACGGGATCGGCTACCGCATCAATCCCGCGTCGCTCGTGACGGGTTCCGTCGACGTGATGATCGTGGACGGCGACCCGAACGGGATCGCTGGCCCCAACGCGGGATCCCTCGCGCTCGATCGCCAGGGGCGACTGTGGGTCAAGAGCGCCGACAGCCCGTCTACCGCGTGGACGCGCATCGCGGGCACGAGCGGAGCGGGCGCGGCCGCCCCGTCGCTGCAATCGGTCTACGAGGACGGCGGCGACAACGACGTGCCGATCACGTCAGCCGACGGCGCCATCATCCTCCGCAACAGCGCAGACGCGACCGATCTGCTGCAGCTCTATCGCACGTTCGCCGGCGCGGGTCGCGCCCTCTATGTGTCGATGGGCGCGACGACGACCGGACGCGCCGTCGAGATCGAGTCGTCGGCCGGTGCGACGGGCGATCTGCTGCGTGTGAGCCCGTCGGGCACTGCCGCGCTGGTTGTCTCGAGCCTCGCCGCGGTCGCTCTGACGGGCGGGGCGGGAGCGGCAGCGACGGCCGGTGCGCCGCTGACCCTCACGACCAGCGCGGGGGGAGCGGCGACCGCGGGCGCAGCGGGGGGCGCGGGCGGTCAATTGGCGATCGTGACCGGCATCGGAGGCGCGGCGAGTTCGGCCCAAAGTGGTGGCGCCGGGGGCGGGATCGTCGTCACGCAGGGAGCCGGGGGCGCGGGGGACGCTGGCAATAACCGAGCAGGCGGCATCGGCGGGGGACTGACGTGGGTCGGCGGCGATGGCGCCGCAGCGGCCGGTACGCAGGCCGGTCGGCAGGGCGGAGTGCTCATTGTCAGCGGCGGCACCGGTGGCGCCGCTGGCGCCTCGGCGTCCGGAGGCAACGGGGGTTCGGTCTCCTACTTTGGCGGCAACGGGGGTGCGTCCAACACCTCGCAGACCGCCGGCACGGGCGGCACCGCGGCTGTCACCGCCGGACCGGGGGGGGCTAACACATCGTCGGGCGCCGGTGGTGCTGGCGCCTCGGGCGCCGTGAATGGTGGCGCCGGAGGCGCCACGTCGGGCGCCGGCACGGGGGGCATCGGCGGTCAAGCGAGCGTCCTGGGTGGTGCCGGCGGCGCTTCGTCGTCCGGCACCGGTGGCGCCGGTGGCGTGGGGCAGACGGTGGCCGGCAACGGCGCCTCTGGGGCGACGGGCGGCGCGGGCGGACAGGCGATCCTGAAAAGCGGAGCGGGCGGCAATGGCTCGAGCACGGGTGGGGCGGCCGGTGGCGTGCGGATCGAGACGCAGAACGCCGGCACGGGCGGGAACGTCGACGCATCCGACATCGAGGTCTTGCTTGGCACTCCGACGGGCACGGGGCGTCAGGGAGCGGTGAAGTTCGGCGCGGCTGTTTCGCGCTCGGCCCCGATCTGCGTGCCCTACGTGAACAAGTCGGGGGGCACGCTCAATCCCGGCGACGTCGTCGTGCCCTACACGAGCGCGACAGACCAGGCCTGCACGACGACGACGACCGCAGGCGTGCGCCCTCTCGGCGTCGTGGTGATTGGGGGTGCCGCCGAGGCGACGGTCTGGGTCTGCCAATTCGGCGTCTGCAAGGTCAACGTCCGCACGACCGACAACGTGAACATCGCGCGCGGCGACACGCTTATCACGAGCACGACGGCGGCGAATGCGTGGGGCCTCACCGGATCGGCCACGCTCCGTGGGGCGCCGCTGGGGATCGCCCTCGGCGCGGCGTCGAGCAACACGACGATCTGGGCGTTCGTGTGCCCGCTGCACGCCGACGCCCTGCTACCTCGTTCACCGCCGCTGTCGTCCCCTACGCCGACGGCCCTCTATTCGCTCGACAATTCCCTGGCGGACTCGTCGGGCTCGGGCCGCACGACCTTGGCGCTCGCGGGCGGCGCGACGAATCGCTACTGCCAGGGCCCGACGCCGAGCAAACGCGCGTGGCGCACGCTCGTCACCGCATACGGCGACGGCCTACAGCTCACGTCGGGTAACTCGGGGTGGGCCCAGCTCACGGGCGCGATGTCCGCGTTCTGCCGGGTGAATCCGATCACCGATGTTCGCGCGACGGTCGACCAGGTCAATCGCGTGCTCATGGAGTGTGGTGCGAGCGACGCGGCCGGCGGCGCGAACAACACCGCTTGGCGCATGATGTTCGGCTACTCGGCGAGCGTGATCGTCGAGTGGTATTCGGGCGCGGGCCCGACACAGCGGCGATTCGAGACGACGGAGCTTTGCCAGGCCGTTGGCAGGGGCTTCGTGCTCGGGTTCACCCGTTCCAGCGGGGGCGTGGTCAAGGTCTACCGCGACGGTGTGCTGATGGGGACGTCGGGCGCGCTCACGCTGCCCGACGGGGTGACGAACGGCCGATTCTGCGTCGGCGTGTCGATGTCGCACGCGGGCTACGCGTACGGCGGCGCCGACATCTCCGACGCGGTCGTCTACACGTCGGAGCTCACGCAGGCCGAGGTCGACACCGTGACCCGATACATGCTGGGAGACATCGCGCTGAAAGAGAGCGTCTGATGCGGTTCCGTGTAGAGCGACGCCACGCGGGCGGCATCGACTCGGCAGAGTCCGACGTGCGCGCCGAGGTCGAGACCATCGCCTCGGCGTGGCGTGCGGCACGGCAGCGCGGCGAGACCGTCGTCGTGCTCGATCACGGCGACGTGTCGCCGACCGCCGTGTCGCCCGGTGCGCGCGAGGTCGCCGTCACCGCGCGCGACCTGTACGACCGGGGTGCCGAGGCCGGCGCACGGGCGGGGATCGCTGCAGCGGACGCCGCGGGCCTGGGCGCGGTGGTGCTCACGGCCGAGGGCGGCCGTCGTCGCTGGGAGCGGCGCGCCGAGGCGTGGGTCGAGGTCGCCGCAGCGGCGCGCGTCTCGGCGACCGAACTGGCACGAGACGAGGACCGACCGGCCGCGCCGGCCGAGGAAGAGAGACGCATCCGATGACACCGACGACCGGGGCCGCGGGCCCCATCGAGATCCAACAGTCGGAGCTGACCCGAGAAGAGCAGCTCGAGCTCGCGCTAGCCGAGACGCGGGCCCGCGAGGCGCAGCTTGCGGCGGCAATCGCGCAACGCGCCGTCGTCGATCTGGGGCAGGCCCTCACCGCGACGCGCCAGCGGCTCGTCGAGGCCGCCCTCGAGCGCCGCCGCGCCCTCGTCGAGTCGGCCGCCGCCGACGAGCTCGCCCGCGACGTTGTCGAGCGCGACGCGGCGACTGCGTGAGGCGTAGCCCGTGACCCTGCCCTCGCCGCTCGGCCTCAACCCGTTCGGGGCCGGCTCGACCGTCGAGCGTGTGCACGCGCTCTTGCGCCGACTCCACGGCGAGGGCGGCTATCCGACCGACGACGACTCGAATTGGTCGCGCGAGCTCGAGGCGTACGCGACCGCGCTCGCGACGGGCGGCGCGATGATCGAACGCGCCGGGCAACAGGGGTTCGTTTCGCTGGCGACCGACATGCTCGACGAGCTCGAGCGTGAGGTCTACCTCCCGAACGACGCGGCACGCGACGACCAAGAGAGGCAACTCCGGCTCGCGGCGCTCGAGCGTGCGAACGCCGGCGCCGATGAGGCCCACGTCGAGGCGAGCATCCGCCTGCTGACCGACGTCACGGCCGAGGCGACGAGCGTGCTTCGAACGGTCGTCGCCGACGAGAAGACGGCCGATGCCGCGATCTTCCTCGTCGCGCTGCAGCTCTCGCTCGCGGACTACGGATCGCCCTACGTCCGGCGCGCAATCGGGCAGCTCGCGCGGCGGATGCTCCCCGCGCGCTACGGGCAGCCCGCGGTAGCGTCGGGCGTCGAGGATCCGGTCGTCGGCACCGTCGGAGCGATCTGGGCAGAGGCGACACACCTACTCGACCGCGACGCGCTTCGAGCGTCTCGCGGTGGTGCGAGCGCGGTGACGGCGCCGACGCATCCGCCGGCGCGCTTGGTCGACTTCGGGAACCTCTCGAAGCTCCGCTCGCGCGACCTGAACGAGATCCAGGCTCGACTGCTCGCGTGCAGCGTCAACGGCGTACACGCGGACGTCACCACGTTCGGCGGCATGGTCGGAATGGACGAGGTCGCCTTCGCGCTCTCGGTGGCGAACGGCGCGACCGCCGAGGTCGATTCCTCGGTCGATTGGCGAGACCGGCTCGTCGTGGTGGCGCTCGCCGTCGACGACACCGACATCCGCCCGGGCCAGGCCGCCGACACCTCGTTCAACGATGCGGCCGTGGCCGCCCAGACCCGCGCTCTCTGGTACACCGGCACGGGTGGCGCGTCGTACGAGCTCGTGCTCGAGGCGAATCTCGTCGCTCAGGTCAACAGCGGAGCACCGTACGGCGTCCGCGTGATCAACACGACCGGCGGCACGCGTCGCGTGGCGGGAATGCTCCTCGGCTCGACCGACCTCGGGAAGCGGTGAGACGTGCCCGGCTACCTCTATCAGTTTCCCGAGGCTGGCCCGCTGACGCAGCTCTCGGCGTCGTTCGCGACGTCGCTCCGCGATCGGGCATCGCTCCGCAAAGCGGCGGGCGCGGGCGTCGATGCGTGGGCGTCGTACGCGGGAATCGGGGGGCTCCGACGCTTCGGCCTCACGCGCGTCATGACGCGTCCGGGTGCGTCGGCCGATACGTGCATCCTCGACGCGTCGACCGAGTGGCGCGATCGGCTGCTCGTCGTCGCGGCCTTCCATCATCCGGTGCTCGCGACCGGACCGGCGGCATGGCCCGGTCACCCGAACGACGCGGACTTCGAGTCGCTCGGTTGGTTCGTCGGCTACACGCGCGACGGCGTGAACATCGGACAGTCGGTCGCGGCGCAACACATTCGACTCGCGACGGGCGTGCACCTCTTCGCGGTGGGCACTGCGGCGCCGGATGCGAAAGAGGGTGCGCTTGCGCTCGAGGTCGCGCCGACCGCCGGCCACGAGCGGATGACGATCGGTCTCGTGATCTGGGCGAGCGAGCGGCTGGGCATCCGCTACACGGCACCGTCGGCCGTGCCCGCGCTCCTCGCGAGCGACGGGCAGACCATCGCGCCCGCCGACCTGAACCTGCTGCAGGATCCCGCGATGCTCGTGCAGCTCCGCGGCGGCAATGCGGTCGTCGCGGGTTCGTGGCTCGACAGCGATTGCATTCCGCTCGGCCCGCAGGCGCGTCCGGATCGTGGTCTCGTGGGCCCGGCGATTCCCGCGACCGGCACGCGCCGCACGAACGATTGGAGCGCGACGCTCGGAGCGTTCGTCGCTCGCGAGCAACGGCAGGCCCTCGTCGGCAGTCACAAGCGATTCTTCGGCGCGACGCTCGCGAATGGCGTCGAGCGCCTGGTCGATTCGTCAATCGATTGGCGTCAGCGATTCCTCTCCGGCATGGGACGCGTGCACACGTCGGAGATTCGTCCGGGCGAGGCGGGCGACATGAATCACAACGGCGCCTCGAGCTGGGATGCGGCGGGATTCACCGGGCCCGGGCTTCGCGCGCCGCGGGTTGCGTCGATGACATTCTCGGGTGGCGCGCCGACCGGCTACGTCGTCGCGGCCCCGAATCACGCCGTCTTCCTCGACGCCGCGAAGAAGGTCGCTCTCTTCGCCGACTCGAGCGACGGAGCTCTGTACGTGCGGAACGACGCCGGTGGCACGCGCTACGTGACCGGCTTCGTCGAGGCGACCGAGCCGGTCGGACAATCGCGCCTCCCAGATCTCTACGGGTTCGGCGATTGGTGCCTCTCATTCGACGGCACCGACGATTACGTCTCGATTCCCGATGCGTCGTCGCTGAGCAACGCGGTCGCATTCTCCTTCGACTGTTGGTTCAAGCAGGACGCGAGCTCGGGTTTCCGCTGCATTGCGTCGCACGGGCCCGACCCCGCGAGCGCGTTCGTGGTCTGCATGGACACGGGCCCCGTTCTGCAGGTTCGCCTCTCGACGACGACGATCTACGGGGAATGCACGGCGCCCTCGACGGGCGTCTGGCACCACCTCTGCGTCGTCTACCAGGGCGGCGGCGCGACGGACGCCGACAAGCTGCAGGTGTACGTCGACGGCGTCGCGCAGGTGCTCGCGTTCACCGGCACGATCCCGGCGACGCTCCCGGACGTCGCGCAAGCCGTCGAGCTCGGCCGATGGGCGGGGCCCAGCGGTTACTGGAATGGCGACCTGAACGAGATCGCCTGGTACGCGTTCTCGCTCACGGCTTCGGAGGCCGCGCAGAACTACCAACGTCGTCGCGTCATCCGCGGACTGACGTCGCTCTGGAAGCTCGACGAGGGCACGGGCACGAGCATCGCCGACGACGCCGCCACGATCTCGGGCTGGGCCGCGAGCCCGGCGAACACCGGCACCATCAACGGCGCGACCTGGGTAGCGCCCGCCTGACGCCTGCCACGCGTGCAGACGTCTGCACGACCTACCGCGCGAGGTGATTCGATGTCCGACGACACCGGCCGTCACGCGGCCGCCTGCCCAATCGCGCCCTCGCCAGACGACGTCGCGCGCATCCGAGAGGAGCTCGGCGGCGTGCAGCGTGACATCGCGCGTATGGCGTCGAGCCTGGCGGTCCTGCGGTGGATCGCCGGCGCGAGCATCGCAGCGGTCATCGCGTGGGCCGCGTGGCTCACGGTGACGACGATCCGCACCGAGAGCGCAACCGCCACGACGGCGCGTGAGTACCACGAGCACGCGGCGGCGCCGCGCCACACCGGCAGCGATCAGCTCGTGGTGGAGATCCGCGATGGCCTCACGGAGCTGCGCGCCGAAGCGCGCCGCACGCGCGAGGTCCTGACCGACATGCAGACCCGGCTTCGGCAGCTCGAGGAGCGCCAGAACCGACGAGAGAGGTAACCGTGACCTGGAACGACATCGTGTCCGAATGGGTGATCCCGTCGCTCGTGACGATCGCGGGCGGTGCTCTCACCGCGCTGCTCGCGCTGGCCGTGCGGTACCTGGAGCGCCGGTTGCGCATCGACATCCCGGAACGCACCGAGCGCGCCCTCGACGGCGTCGCGCAGGATGCAGTGGCGTATGCGGAGCAACTCGGGCGGAAGGCGGTCCGCGAGGCTCGGCCGCGGCCGGTGGGCAACGCGTTGCTCGAGGCGTCGCTCGAGTACGCGCAGGCCGAGATCCGCCGGCGGCGGCTGCCGGAGCTCGGGCGCGACGAGCTCGTGCGGCTCATCGAGTCGAGGCTCGGCCACGAGAACGCGCTGCGACCGAGCCCGACGAGCAACGGGGCGAGCGAGCGAACGACGCCGGTGCCGACCGGAGGTGAGTCGTGATGCGCCGAGCATGGTGGCTCCCCGTCGTGCTCGAGGCCGCCCTCTGGACCGTGGGCGCCATCGTGCTCGCGGCGATCGTCGTGACGGCGATCTCGGGCTGCGACACCTCGACGCGCTACGCGGCCGCTCGCCTCACGTGGTCGGCTGCGGAGATCGCGGACGACGTCGCGCACACGCAGTACGAGACGATCTGCCCGACCTCGGGCGCTCCGTACACGTCGCAGCAGCTCGCCGAGTGTCGCGTGCGCCTCGAGCGCCTGACCCGGCTGATCCCGCTCGACGCCGGGCACACGCGGTACATCTCGCTCGCTCGCGCCGTCCGCGTGACGAGGGACACCGCGGCCGCCGCGGTGCTCGCCCTCTGGGCGGCCGAGGAAGGCGACGCGCCGCGAGACCTACGCGAGCGGCTGTCATGCGCCGCGACCGCCCTGCAGGTCCTCGCGCAGGCCTTCCGCGAGCTCGAGCTCGAGTTGCCCGTCGTCGCCGAGCAAGCGTTGACCGCGCTCGTGCCCTACGGCGGCACCGCCCGGGCGTTCGCTCTCGGGGAGTGCCCCGGCGTCGACGACGTCGCCACGGGCCCGCCTCGAGGCGAGACGCCGGCCCCGACCCCGACGCGCGACGCCGGCACCGACGCCGGCGCGCGCGACCCCTGGGCCGATGGAGGTGCGTCGTGAACCCCAAGGTCATGGAGCTGCTCATCGACGGCGCTCTCGCCGTCATCGAGGCGGCGAAGATCATCGCGCCGGCACTGCTCGCGTCGAAGGCGGCGAAGTCGACCGCGTTCCGCGAGCTCGCCGCGGAGGTGACGAAGAGCGTCGCCGAGCCAACCGAGACCGAGCTCGAGGAGGATCGCGCCCGGCGTCGGGTCGGAGGCGGCACGTGACGCGCGTCCTCGCGATCGCGCCACAGGGAGGCAACGGCCTGCACGTCTTCCGGCCGGAGGCGCGCGACTTCCTTGCGACGTTCGGGGTCGAGGGCATCGGCCGTCGCGTGTGGGTTCCCGGCGCTCGTCCGAACGCTCGCCGGCTCGTGCAGCAGGGCGATCGGTACGTGTGGTCGCGCGGCGGGTGGGCCGACGGCCCACCGCTCGGCGCCTGGCTGCGGCAGCCGCCTTCCGAGCTCTTCCTCTTCGACCAGAACCTGCCCAAGCCTCGCCGGCGCGCAACGGTGATCGAGTGGCTCCGCGCCCAGAACGGGCCCGTCGACGCCCTCGAACTGTGCATGCACGGTGGCGTACGGTGGCTGCAGACCGGGCATGACCTCGAGACCCTCGACGAGCTCGCCGATGAGCTGGCCCGCATTCTGTCGCCACATGCCTGCGTCTTTCTGGCTGCGTGCTGGACCGGTGGCCCGCGGGCGAAGGACGGCTGGCGAAACGACGCTCCGGGTGGCGACGGCGGCATCGCTGACGTGCTCCGCGACATGCTCGTCGCGCGCGGGCTCGTCTGGATCCGTATCCTCGCGCATTCGACGCGAGGTCACGCGACACGGAACTGGCTGCTCCGCGCGATGGTCGGCGGCGGCGATCGGCTCGCCGGGACCGGCGGCTACTACGTCGTCGCGCCCTCGTCGCCGCGCCGGCGTCGGTGGCAGCGGTACCTGACCGTCGAGGGCCCGGCCGCTCCGCGCCATCGCATGGTCACGCTCACCGACGAGGAGATCCACGCGGAGCTCGAGGCACACCCGGAGCTCGCCGCGTGAAGCTCGTCGCCCGCCGCCGCTCGCACCCGTGGCAGCCCGAGCGCCTCGAGCTTGCGGGGGACCCAGCCGGGCTCGTCGCTGTGCGCGAGCTGATTACGAGCGCGCTTGCGGAGAGCGTCGTGCACCCCGACAAGGAGATCTCCAAGGAGCTCGACATCGCGGCCCTCCGCGTGAGCGTGAGGGTCACGTGAGGCTCGACCCTCCGACCTGCGCGCCCACGCGACCGCTCGACGAGATCGACGTTCTCGAGCGCATCGAGGCCGAGGCGTTCGCGTCGCGGAGGGATCTGCGAGAGGGCGACGCGGCCACGGCGCGCGCGAGGTACCGGCGGATTCGCGAGCTGATGGCACGCCTGCCGGGGTAGGTGCCGCGCTAGCGGCTCTCGACGCGCACGGTTTGGATCTGCGAGCAAGGTGTGCGCATGAAGTGGAACTCCAACACCTGCGACTGTCCTGCACCGAGTGATGTGATCGACTCGGTCGATGTGTCGAGCACGGTGCCCGCCGTGTCCTGAGCGTAGGCGCTGACCAGCGTGAAGCGCGTGATCGGCTCACCGGCCGTTGCGGTCACGTTCACGTAGCACCACTGGCCGTTCGATCCCTCGGGACGTCGATCGCCTTCCTGGAATCGCAGCGATGCGCCCGGCGACGTCAACGATGCGCCGGACGGCGGCGGGCAACAACACGCGCCCACTGTCGTCACCGAAAGCAACACCCAGGCCCTACCGAGCGCTCGCATCCTGGTCCTCCCCAAGCGGTTCCGCGCTCCGGCACCCGTCACGAGCGTCCCCCAGCGCACGACGAGGGTCGGCGCTCGGGCACCCCAACGTCAAGCCGTGACCGCCGACGAGCTGCTGCAGCCATTGAGGCCGAGGCCTTCGCCGCGCGCCGCGACGCCGCCGCTGGCAACGGCATCACCGCACGTCATCGGGTCGCCCGCATCGCGACGCTCGTGCTCGACCTGAGGAGACCCATGGACCAGACCACGAAGCCCACCGACCAACTCGAGCACATCGCGCAGTTCTTCGCCTACGCGCACCTCCCGCCGGCGCTGCAGGAGGTCTCACGCCCGTTCGCCGAGCTCGCGACGACCATCCTCGCGACGCTGCCGCGCAACCCCGAGCGTACCGTCGCGCTCCGCAAGCTGCTCGAGGCGAAGGACGCAGCGGTCAGAGCGAAGCTCGCGAAGCCCTAAGAATTCGGATCGCGCCCGAGAACCCCGGCACCGGGGAAGCGCAGAAAGGCCCGGGTAGGCCAGGATTGCCCGAAGAATCGTTCCCTCCTTCGGGAGGGGCTCGCCGCCGACGCGAAGCGCGTACGCCTGTCGTCGAGCGGCGTGGACGTCGAGCCAGGCTCGGACCAGACTGCCGGCCCCTTCTCGTCGTGAAGCGTTTCAGGCCATCAGCGAAGCGGCAGCGCGCCATCGCGAACGCTGCCCACCGTCGGTTCCTGCGAGCTCAGAGGCATCGCATGTGGAAGCGGTTCCGACGTCAAGAGCCGTCTCCCGCCCGCTCGGTGCTTCCCAGCTCGCTGGTCCCGATCACAGCGCCGGCGCGTCTGTCGCTCCGAGACGATCCCGACCCGGCGACAGCCTTCTTTGCGGTGCTCGAGGACTATCGGCGCCGCGGCCAGGGGGTTGCGCTGGACATGCGGCCCGTGGAGCAGCTCACACCCGAGACGTGCGCGATGCTCGCAGCGGTGATGGAAATGTTCCGGCGCAAGAAGTTGATCGTGCGAGGAACGTCACCACGCGCCGAGGCCGCTCGAGCGCTGCTGGTGCGATCGGGCTTCTTCGAGCATGTGACGCCGATGGTTCCTCCCGCCCCCGTGCGCGGCGACCTCGGACAAATTCGTCGGCGCCGAAACGATGAAGGCCTCGCCGACCCGACGCTCGTCGATACCTTCGTGAACTTCGCCTCATCACGGAGCATCAGCAGGCCCGAGCACAAGCCGTCGTACCGATGCCTTCTGGAGTGCATGGCGAACACCCGAAACCACGCGACGGAGCAATTCGGTGGCCGGCAACCGTGGTGGGTGGCGGTGCACTTCGATCCTGAGACGAACATCTCGGCGTTTTCGTTTCTGGACTTCGGCGTCGGCATCCTCAAGAGCGCCAACATTCGAATGGCCCGTAAGTTGTGGCTGAAACTAGGGATCGCGACGCCGGCCGACCTGCTGCGCGAGGTGCTCACGGGTGAGATTCCTTCTCGTACCGAGTTGCCATACCGCGGCCGAGGCTTACCAGGCATGGTCAAGACCTGCCGAAGTGGGCAGGTGCGGAGACTCGTGGTTGTTGCTAATGACGCCCACGCCGACGTCGAGCCCGGCGTGTATCGAAAGCTGAAGAAACCCCTACACGGCACGCTGGTCTACTGGGAACTGCACCCGCGCGAGAATTGAACATGGCTGCTCCGAACATCTCCACCTCCGCGGTCCGAGTTCGAGTCCTGGATTTCACGCGCACCCCGGGCGCGCGTTATCGCACCGACGGACCGTTCTCGGGCGAGCAGTTTCGCGACGAAATTCTCGTCGAGGCGTACGATCGCGCGCGCGCAGCCGGAGTGGCCCTCATCGTCGTGCTCGATGGCGTCGCCGGGTACGCAACGTCGTTCCTTGAGGAGGCCTTCGGGGGGCTCGCGCGCGACCGCGATCAAGCTGACGTCATCGCTCGCCTACAGTTGGTGAGCACCGAGGAGCCCGAACTTGTCGGTGAGGTTATGGAGTACATGAAAGAAGCCCGTCTGGCCAAGCGCACACAGCGCCTCGGGCGATGACGGCATGGCGTGGTCCGCTGCTCGGTGCGGGCCTCTTCGTTCTCGCGGGGATGGTGGCGGGAGGGCTGCTCGTGCTCCTCGTCCTGCAGTGGCGCCAGCTGACGCTCGAGGCGGATCTCGGCGTTGTGGACCTTGCCTCGCTGGCCGTGAATATCTTCCTGGTCGGGCTCGTGCCGTGGGTCTTCGTCCGGCTTACCGATCGGCGAAGCGTGTGGATACCGGGGGTCCTTGACCGATGCGTCAAGCTGGAGGAGCACCTCGAGCGGATCACACAAGCCGTGGCCGCGACGCGACAGATGCCGATGTCGCACGCGGGTGGCAGCGAGCTGCTCGCAAGCGTCAAGGAGATGCGCCGACTGGTCCGCGGCGTCGAGGCACGTCTGAGCCACTTCGGCAGGGGCAAGCAGGCCAAGCCCACCATCGCAGCGCTCGGAGACGCGATCACCACGCTCCGGAAGGCGTTCGGTGAGGGTCTGGCGACCGAGTCGTACGTCGCATCCTCGGAGACTCTGACCGATGTCCAGATTGCTGCCGCCGAGGTCGAGAGGCTGATCCTCGAGATCATGGCACTGAGCGAGTAGCGCTCCCACCGGACCTCCCACCTCCTTGCCTATTCTCGCGTTTCCGGTCGTGCACCCCGATGGTGCTATCGTCGCGAGATCATTGACGTGATGCCCATTCGCCGCGGAGGTGGCGCCCTTGCCAAGGTTGAAGTCGAGGGTTCAAATCCCTTCTCCCGCTCCGCAAGTGGAATGATCTCGCGAACCTGACGCACACGGGTGTGCACGGCCGATCACGCGAGATCACGCGAAAAGTGTCCACTGCGGTGTCCACCGAGCGCCCGCGTAGCACGGAAGGGCAGGCGACGGAGCCGAGACGGATGGCGACACGCACCGAGGCGTCCGGGGTCGGCGCGCCAGTTACACCCGATCCTCCGATCGTCGCGGATGCTCGCGGGGTCCTGCACCACGGCGTGCAAGACCAGCCTGCCGGCGCAGCGGGCGCAGTGCGCAGCATGCCGAGGCAGCGAAGCTCAACACCCGCACGGTGCAGCGCGTCGAAGAGGGCCGCGGCTTGAGCGCCGAGACTCTGCTCGCGCTTGCCGGTGCGCTCGACGCATCAAAAGAGGAGCTGCGGACCGACGCCCTTGCGGTTCTTGCGCAGTGGCTCGGGGTTGCGAAAGGGGAGGTGACGGCTGAGCTGCTCATCCAGCGGGTAGACGAAGCGCAGCGAGCACTCGAAAGCGAGCACATCATGATCCCGTTGCAGCCCGTTACGACGAGCGCTCACCTGCACGCGATCTTCGATGCAAAGGCGCTGCACTTCGACTGTGCGAGCGAGAGCGATGCCGTCTTGGACGCGGCCGCCGAGCTGAAGGCGTACCTGCGAGACCTGCTTGACGTTCGAGGCGAGGCCGACGCTGTTCAGCAGCGCGCGCACGAGCGCGATGCCTTCGCGCTCGTCGAGGCACTTCGGAAGCTCGGCTTGGTGGTTGCCGTCGGATTGCACGAGCACGAATTCAGGGTGTCTCCCAGCGCGACCGTGCCCATGTCCACGCTCTACGTAATCGTGATGCCGAAGGACGATGTTCGGGCCTTCGCCGCGATGCGCAACGACACCCCCGTCCGTGTCGAGTGCTGACGGGAGCGTTGATCGGTCACGCGTCCCGATGCGAACCTGACCACGATGTCGGCGGGGGACGACGCTGATGCCCGGCGAGCGAAAGCCGTAGAGGTCGCTGCCAACGCCGCGCCTCGGTACGGCATCTCGCCCGACGCCTTCCGAGACTCCGTCGAGTCGGTCGAGGAGACGGTCGAGCGCTACGCGCGCGCGCGCCACGTGATCGAGAGCGAGCGTGACGTGCCCGTGCTCGAGAAGTGCTCCACCTGCGGGGGCAACGGCTCGCATGCGTGCACGGTCTGCGACGGCAGTCTGCGGGCGCCGTGCGACGAGTGCGAGGGCTCAGGACGTGTGCCCGGCGTGCGGGGCATGAAGAACTGCCCTCGGTGCCGCGGCAACGGCGACCGAAAGTGCGTCGCCTGCGATCGCGGAACGATGTTCTGCCTGCCGTGCGCGGGCCGGGGCTCGGTCTCGGCCGGCACCAAAGCCGAGACGAGCCGACGAACCGTCGTGCTCGTCCACCCGCGCGACGGCTCCGCCGTGCGTCGCCACGTCGGCATCGAGATGCCGGCCGACTTCGACGTGGAGCCGTCGCGATGGCCCGCGCGCCTCGAAAAGAGCGAGAAGCCCAAGGCGACCGAACTGCCGCCCGAGCTGCGTCCCCAACTCGCGCCGCGCGAACGCATCGTCTCGTGCTACGTGCAACGGTTCGCGTCGAGTACCTACCGCGTGACCTACCGCGCCGCGCTTCGGACCGGTCACGTGCTCGTCGAAGAGCCGTGGCGGGCAGCCTCCGGTGATGAGCAACCGTTGCACACGCGCGGGCTGCTTTCCTTGGGAGCCGCTGCCGTGATGGCCGTCATCGCGTTCGTGGCGATCATCGCGTTCTACAGGCGGCACGAATGGTACGTATCGGAGGGCGTGGGCTGGCCGCTGTGGCTCTTCGCCGTCGGCGCCGCCGTTGCCGCGCCGCGGGCGGCTCGCGGGCTGCTGCTCGCCAGGCGCGCATGGACGGCTCGACGAACGTGGCTTCCCGTGGCCGCGTACGGCGTGCTCGTGGTTGGGATGGTGGTCGCATTCGCGGTGCCGACCCCTTCGATCGCCACCGCCGAGGCCGCGCTCGCGTCCGGCGATCTCGTCCGCGCGGAGGCCGAAGCTGCCGCACTGGCAGACCTCGGCATCGACACAGCGCTCGCCGACCGCGTCCGAGACCAGATCCAGCTTCGCCACGTTCGCGAGTCCCAGGACGCCGCCGCCGCGGCTACGTGGCTCCGACAGCCATGGCGAACGGCATCGACCCGGCGAGCGGCAACACGTGAAGTTCGCGAGCGCCTCAGCCACGAGATCCGCACTCGCGTTCGCTCCGGAGATGGCGAAGGCCTCGCGATGCTCGCGGGCACGATCGCCGACGTCGCGCCGGATCTCTCCCAGGCTGCCGAGCGCGAGGCCGCCGTCGCGCGTCTCGCATCGTGCACGCGGCAGGGCTCCTTCGAGTGCGCCGAGTCCTCGCTTCGGGAGGCGACGCGGCTTCGCGTGCCGCACGCGCGACTCGAACCGGCGCGCACCCAGCTCGGGACGCGGATGCAGGAGATCCTCACGCGCGATGACGCCGTGGCTCGATCGTCGGACGCGGCTGCCGCCGTCGTGCTCCTGCGACCGATGGCCGAGACGGCCGAGCGATATGAGAGGATCTTCGATCGACCGGCGACACCCACGAAGGTCTCGCTCGACGAGCGCGTACGGCGCGCCGAGGCCGACGTCGCCGCCTCTGAACGGCGTGCAGCCCAGGCCCGTGCGGTCGCAGCTCGACGGGACAGACGCGAGCAAGCGCGGAACGACCGCGCGTTCGCGCCATTGCTCTGTCGCGACGGCACGTACTCGCCGAGCTGCACTTGCGGAGGTTCGCGACGCGGTTGCTGTTCCCACCACGGGGGTGTTGCGGGGTGCAGCGAGTAGGCCCGCGGTGGCTCGCGGTGAGACTATCGGTCGGTCGGAGCCGAACCCGAGATGAGCTATGCAGGAGCGAAGGGGGGTATGAGTGAACAATAGCGCAAGCCGAGTCCTTGAAATCGAGTGCGGGATCGAGACGCCTCGCGTACGCAGCGCCATTCGTCGTGTGCTGCAGGCAGTCCAAACGTACCCCCGAGACTGGGCGCGATTGCAGCGCCGGGTTCGGAGACTCTCCCAATTTCCTCTGCCGGAGGAGCCGGGTACGATGGGTCAATGGGTCCTTGATCCACGTGACGTCGAGCGAATGTGCTCGCAGGCGGCCGAGCCGCGAATCTGGGGGCTGCCAGCAGCCGAGTGGCGTGCGTCGGGTGTGATCTTCCTGTCGCGGGAACTCGCAGGATTGCCTTTGTCCCAGATGGTCGCGGTCGTTGCGCATGAGTGCGGTCATGCCGTCACCCGCGAGTCCGAGTTCACCAAGCGAGACGGCATCTCGTCCGAGTGGGCGTCCGAACTCTGCGCCGACTACCACGCGTTCCGCTGGGGTTTCGAGAAGGAGATTCGTGCGCATGCGCCGTTCCGATCGTTGGCGCATCACGCATGCCTGCCCGGCGAGACGATCAGCGAGGCAGGCCGGGAGTGGCGCGTCGACCGATGGTTCCACTTCCGACCCGTTGCGGGCCGGCGCGAGGCGCTCCCGGCCCCCAGGCCGGCCCTCCCCGGAGCGGCACCGCGCTCAAGTGCGCGGCGGCGCTGAGGACGGTTAGCTGGGCGCCGCATGTTCATCAACAAGGCCGCGAGTCGCCCGCGCGACGCTCGTCGCACTGCAGCGCGAGATCGGCCGACTGCAGGGGATCTCGATCGTCGGTCACGCCGTAGTACGGCTCCCGCTGGGGCACGGAGTCAACCCGCCGGCATGTGGAGCGGTCTCGGCTCCTCGTCGTCATCATCACCATCAGCGCGAGTGAAGTGCGCCCTCGCGTAGAATCCTCGCGTGTGGGGAGGGGATGGCTTGCGGGGCAGCGACGGTAGGCGTGCCCGCCGCAAAGGTGCGCAGTCGTGACCGCACCGAAGCGGTGCTCGCGATTGCTTCTGGTTGGCGCAGCACTCGTGTTGGTCCCTGCTGCTGTAGCGAGCGTCGTGCTCGCGGTCGTTGGCATCGGTGGCTTGCGGCTCTGGCAAAGCGAGAGCCTTTCCGGGACGGCGCCGCCGCGACTTCAACACCTCGTCGTTGACGGCGGGCCGCCGCCGTCACCGTTCCCGCCGAGCGCCACCGAAGCAGCGGCGCGGCGCGGCGTCGAGTTCGCGCTGAGCTACGACAGCGTCCTCGCAACCGACGTGGTCGTCATCGACATCGTGCGTGTGGCGCCGACGACGCGCCGGATGGACGTGATCGCGGCCCTGCTTGATGTCGCCGAGTACCTGCGCGGCCGCAGGTTCGCGCGCGTGCTCCTCGCGAGGGGCGGTGCACGTCGGTTCGAGCTGACGGGCGAGTACTTCGCCGAACTGGGCGGCGTGCGCCAGAGGGAGGTGAACCCGATGTTCTTGCTGCGCTCGATCCCGGGCCACGCGCGCGACATGGACGGCGGCACGCCGTACCCGCCCGCGCGTGCGACGAACCTGATGGGCGCGGTCGCCGAGATGGAACGCGCGAACGATTTCGTCGATCGGTGGGTCGCGCCGTAGCCTTGCGCGCAGTTCGGGCCATCCGCCGGCAGTTGCCCGGTGTCACCTCAGCCGGAGCAATCGGCGGCTCGCGTCGGGTAGACTCGGCGCGTGCGGCGCGGGGGTTGTGGACGTGGGGGCGGGTGGAGCTTCGCGCTCGCGTTCGCGCTCGTGTTGTCGGTGGACTCCGCGTGCACCTCCGACGAGCCACACAGCGACCGCTGCGTGCCGGGTGCGTCAGCCTCGTGTGCGTGCGTCGGCGGCCGCGTCGGCGCGCAGGTCTGTGGCGACGACTCGCGCTTCGGTCCGTGCGTCTGCGATCCCCTGGGCGACGCGGCCGGCGGCACGGATGCCGCGCTCGATGCGTCGGCCGCCGATGGTGCCGGTGAGGACGCGCGGATCGAGCTTGACGGCAGCGAAATCGACGCGGCGGCACCAACCGAGGCCGGTCCACCGGACGCGGGCGTTCTCGATGCCGCGGGTGATGATGCAGCCACAAACGACGGCGGCGCGGTTGCCGACGACGCGGGCTGCGCGTCCGACCGCATCGCTTGCGACGGTCTCTGCATCGATCCGTCGGTGGATCCACGCAACTGCGGGGTCTGCGGCAACGTCTGCCCCGCGGTGGCGGTCTGCACGGCGGGCGCATGTGACTGTCCCGGCGACGAGGCGGTCTGCTCCGGCGCCTGCGTGGACCTGACCGCGGACGCCGAGAACTGCGGCGCTTGCGGAACGACGTGCCGACCCGATCTGCCGTGCCGTTCGAGCGAATGCCGGGACCTGCGGGGGATTGGTGCCGGCATCTACCACGTCTGCGCAGTGCGCCTCGACGGCGAGGTGCTCTGCTGGGGCGCGAACGACCGCGGCCAGATCGGAGACGGCACCGTGAGCCCGACGGTGCCCCAACCGCTGCCGACTCTCGTGGTCGGGATCACGGACGCCGTGCAGGTCGGACCTGGCTACCGACACACGTGCGCTGTCCGCGCGGGTGGGACGATCAGCTGCTGGGGCGACAACGAGTTCGGCCAGCTCGGCGATGGGTCACGCACGAGCAGCCCTACACCCGTGTTGGTGATGGGGATCACCGACGCGGTTCAAGTGACGAGTGGCACGGCGCACTCGTGCGCACGTCTCGCGTCAGGTGCAGTCCGATGCTGGGGCCGCAGCGATCACGGCCAACTCGGCGACGGCACGACCGTCGAGGCGCTGACACCCGTTCCCGTGGCGACGATCACCGACGCCACATTCATCGCGACTTGGTACGAGCACACCTGCGCGGTCTCGACGAGTCGAGGCATCCTGTGCTGGGGACGCAATGCGGAAGGTCAGCTCGGCGACGGCACGCTCATGGAGCGGCACGAGCCAGTCGCGGTAGTCGGCTTCGGCGAGACCGCCGTTCATCTCGCGACCGGCGAGCGGCACACGTGCGCGGTCGGCGCGAGCGGCACCGCTCGGTGCTGGGGCGACAACGGCGGCGGCATCCTCGGCGACGGCACCGACATGGACAGCCCGACGCCCGTGGTCGTGATGGGCATCGAGGCCGCCCAGGTGGCGCTCGGGAATGGTCACACGTGCGCGATCACGGCCACCGGCACGACGTATTGCTGGGCCGCGCTCGCTCGATGGGACGGCACGATGAGGAGCCGTTTGCCCGTGCTCCAAGACGAGGTCACCGAGGCGGTGGCGCTCGCCAGCGGCGTGGACTTCGCGTGCGTGATCCGCCGGTCCGCAGAGGTCCGGTGCTGGGGGAACAACTATGAAGGCGAAGCGGGCAACGGGACGGTCTCCGCACACTCGCCGCCGAGTGAGGTGGTGGTCGGACTGCCGTGAGCTGAGTGGGGGCGTTGCTCTCGCTGCGGCGGCAATCGAACGCGAACATCCGGTCGCTGCGCCGTCTACGGTGCGCAAGTGACGATCATCGGGCCGGTCCCCGCCAACACCGTGCGCAATACGCGACCTCCGGCAGTCGCCCTCCATACGTGGCCGGCAAACGTTTGCTGCTGGTATCGGGCGCCTGGAGCGAGTACGCGGTATTGGCGCGGCTGGCAGTCGAATCCGACCCACTCAATCTCCACGGGCGCGCGGCAGAGGTTCTGGACGATCAGGGTCGCGGCTACCTGGCTGGTGGGAGAGCACTGCGGTGTTGGTGCGACCGGGGGCGGCGCGGCGGCCGGGGGAGGCACACTCGGAACGACAGGGCCTTGCGCGCTGGTTGGTGGCGCACCCGACGCAAGTGTTGCTTCAAGCCAGAATCTGACGTTGCGCCCCGCGGTGAACTCCTGTTCGGTTGGACTCGGCTGTAGCGACGACACGAAGGTTCTTCCGGCTTCGTCATCGGACGCGACATCGACGTCGAAGAAGCGGAACTCCAGCGGTTGATCCCTGCTGACGACGCCTCCGGTGAGGACCACGGAGCGCGGTCCCGCCAAGATCATCTCGTAGCTATCCTCCCGACCACGGGCGGCAAAGACACGCCTTGCTCCGCGGAACACGACTGCGCTTATCTCAGGCGCCGCGTATTCCGTTCCCGCGTCCCAACCACGGCGAGCGAATTCGATGCGGGTAAGCCGGACGGTGAGCCGCTCGGGGCCAGCGGGTGTTGTGCCAGGAATCCGTCGGTACTCCACGAGGATGGGACGTGGATCGCCTTCCGTCCGATAGTGTTGTTCGATAGCACTGTCTGTCCTGGCGAAGATGGCCTGGCCGTCCACAGGTGTCAGACCAACGCCGTGGGCCTCGAACTCCACTCCGGCCCGCGCGCGTCGAGCACTGACGTCGGCTGCGCCGAGGGGGAAGATGGCGCTCAGCCCTCCACCAAGGACCTCGGACGAGCCGATGAAACGCATCTCGTAGAGGAATCCATAGTAGATGGCCGAGAGATAGAATCGCGCATTCGGCGACCGACGCGCAGATATCGTGACGTCTTCCGGCAACGCGACGATCCGTCGGATCTGCATGGCGCGAAAGTACGCGAAACTCCGCTCCGAACTTTGGCGCAGACTGCCCCCAAGGCTCCACGCCCGGGCATTCGCTTGGAGTTCGTCGCCCTCCTGGAGGAGCCGGTAGCCGTGCTCGATCTCCGACACGTCACTGGCCTGGCGTGGAGCGTCGGGGGCGAGGGAACCGCCTCGCAGGGGCGTGAAGGTAGCGTCGTACGCTCGCCCGAGGTCGGCTTCCGTCACACGCGGGGCGACAGCCCGGATTGGCATGTCGAGCCGGTCGTCGATCGGCGCTGCCGGTGCATCCTGAGCAATTGCTGGTACCGAAGCCTGGAGCGCGAACACGGCGAGAACGAACGACAGGCGATGCATGAGCCCCCCTCGTGCCGCGCAGTGTACCGGAGGGCGTCCGGCAACGGGGAGCCGAGGCTGATTCGTCACGCACCGTGCCTTGTGGACGCACCAGGCGCCCCAGCTCGTCGAGGCCGACCCATCCTCGCCTTCGGCAACCGGGCCCTCCGCAGCAGCAGCCCCGGCGCGACGCGTAACGCATCCGCGAGCGCGACGAGCACCGCGATCGTGAGGTTCGCGGTCCCGCGCTCGACGCGCTGAAGGTGGCGGAGATCGATATCGGCCGCCTCGGCGAGCTGCTCCTGCGTGATCACGCGGCGCCGTCGCGCTGCGCGCACGTTCGCGGCGACGCTGCGGAGCACGACGGCGACACGCTCGGAGACCATCCCGCCGACGCGTAGTCGTCATCGAGTCGAAGTATGACGGCCTATAAGCCGTCTTGCGTTGACTCGTCCACCGCACGGCGGGACGCTGCCTGCGTGGGGCTCGAGCGACCTTCGTATGCGGCTGCGGCGCCGACTCGGGTGCGGGCTGCTCTGCGTCGCGCGGCAGCTCGCGGCACGACGACGCCGTGGTCTCTCGTTGCTCCCCTCGGCTCCGGGTCAGGCTGGTGGCTGCCGCACCGGGCGTCCGCGCCGAACCTCCCGCGACGCAGGCACCGCGAGCAGGTCCACGGTCCGCACGCCGAGAAGCCCGGCGAACTTCACGAGGGAGGCGAGCGTGAGGTTCGCCTTTCCGCCCTCGACGTGCTGGACGTACTTGAGCGAGACGCTTGCGCGCTCGGCGAAGCGCTCCTGCGTCAGCCCCGACGCCGTGCGAATCTCCGCAATCCGTCGTCCCACATCTCGCGCGACCCGCTGGGGATCCTCGCCGCGCATGTCGAGCAACGTCGGATGTGTGCCGGCTCGACAAAACCAAGCTCACGCTTGGTATTATTCGCGCGAGGCCGAACCGCGATGGGTGGGTCGCACTTCGAGGGAAGACATCGACGGCGCACGTCCATCGCCCGGCGCGCGGGACGAGGGCGGTCGTGACGTTCGAGGTCGGCAGCGTCGTTTCGGAGCGGTACCGCATCGTCCGCAAGATGGGCGAAGGCGGCATGGGTGCCGTCTACGAGGTCGAGCACGTCCAACTCGGCCGCAAGCTCGCACTCAAGACGCTGCATCCAGAGTTGGCCCGCAGCGCCGATGTGGTCGCGCGGTTTCAGCGTGAGGCGCGTGCGGCGGCAGCCGTCGGCTCGCCGCACATCGTCGATGTGGTCGACCTCGGCGCTGCCGACGGTTCGCCTTTCATCGTGATGGAGTTCCTCGACGGCGGCTCGTTGCGCGACCTGCTCGAAGAGCAGGGCCAGCTCGCGATCCCCCGCGTGCTCGCCATCGTCACGCAGTGCTGCAAGGCGCTCGCGAAGGCGCATGCCAAGGGCATCGTCCACCGTGACCTGAAGCCCGACAACATCATGCTCGTCGATCGCGACGGCGGCGACTTCGTGAAGCTCGTGGACTTCGGGATCGCGAAGCTGGTCGAAGACTCGATCGCGCTGGACGCAGTCGCGACGACACGCACGGGCATCACCATGGGGACGCCGCAGTACATGTCGCCCGAGCAGATCGCTGGCGCGAGCGACATCGACGCGCGCGCGGACGTGTGGGCCATGGGCGCCGTCTTGTTCGAGCTGCTGACGGGTAAGCCGCCGTTCGAGGCCACGACGATGCCGATGCTCGCCGTGAAGATCCACTCGGAGAAGACGCCGAGCGTTCGCGAGCTTCGACCGGCGATCCCCGCGCGCCTCGACGCCATCGTGCAGAAGGCCCTCGCCAAAGAGCGCGACGATCGCTTCGCGACCATCGCCGAACTCGGCGCGGTAATCCACGCGTTGAAGATGTCGCCGGCCGCGACCACGCGGAAGCCCGCGGGCGCATTTCAGTTCGAGGAGGACACGCGCGTCGACACGTCACCCCCCGGGGCGCGCGCGAGCGGCGCTCGCATCACGACCACTCCGCGCGCGTGGGACGTCGAGGACTCGCAGCCGCCGAAGCCGCCGAAGCGAACAGCACTCTTCGTCGGGCTCGGCGCGCTCGGGCTTCTCGCAGTCGGCGGCGGCATCGCGCTCGCAGTTGTCCTTGCGGACCCGGCGCAACCACCCCGATCAGCTGCGCCCGAGCGTCCGGTGGCGACGCTGGCCGACGCGCTTCGCGATCGCTCGGCTACGGCAGCTCCGTCGGCGGTCGCCCCTGTCGCAACCGTCGGCAGCGAGCCGATCCCTCCCACTACGCGGGTGCACGAGCCGGCCGCACCCGCGAACATCACGCCAGAGCCCGCACCTGCTCCCGCACCCGTAAACGACCGCGAGGTCAGCGCCATCGTGGAGCGTCGTGTGGCGCGACCTCGAACCGCGTCCTCGCGGCGCGAGCTTGCTCCGTCGTCGACGGCAGTGCCTGTTGAGCCGCCACGACCCTCTCCTCCGGCCACACCGGCGCCGGCACCCCCTCCGACGCGCGCCGACGTACCGCGAGCTTCGGGCCGGCGGATTGCGATCCGAAACGGTCGCCAACTCGCGGTGACGGTTACGCTCACGTGTGGCGACGCCGCAGCGGTGAACGTCCGAGTGCCTGCCGGCGCGAGCCGCACCGTGGCGGTCGCCGATGGAGCGTGCCGGATTCGCTGCGACGACGGCGTGAGCGTCGGTTCGCTGTGCGGCACCCGGCTCGCTGCAGCCGCCACGAGTCTGGTGATCCGATGAGGAGGGGGGCGCTCCCGTTCGGAGGTGTGGTGGTCGTGGCGTTCTTCGCCGTCGCGACGACCGTTGGTGCACAGACTCGGCGGTGCGTCGAGGAGACGACGCCACCGGCGACGGCGGGTGAGGAGGCCGAGTGCTTCTTTGCCCGGCGTGCGTACGCCGACGCCGCCCGTTGGTGCGTGCGGGCCGATCTCTCCGACGAAGCGATGGGCAATCTGTGCTTCACCGCGCATGTTCGAGCGGGCCGCTTCGAGGACGCCGCACGCGTGGCGGGCACGCTCGACCGCGTGCGACCCGCCGCACGCGCGTGCCACGCCGCGTTCACGACGGGTCTCCGCGTCCGTGTCGTCCCCAACCCGTCGAGCGGAGTCGTCACTGTAGACGGCGACAGCTACGGGCGCGGAGCAGCCGAGGTACTCCTCGCCCCGCCATTCTGGGACCACCGAGTCGAAGCCCGCTTCGGCAGGGAGAGTGTGCGCGTTGCGGAGCCGCGATTGCGTCGAGCGCTTGACCGCGAATCGTGCGCCGCGCGCGACGTAGTGGTGGAAGCGCAGGGCCGTGAGACCGGCGGCAGCGACGGTGCACCGGTTGGCGGCATTGTCCTGGTCGCAACCGGCGGAGTCGCGGCGATCACCGGGATTGTCTTTCTTGCGGTCGGCGAGGACTATGCCTCGGACGTAAGCGACGCACCCCCCGGCCCATTCGACGACGATCTTCGAACGAAGCAGGAACTTGCGGACCCGTTTCGTTGGACCGGAGCGATCTCGTTGGGATGCGGCGTACTGGCCGGCCTTGTGGGCGTCGCGCTGCTCGTGGACCTCTTTGGAGCCGACGACAACGACCCCGGGCACGTGGCGGCCGACCTCTATCCTGGCGGCATCAGGCTGCGCAGTTCCTTCTGAATTCTGCTTCAGTTGACGCTCCGAGGAGGACGGGATGACCAGTTGCCAAAGAGTTGCTGTCGCTCTGGCGTGCCTCAGCGTGGGTTGCAGCTCCAGCGATGCCCCAGACGGGACCTTCAGGTGCACCATGACTGGTGTGCGCTCCGGGGAGTGTCCCCCGGATGCGCCGTACTGTCGTCGCGAGGATTCGCTGTGCCATGCGACGCTTGTAGGCGCTTGCCCGCCCGAGACGACGCGGGAGTGCGATCCCTTGACGAGTTGCGGCTGCGGCCCGGGCCAGAACTGTCAAGTCTCTGCGGAGGGCACTCACGCCTGCGTCGCCGCCGGAACCGCAGTGGCCGGCGACCGGTGCAGCGAGCAGGACGTGAGCGTCTGCGCGCGCGGCCTTGCGTGTGTCGCGCCCACCGGCAGCAACAGCGGGCATTGTCTGCCATACTGCCAAACAACCGCCGACTGCAGCGGCTTCAACTCCCGCTCCGCCTGTATTAGCCACAGATCCGGATACAAGGTCTGCAGCGAGGGGTGCAGGCCTCTTACCCACGAGGGTTGTGAGCGTGAGCAGGGGTGTGTCGTGTATCGCGAGCTGGATGGGTCGTTCTACACTGCCTGCTCGCTATCGGGGCCTGGTGGCGTGGGGGCTCCATGCAATGGTTCCGCCGCGAACTGTCAACGGGGGATGAGTTGTGTCGGCCCGTCCGCGACATCGACTTGCCGGATCGACTGCTCCGTCGGCGACGGACCATGCGCAGGCGGCGGCACGTGCCGCGGCTTTGACGGGGAGCCGGCTATTATTGACGGCCAGGAGTACGGGGTCTGCATCTGAACAAGGGACCATCTCGGTGCCCGTCAAGAGGGGTCCGCGCGTTCGTCAGATGTGAGCCGGCTCGCGTCCAGAATTGGCTCTCCTGACGGACCCGTGGGTCGAATCGCGGGGGCTTCGACCTTGCCTCCCAACCGATCCACGGCGTCAGTGACTGGGAATGGGACCCGGTCGAGGGCTAGGGGCAACACGAATCCATTCGGCTATTCGGTTGATCTCCACCCGACGACGTGAGTCCACGATTCCCTCCCGGTTGACGTAACCGTATCGCACCGGAGGCTACCCCAGCAGATTGGTCCTGAGAACCGGGAATCCCTTCTCGGGACACTACCCTGATCGCCGTCCCCGCCCGCGGAGGTCGCCGCGGCGAGGCGGCCTTTGGGACGTGATGAGGGCTGGCAACCTGCGTGCCGACCAGCAGGTCCCCCCCCCCGGCAGTAGAGCGCACGAGCCTGCCGCCCATCTCGCGGCGCGTTGCGTGCACGTGCGCTCGATGTCGCTCGGTCTGAGCCGTCGGACGTCGGCGCGCCTCGTCCGCCCGCTCGCCGGGCGAGATGCGCTTTTGATCGCGAACGCTTCGTCCTGCTCGTCGTGGAGCCTTCATTCCGGGGACGATCTCGGTCGAGGCATCGAAGACGATCCTGGACCTCGATGGCCACAGCGAAAGCGCGAGGCGGGCGCTCTTGCGTTTCGCACCCCCCAGCCGCGATTCTCGCGGTCGTGGCCACCGAAGCGCCCGCCCTCTCGCCTGGCACGCTCGTCCGGGTTCGCCAGCGCACGTATCTGATCGAGGACGTACGCACCGCCCCCGGCTCGTCTCCGGTCGTGCGACTCGCGTGCGTGGACGACGATGCGCAGGGGCAACGGCTCGACGTGA
>JADZFZ010001117.1 GCA_020854145.1 Deltaproteobacteria bacterium | reverse complement strand
CGAGAACAACAAAGCGGCACTGGCCTTCTACAAGCACCGCAACTTCCAGAAGCTCGACGCTGCCATCTTCATGGCGCAGAAGGTGGTCGTCGAGCCGGAGCTCCTGCCTCCGAAGAAGCTCCCACCCCGACGCAAGCGCAAGCCGGCACCGAACGGGGATTGACGTCGAGCGCGATGCGCGTGTAGCGGCCTTCGCAGGTGCGGCCGAAGAGCACGTGCATCGCGCGCGCGGCGGGCTCGAGGATCGCCGACGCGATGGTCTCGTTGAGCGCACCGCCGTGCGCGCAGAGGGTGCCCATGCTGCCGCTGCCGCCCGCGTGGTCGCTCATGAGCGTGCGGATCTCGTCGCGACCGTAGGCGTGGTCGTGACGAACGATCGCTCGGAACCGATCCTCGCGGCTCACGTTCGCGGCGTGCAGGTCGATGCCGCCCGCGAGACCGCGGGTGACCGCGCCGACCGGGACCTCGACGTGCTCCATCTCGGCAAGACGGTACTTGTTGAACGTGTACAGGATGCGGTCGTCGCGCTCGCGTCGGACCCGTCGCTCGCTACCCGACAGCTCGACCACCGCGCGCTCGCCGGATGCGTCGACGAGCGTGAGCATCGCGCCGTTGGTGACCGGAGTCCGGAGCACCTCGTCGATGGCCTCCTCGACGCTCGACGCGCGCTCGAGGCACGCCGACACCAGCATCGTGACGAAGAGCGCGGGTCGCGATCGACGCACGTCGGTCGCGAACGCCTGATTGACCGTGATGGCGAGCCCGTGCTCGTTGACGCCCGCGATCGCGCCGACGAGCGTCGGGTACGCGATGGACAGCGAACGGTAGCCGCGTGTCGGTCGGCTGCGGCGGACGAAGAGAAACGGGGCGAACGACGGCGGGAAGTCGTGGTTGTAGACGAGCGCGGGCTCGCCCCACGCGGTGTGCCGAGCCGACAATCCGAGCGACGTGCAGCCGAGCGTCGGCAATCGATAGTCGTGTGCGGCGCTCTCGATCTCGAAGGCGTTGAACCCGTAGACGAGCGCAGGGTGCGTGCCGAGCCCCTGCGCGAGGCCGCGCAGCAGCGACAGCTCGCCCGCTCGATGGCCGTCGCGGTCGGCGAGCAAGCCGCCGTGCCGCGCGAGGTAGTAGCGACCGAGCCCTCCGACCGCCGCACGAATCGCAAGCGCGTGCACGGACGCCGGCAGCCACGCGGGTGCGAGCGGGAGCGCCCGCAACGCGCCGAAGCCCGCATCGAGCTGGTGGCGGAAGGCCTCGCCCTGCATACGCCCTCGTTCGGTCGCGTCGCCCGCGACGTCGAGCACTCGGTCGATCATCTCGTCCTCCGATTCTTAGACCTACTGGTCGGTTTATGAATCGGGTAACCTCGTCCGTCAAGAGTCCCCATGGCGCGCACCAAAGATCCCGAGCTCGAGCAACGCCGGCGCCTCCTCATCCTCGGAACCGCACGGCGGCTCCTCGTGGAGGGATCGCATGCGAGCGTGACCCTCGATCGCGTCGCGGCCGAGGCCGGGATCAGCAAGGGGATGCTCACCTACTACTTCCCGAGCAAGGAGCGGCTGATCACCGAGACGATCGCCCTGTTCCTGCACGAGCAGGAGACGTTGCTCGGCGCGATCGTGCGCGACGATCGGTCGTTTCGCGAGCGGCTCGAGCTGCTCATCGAGGCGGCGCTGCCTTCGCGCGGAGCGCTCGACGCGGAGCTTCGCCTGCAGGCCGAGGTGCTCTCGTTCGCCAAGGAGAATCCCGAGACGCTCGAGGCCGTGCGCAGCCTCTACCGGCGATTCCGTCACGCGTGCGAGGCGCTCGTCGAGGTCGGCATCCGCGACGGCACCGTCACGGCCCCGAACGCGCGGGCCTCCTACCTTCTGGTGCACGCCCTGGTCGACGGCTTGTCGCTCCAGATCTCGCTCGACCCCGCGCTCGACGTGGCCGACGTCCGCAAGCGCGCGGTGGCCGCCATCACGAGCCTCCTTCGTGCGGCGCCATCGCCTGGCCCTCGGCGGGCGAGGTCCACGCCCGCGCGCCGCCGCCCGTGAGGTCGGGCCGCGGGGAAGCGTGAGCGCGAGGCTACACCTCGCCGACCGACTCGAGGAGCGAGGCGCTCGATGGTGCGGTTGATCGTCGTCAACGAGCTGTCGGCGGCACAGCTCGGCCCGCAGATCGACGGCACGCAACGTGATTCGTGCGGGCTCCATGCAGAGCAGCGCGAAGCCGAACTTCGAGCACGCGGGTGGCGCGTTCCGGCCGTTCTACCGGTCCTTCGCGCACGACCTCGACGTCGAGGCGATCGAGGAGCCGGTGAGGGTCTCCGGCCTCGCGCCCGAGGTGGTCGAGCGCGCGCGTCGCTCGTGGGTCCTGCGCACGCTCGACGAGTACCGTTCGATGACGGCGTTCTCCGAGCTGCTCGGCGAGCTCGCCGAGATGCGCGCCGAGGTCGACGTGATCGGGTGTGCCGCCCGCGTGGTGCGGGACGAAGCACGCCACGTCGACCTCTGCCGGCAGATGGTCGAAGGGCTCGGAGGCTTCCGGGGCGACGAGCCGTCTCCCACATACGTTCAGAGTGACAAGCGGCTTTCCGCGCGCTCGCGCGTGCTGCGCACGATGGCCTACTCGATGTGCGTCGGCGAGTGCATCTCGGTCGCGATGATTCGCGGCGTACGCGAGGGCGCCTCGGACGCAAGGGCCCACGCGACGTTGACCGTGATGCTGGCGGACGAGTCCTTCCACGGCCGCTTCGGCTGGTGGTTCCTCGAGCACGAGCGACCGCGCATGACGGCCGACGAGGTGGCGCTCGTCGAGCGAGGTCTTCCGCGGGTCTTCGCCGCCGTCGAGCAGAGCGCGATCGGCCGCGTTTCCGCCGCATCCAAGGGGAGTCGTCCGTTCCCGTCGACGCCCTTCGGATCCATGAGCCCCGAGACGCGTGCGGCGGCGTTCGATCGCGCGATCCACGAGGTGATCGTGCCGAGCTTCGAGCGGCTCGGTTTCGGTGCCCGGCGTGCTTGGGACGCGCGCGGCGAGGTTCGCAGGGCGGCGTGAGCTCGTGCGCGCCGGCCGAAGGCGCGCGAGGCGTGTCGGGTGCGCGCGACCACGTCGCGTGCGGACGTGTGTCGTGTGCGGGGTCGGAGGATCGAATGAAAGCAACTATCGCAAAGATTTGGCCGCTCGCGCTCCTCGTCGTGATCGTGGTGGTCGTGGCCGGCTGCGCAGCCACCGGGCCGGGAGGAGCGGCGGCCGGCGGCGTCGCAGGCGGTGCGCTCGCCGTGCTGCTGACGGTCCTCGGGGCGGCTGCGGGAGGGCTCGCGACGAGCGGCTGCACGAACCTCGCGGGTCGGGCCTGCGAGATCGATGCGGACGACGATGGCGCATGCGCCGACGAGGACTGCAACGACGCCGATCCGAACGTCCATCCCGGCGCCGACGAGGCGCGATGCGCCGACGGCGTGGACCAGGACTGCGACGGTACGGACGCGCTCGACGTCACGCGCTGCACGATGCCGCCGATGACGATGAACACGTGCACCGACGCCGACGGCGACGGCTACGGGATGGGCTTCTGCCCGGGCCCCGACTGCGACGACTCGGATCCCACGGTGTTTCCGGGCGCGATCGACTCGGCGTGCGACGACGTCGACTCCGACTGCGATCCGACGGGGCCCGAGGTCACGTGCAACCCGCTGCCCGAGGACGTCTGCTGCGATCACATCGACGGCGACGGCGACGGCCGCGACGACCCGATCGGAGCCGCCTGCAACTGCTGCTACGACGACGACGGCGACGGGCACGGCGTCGGGTTGTGCGCGTCTTTCGACTGCAACGACGGCGACGCATCCATCCACCCCGGCGCGATCGACGTGTCGTGCGACGAGATCGACTCCGACTGCGATCCTACGGGGCCCGAGATCTCCTGCACGGTGCCCGAAGAGCACTGCTGCGACGGCATCGACTCCGACGGCGACGGTCAGGACGACCCGCGCGGCGTCGCGTGCAACTGTTGCTACGACGCGGATGGCGACGGGTTCGGGGACGCCGCGTGCAGGGGATTGCAGACCGACTGCGACGACTCCGATCCGTCGGTGTTCCCGGGCAACACGCAGGAAGGGTCGCTCGCGGCGCCCGACGCATGGATGTGGTGCAGCGACGGCAAGGACAACGACTGCGACGGCAGGGTCGACTACCTCGACCCGGAGTGCCCGATCCTCAACGGGATGCTCGACGAGTCGCCAGCCGAGACGCCCGAGGCGGAGCGCGTCTGGCCGCCGAGCGACGAGAGCGACGACGGATCGAATCGACCGGCTTGATCAGCCGTCTTCGGCGGCGGCCGGTGCGGGCTTGGCGCGGCGCGCGGAAGGTCGGCGCGCCGCCTTGGTCTCGCCCGTGCTCGACGTGGACGCCTCGTCGGTCGCCGCCGCCTCGCTCGATGATGGGGTCGCCGCTTCGGCCACGGCGCCGTTGTCGCCGGCTGGCTTGCGGGCGCGCACGCGTCGCACGACGCCGCTCGCGATCGTGGGCTCCGCGCGTGCCGCGACCGGCGCCTCCGCACCGAGGTCGGCGGGCTCGACGTCGCTCTTGGCGCGTTTGGCCTTCGCGCGCGGCTTGGGCTTCGGCGCCTCGGCGGCGGCGAGCTCGGAGGCGTCGGCGTGCTCGTCCGTGGGGGGAGGTGCGGGCACGGTGACCCGACGGCGCCGCGGTTTCGCCGACGCAGCCTCGACGTCGGTCGGTTGCGGCGGCACCTCGGGCATCACGACGGCTGCGTCGACCGCGGGCGCGGCCACGGCGGTCGCATCGGCTGCGACCTCCGGCGCGGTCTCTTCGGGGAGCGCGACGAGCTCGCTCGGCACGTCGGCGCCGCGCCGGCGCACGAGCACCTGGACGCGCTCCTCTTCGAGCTCGCTCCCGAGCCCTTCCTCGCTGAGCAGCTCCTCGAGGTCCTGCTCGTTGAGCTTCTGGCCGCTCTCGCCGTCGGTCGAGAGCACGCTGGCGACGAGGGTCCGTTTGCGCTCGCTCAGCAGCAGGATCTTCTCCTCGATCGTGCCGCGCGCGATGAGGCGATACGCCGTGACGACCCTCGTCTGGCCGATCCGGTGCGCGCGATCGGTCGCCTGGTCCTCGACGGCGGGGTTCCACCACGGATCGAAGTGCACGACCGTGTCGGCGCCGGTGAGGTTCAGACCCGTACCGCCGGCCTTGAGCGAGATGAGGAAGACGGGAACGCGGTCGTCCTCGTTGAAGCGTGCGACGCGCTCGGCACGGTCGATCGTGGAGCCGTCGAGGTACTCGTACGCGATGCCGTCGGCTTCGAGCGCGGCGCGGATGCGCGTGAGCATCTGCACGAACTGGCTGAACACGAGCACGCGGTGGCCACCGGCCATCGCGGCCTGCAGCAGCTCGCGTAGCGCGACGAGCTTGCCGCTGTCCTCGTCGGTGAAATCGCCTGCGAGCCCGAGCAGCCTCGGGTCACACGCGGCCTGACGAAGCCGCGTGAGCGCCGCGAGGATCTGGATCTGGGCGCGCGCGAAACCGACGCGCGCGAGATCGCCGCGCAGGTTCTCGCGCACCTCGCGCAGCATCTGGCGGTAGAGCCGGCCCTGCGAGGGCGTCATCGGCACGAGCTGCTCGCTGACGATCTTGGCCGGCAGGTCCTTCGCGACCTCCTGCTTCGTGCGCCGCAGCACGAACGGATGGATGGCGCCGCGCAGATCCTCGATGACGCGCGGATCGCCCCGGTCGATGGGCCGGGCGTACCTCTCCTCGAACGACGCGAGGTCGCCGAGCATGCCCGGCGAGACGAAGTCGAAGATGCTCCAGATCTCGCTCAGCCGGTTCTCGATGGGCGTGCCCGTCATGGCGAGCCGTCGTTGCGCGTTGAGCCCCTTGGCGGCGCGAGCGGTCGCGCTGAGCGGGTTCTTGATGTTCTGCGCTTCGTCCAGGATGGCGTAGCCGAGCTCCATCTCCTGCAGCATCGCTTCGTCGCGACGCAGCAGCGCATAGCTCGTGATGATGACGTCCGCGTCCTCGAGCTCGTGCTTGCGGCCCTTGCGATCGCCGCCGCTCCAGGCGACCACGCGCAGCGACGGCGCGAAGCGCTCGAGCTCGCGCATCCAGTTCGGCACCACGCTGGTCGGGCACACGACGAGCGTCGGTCGGACGCGCTGCGAATGCGTGACGGCTTCGTGCTTGGCGTGCAGGAGCAGCGCGATGGCCTGCACCGTCTTGCCGAGACCCATGTCGTCGGCGAGCACGCCTCCCGTGCCGATGTGATCGAGGTACACGAGCCACGAGAAGCCGCGCCGCTGGTACTCGCGCAGCTGGACGTTCGACAGCGCGGCGGGCACCTCGACGTTCGGGATGTGACCGATGTCGTTGAGCTGCTCGAAGACGTCGCGTGCGGTGCGATGGACCTGCGTCGCGCCCACCATCGTGAGCAGGGCCTGGACTCGCCCGGCCTGCGACAGCGCGATCTTGTTTCCGCCGCGGCCGCCGTTGGCGAAGATCTCGGTCATCTTCTCGAGCACCTGCTCGAGCTCCTGGCGAGACGCCGGCGCGTAGGTGCCGTCCGACAGCTTCACGAGCTTGCGGCCTTCGGCGAGCGCCAGCCGGAGCTCGCTCTCGGAGACCGCGACGCCGTCGGCTTCGAACGTGACGTCGAGCGAGAGCCAGTCCACGCCGCTCGACACGCGCGCGCGTGCGCCGACGCGACTGTTCCTCACCGTGACGTCGACGAGGTCCGCCGGGATGAAGCGATCCCACGTCTCGGGCAACGTGCCGATGCCTTCGGTCCAGAACGTGATCGCGGCGTCGCCGCGCGCGACGAGCTCGGGCTTGCCCTCCTCGTCGGGCTCGAGGACGAAGCCGAGGCGCCGGAGCGAATCGACGGCCTCGCGCTCCGCGCCGATGTCGCGTCGGATGCAGCGCGGTCGCTCGCCGGCCTCGTCGGCCGGAAGCACGGCGAGGGGCGGCGGCAGGCCGTCGGGAGGGATGGGCAGCTCCACGCCGGCGTAGGCGGCCCGGAGCGCGGCGTGGACCTCGACCACGTCGCCGTGCGCGACGAGCTGGAAGGTCGGCGTCACGTCCACGACGTCCACGACGCCGGAGATGTCGGGTAGCTGCGACGCGAGCTCGACGGCGACGCGCGGCACGAGCTCTCCGAGCAGGCGCGCCAGATCGTCGATGGGGTGCACGATCGTGGGAGCACGGAAGAAACGGTGCAGCCACGGCGGGGTCAGCACGTCTGCGAGCGGCCGCACGACGCCTTCGGTCGTGTCGACGTGGAACGCCGGCGTGCCTTCGAACCAAGCGCCCGAGCCGAGCGAGAACTTGCGACCGTCGGGCTTGCGCTCGAAGGCGATGCGCACGCGGACGTGCGCGGGCGGCGCCGGTTCGAGCTCGATCCGAGGATGGAGCGGCTCGTCGCTGAAACGCAGCTCGATGCTCGCAGGCTCCAGCAGGACGCGACGACCCGTCATGAGGCGGAGCACGTCGGCGGCGTCTTCGCCGCGGGCTTCGACCAGGGGCGCGTGCGGTGCGCGGGTGCCGAGACGGGCGAGCGCCCGGAGCAGCGGACGATGGGGGGTCGTCGCCGTTCCGAGCAGAGCCAGCGCGTCGACCGGTGCGATCGGCGTCCGCGACGCCGCGAGCACGGGAGTGATCGACAGCGATGCGGAGCGAACGAGCAGCCGGTACTCGATCTCCGGTGCGCGCGTGGGGACCTCGGGAGGCAGCCAGACCTCGAAGCCCGCGCGCCCCGCGGAAGGCGTCGTCGTCTGCACGACGATCGCCGCTCCCGGAGCGCCGCGGTGCGTGACCTCCGGTGTGCGCGGCGCCTCGTCTGCGCGGCCTCGTCGCCCGCGTCGGGCGCGGCGACGTTTGCCCGGCGGGCCAGCCGCCTCGGGCGTGGCCGCAGCCGCCTCTCGCGCAGCGCGTGCGGCGGCCTGCGCCGCGGCGGCTTGCTCCTTGGGTCGCACCTTCTCGCGGGCGACCAGCATCACGGCCGCAACGTGCTTGCAGTGACGATCGGGACCGCGCCACGCCGCGCACGTGCAGTGCGATCGGAACGCCGATGCCTCGTCCACCTCGATCTTCACGTCGTAGGCTTCGTCGGCGCGGCCGGTCACGCGCGCGGTGATCGTCGGCGTCGAATCGTCGAGGTCTTCCACGGCGCCGCGGCGCGCGTATACGCGTCCGCGCAGGTACGTGTTGGTGCCCACCGTTCGGGCCATCGCGCGATCCGAGAGGCGGGCGAGCGCCTGCAGCGTGCGCGTGTGGGCGGGCATGGGTCCCTTGGTCTCTTCCAAGCTGGCTCCGTCGTCTCGTCGTCAAAATCGCCGCGTGTCGGAGGGTCCGTCCGATTCGTCGGCGTCGGGTTCGTCGCTCCGCCCTGGCGCGCCGTGCGATCCGCTCGGCTCACCACCCCGGCATCACCACCCGCGGTGCGTTGCGATCGGCCCAGAGCGAGCGCCACCCCCGCGCCCCTCCGCGAAGCCCGCAGGGGCTCGGAAGGGAACGGGGGAGCACACGGCTTCCCCCGCTGCGCGACGCCACGCGTCACGGGAGCGTCGCTCGAGCGACTCGGGGGACCGCCCCGCCAGCGCCAAACCTGCTCGCGCCGGACCGAGGACGGCGGGCGGGCCCGCCGGTTCACCCTGGACAGAGCCGACACTAAGCCAAGTCGTCTGGACGCGCCAGTGAAAACTCGCACGCCCTTTTTGGGCACACGGGAGAATCCTGCTCGTTCGCAAACGCAACGTTCGCAAACAGACGCCCGACGTCGCGGACGATGCGGAAGGCGACGCGGCACCTGTCGTACGATGCCCGAGAGGGTGCGGGAGGCGGG